>NZ_JBIRXG010000137.1:0-1011 GCF_044388685.1 Streptomyces sp. NPDC020192 | reverse complement strand
ATTCGACTCCCTCACCAGCGTCGAACTCCGCAACCGACTCACCACCGCCACCGGACTCACCCTCCCCGCCACCCTCACCTTCGACCACCCCACCCCCAACGCCCTCACCCACCACCTCCACCAACAAACCACCGGCACGGACAGCGGCACGGCCGCCGCGACGCCCGTGACGGCCACCGCAACCGACGAACCCATCGCCATCGTCGGCATGGCCTGCCGCTTCCCCGGCGGGATCGACTCGCCCGACGACCTGTGGCAGTGCGTCCTCGAAGGCCGTGACGTCGTGTCCGAGTTCCCGGTCGACCGCGGCTGGGACCTGGAGGGCCTGTACGACCCCGACCCCGAGCGGCCGGGCACGTCGTACACCCGCTCCGGTGCGTTCCTCTACGACGCCGCCGACTTCGACGCGCAGCTCTTCGGCATCTCGCCGCGCGAGGCACTGGCGATGGACCCGCAGCAGCGACTTCTTCTGGAGGCTTCCTGGGAGGTGCTCGAACGCGCGGGCATCAACCCGCGGAGTCTGCGCGGAAGTCAGACCGGAGTCTTCGTCGGCGCGGTCAACACGGGCTACGGCACCGGGCTGCACAGGACGCCCGAGGACATCGAGGGTTATCTGGGTACGGGCACGTCCTCCAGCGTCGCCTCGGGGCGTGTGGCGTACACCTTCGGTCTCGAAGGGCCCGCGGTCACGGTCGACACCGCCTGCTCGTCGTCCTTGGTGGCACTGCATCTGGCCGCCCAGGCGCTGCGCAACGGCGAGTGCACGATGGCGCTCGCGAGCGGTGTCGCGGTCATGGCAACACCCCTGGAGTTCGTGGAGTTCAGCAGGCAGCGGGTGATCTCGGCCGACGGGCGCTGCAAGGCCTTCGCGGCGGCGGCCGACGGCACGGGGTTCTCCGAAGGCGTCGGCGTACTCCTCGTCGAGCGGCTGTCGGACGCGCAGCGTCATGGGCACCGGGTCCTGGCCGTCGTACGGGGATCCGCCGTCAACCAGGACGGTGCGAGCAACGG
>NZ_JBIRXG010000136.1:0-1021 GCF_044388685.1 Streptomyces sp. NPDC020192 | reverse complement strand
GGCATGCGTTGGGCGATCCGCTCGGCGATGTGGGCACCCGCGACGGGGTCCCGCAGGCCCCAGATGAACGTCTTGGGCAGATCGCTGGTCTCCATGGCTGCCACCCATCGGTCGCGGTGGGCAGTCCGGTCGGTGATGTAGTGGATCAACCGGTGGGAGTTCAGGTGGCCGTCACCGCGGCTCATGCTCTTCCACATCGCGGCTGTGTCGGCGCTCGGGTCGTAGTGCTCGGCGAAGGTCGGTGCGAGGGCGGTGGCCATGAGCTCGCCGGTCAGTGCTGCGCTGAGCCGGGGGCCGGTTTCCGGATCGAGCAGCGCCGTCTGGGCCGCTTCCGGCCGGTGGAGTTCCGGGTAGATGCCGCCGTTCAGCAGCGTCAGGCTCGTGATCCGACTCCTCAATGACCCGTCGGCGCCGCGCGCGAGCAGCTCCTGCGCCACGGTGGCCCCGTAGTCGTGCGCCACCAGATGCGTCGAGGTCACCGCCTCGTGCTGCCACAACGCGACCACCAAATCGGCCTGCTCGTGGATCGAGTAGTCGTGATCGGCCGGCTTCTCGCTCGCGCCGAAGCCGAGGAAATCCGGTATGAGGAGGGTGTGGCGAGCGGCGAGAACAGGAACCGCCCGGGCCCAGTCGTGCGACGAACTGGGGAACCCGTGGAGCAGGGTCATCACGGGACCGCTGCCGATGCGGCGGACGAACACCTGGCGCGGGACTCCCGCGACGGTGAGCGGGACCAGTTCCCCTTCGGACCACCACTGCTCGATACACGGCGCCATCACAGCCCTCCCAGCAGCGCGGGCAGGAACCGGCGTTCCAACTCGCCGTGCGGGAGCGCTGCCGGTTCCACCAGGCTCTGGGCGAGCCCGCCTTCCCGGATAGCGACGACGACGCGCAGCAGCATGTCGAGATCCGTCTCGGTCACCTTGCTCGGTGTGGCCGCGAGGAGTGGTGCGAGCAACTCCGCCATTGCCGCCCGGATCGCCGCGTCATGGCGGGCGAGCGCTTGGGCCGCCTCGGGGTT
>NZ_JBIRXG010000135.1:0-1082 GCF_044388685.1 Streptomyces sp. NPDC020192 | reverse complement strand
TGCGGCCAGTACCGGCGCCGCTGGAACGCGTACGTCGGCAAGCTCACCCGCCCCGGCTCGACACCCGCGAACAGGCCCTCCCAGGCCACCGGGACACCACGCACGAACAACTCCGCCGCCGACAGCAGGAACCGCTCCAACCCCCCTTCATTACGACGCAGGGTGCCGGCCACCACGACATCCTCACCAAGAGTGTCCTGCACCGCCATAGTGAGAACGGGATGCGGGCTGACCTCCACGAACACGGTGAACCCGTCCCCGGACACAGCACGAGTGGCCTGCTCGAACTCCACCGTCTCCCGCAGATTCCGGTACCAGTACCCCGCATCCAGCCCCGCCGTGTCGATCCGCTCACCGCAGACGGACGAATACATCGACACCGCACCCGACACCGGAGCAAGCCCCGCCAGATCCGACATCAGCCGGTCCTCGATCAACTCCACATACGCCGAATGCGAGGCATAGTCCACCGGCACCCGCCGCGCCCGCACCCCCAACTCCTCACACCGCGCCACCACCACATCCAGCGCCTCCACCGGACCAGCCACCACCACCGCACCAGGACCATTGACCACAGCCACCGACACACCCTCAGGCAGCAACCCACGCACCTGATCCACCGGCAGCGACACCGCCACCATGCCACCTTGACCCGCCAACACCCCCGCAATAGCCCGACTGCGCAACGCCACCACCCGCGCACCATCGGACAGCGACAGACCACCAGCCACACACGCAGCCGCGATCTCACCCTGCGAATGACCCACCACCGCCGCCGGCTCCACACCCCACGAACGCCACACCCGCGCCAACGACACCATCACCGCCCACAACACAGGCTGCACCACATCCACCCGCGACAGCGCCGCCTCATCCTCCAACACCTCCAACAGCGACCAGTCCACAAACGGCGCCAACGCCTCAGCACACTCCGCCATCGACTCCCGGAACACCCCACAACCACCCAGCAGACCCGACGCCATACCCACCCACTGAGCACCCTGCCCCGGGAAAACGAACACCACCCGACGACCCTGACCACTCCGAGCAACACCGCTTGCCACATTGCCGACCGGCTCACC
>NZ_JBIRXG010000134.1:0-1132 GCF_044388685.1 Streptomyces sp. NPDC020192 | reverse complement strand
ACCGTTCCGGGAACACCCTAAAAGTGAACGATCATTTACGGAAGCGGGCCACTCCGCGGACTCCCGGAGAGGAGATCCACTGATGAGCACCGAGCTGAGCATCGGCGTCTACGCCTACGAGCACACCGAGGCACTGTTCGACGGCCGGGTCACGGTCGACGGGGTGGACGCGGTGTTCGAGACGGCACCGCTCGTGTCGGACATCTTCCGCCGCGCCGTCGAGGGACACTACGACCTCGCCGAGCTGGGTCTCACCTACTTCCTGCGCACCTTCGACCTCGACGACACGCCGTTCCTGGCGCTGCCGATCCTGCCGAACCGCAACTTCCGCCACTCGGCGATCTTCGTGAACACCGCCGGCGGGATCGTGAAGCCGCAGGACCTGGCCGGCCGGACCGTCGGCGAGTTCGCTCTCTACGGCCACGACGCCGGGATCTGGCCGAAGGGCATCCTGGCCGACGAGTACGGCGTGACCCCCGACCAGTGCCGCTGGGTGATCGGCGGCACCAACCACCCCATCCCCGCCTTCGACTGGGTCCCGCAGCCCGTCCCGGACGGCGTCGACGTGCGCCACGCGGAGGACGGCCAGACCCTCGGAGCCATGCTCGAATCCGGCGAGATCGACGCACTGATCTCCGTCGACGTACCGCAGGCCGTGCTGGACGGCTCCCCGAAGGTCGCCCGCCTGTTCCCCGACTACGAGGCCGTGGAACGCGACTACTACCGCCGCACCGGGATCTTCCCCCCGATGCACATCATCGCGATCCGCAGGGAACTGGCACATCGGCCGGGCCTCGCACGGGCCGTGTACGACGCCTTCACGCAAGCCAAGCAACTCGCCCAGCGCACGTACCTCGACGACGCCACCAAGCAGCACATGAGCCTCATCACGCCGTGGTTCAGCACGCTGTTCGAGCAGAACCGTCAGCTGCTCGGCGACGACTGGTGGCCCTACGGCGTCACCGCGAACCGCAAGGCCATCGACACCTTCTTGCGCTACCACCACGAGCAGGGCCTGTCGAAGCGAAAGCTGACGTGCCAGGACATCTTCGTGCCGGAACTCCTCGACACCTGAGTCGCGCGGCAACGGCGTTTCGGGCTCATCGATCCGAGAAGGCGAGACTGGCCGTCG
>NZ_JBIRXG010000133.1:0-1190 GCF_044388685.1 Streptomyces sp. NPDC020192 | reverse complement strand
CAATCGCCGGGCTGCTCCCGGGCTCAACTTCCCTCGGAATCCAGCCGCTCAGCGGCTTGGAGCAGGTACTCGGGGAGCTTCGACCTGGCGGCTAGGACCTCGATGCCGATGAGGCGGCCTTGCTCGTCGAAGTCGAGGTTGATCATGCCGTCGACATCGATCGGATCGCAGGGATAGGTATGTGCTGATCTCACGCTGGCCTGCGGGTCGGTGAAGTATATGTACGCCGCATTCGCGGTCGTGTCGTAGGTGACTTTGACGTCAGGCAAGATGCTGGGTCCCTTCTGTGTTGTTGATCCCGGTCTCGTCAGTGCGCTGCGGGATGCAGGGCGAGGATGGCCTTGACGATGGTGGTGATGCGGGTCGTACTGCAACGGAGTTTGCGCAGGAGGCGCCAGGTCTTGAGGGTGGCCGTGGCCTGCTCGCCGAGGGCTCGGATCTTGGCGTGGGAGGTGTTGACGGCTCGCTGGCCTTCGGAGAGTTTGTCCCAGCGACCGCGGTAGGGGACACGGACGGTGCCGCCTGCTCCTTGGTACGCCTTGTCCGCCCAGCAGCGGACGCCGGCTTGGGCCAAAGCGGCCGGGATGCCGTGGAGGCGGGCAGCCTTTATGTCGTGAACCGCTCCCGGTAGTGCGGCCGAAGCCCAGAGCAGGCGGCCGAAGGGGTCGGTGATGACCTGCACGTTCATGCCGTGCTTCTTGTGCTTGCCGGAGTAGAAGGGGCGGTCGGCGGCGATGCGGTCGATCGGCAGCAGGGTGCCGTCCAGGATCACGAACGCTTTGGTCGCCGCGGTGCCGACGGCTTGTTCAAGTGTGGGGGCGGGGGCGGCCAGGACGTCGACGGCTTCGCGGATGTAGCGGTAGACAGTGGCGATGCCGACGTTGAATGCCGCGGCGAGCCGGCCATAGGTGTCGCCGCATCGCAGGTGCGCAAGGGTGAGGAGTGCCTGGCGTCCCGCTGCCAGGCGTCGCCACCGGCTGCCGATCTCACGGCGGCGCTGACGCAGGTGACGGGCGAGGAACCGCAGGGTCGAACTGGAGAGGTCGATCCCGGACGGGTAGACAAGCACGGAAGCTCCTGGCGGACAACGGGTGATCTTGGTCGTGAACCCGTCTACCGGGAGCTTCACTGCGTTGTACAGACCTCCGCGACCAAGCAGCCACCCTCACCACGAGGTTGGAAAAGGCTCA
>NZ_JBIRXG010000132.1:0-1307 GCF_044388685.1 Streptomyces sp. NPDC020192 | reverse complement strand
TCCACCGCCTCACCCAGCTGTTTCAGGACGATCTCGGAGCGTCGAGTGAACAGCGCAAGGAAGAGTTCATCCTTGGAGCCATAGTTCGAATAGAACGCGCCGGTCGTGTAGCCGGCCCGTGCGCACAGCTCCGCGATCGAAACCCCGTGAAATCCGCACTCGGCGAACGCCTGCTCAGCTGCGTCGAGCAGGCGCTCGTTCGTCTCCCGTCGTCTCTTGGTCACGCGTTGTGTCATGCATCCCACCTGTCTGTTCGCGTCAAGACGCTCGACGATGCCGGATAGGGGTTCCTATCGGATAGGGATCCCAATCCGATAGGCCACACTATCGAGTGAGAGTGGGGCTGACGCAAGGCCCGCGACGGGAGCGTTCGCGGTGTCCTCTCGGTCAGCCTTTGGTGAGACGTCCCGCTTCGGCGGGTTAGCCCGAGAGGGTGCGACAGGAGAGCCACCCCCTCATGGCCGGCACCAAGCCCACCGGATCCGACCCGGCACTTCGGCCGAAGCGCCGCACTTTCAGCGCCGAGTACAAGCTAGGAGTTGATCCGCGAGAACATCGCGGCCCGCAACGGGATCGTGCCCGATGCGGTGCACGCGGGCCGCGGCACCTCGATGACGAGCAAGAAGGTCTCCCAGCTGCTGATCGATCTCGGGGTGACCCGGTCGCACTCCCGGTCGAAGGTCTCCAACGACAACCCCTACGGCGAGGCCCAGTTCAAGACCACGGAGTACATGCCGGACTGTCTCGAACGGTTCGACTCGCTGGCCCACGCCCGCGAGTGGTTCGACGCGTTCATCGCGTACTGCAACCATGAGCACCGGCACTCGGGTATTGGCTGGCACACCCCCGCCTCCGTCCACTTCGGGACTGCCGAGGCATACGCCCGCCACCCCGAACGCTCCGGCCGACGCCCCCGACCACCCGAGATACCCCAGACCGCCTGGATCAACGACCCGGCCAAACGCCGCGAACCCGCACCACAGACCTCGTAGCGCCACGACCGTCTCACTGGACGAAATCTTCCGACGCGGCGGTCAGGTGCTGCTCGCCGGTTCCGTTACGGGCAGTGTGCGGGACCGCCGGGCGAGCAGGGAGGCTGCCACCGCCGCGGTGATGAAGGCGATGAGGCTGTAGATCGCGGGTGTCACCGCGGCGGCCGGCATGTTCAGCAATGCGGGGCTGAGGGCGATGGTGACGGCGAGCGCACCGTTGTGGATGCCGATCTCCATCGACGAGGCGACTGCCTGGGGCCGCTCGACGCGGGCCAGGCGGGGAACCCAGTAGCCGATGACCAGGTTCAGGACGCT
>NZ_JBIRXG010000131.1:0-1388 GCF_044388685.1 Streptomyces sp. NPDC020192 | reverse complement strand
AGAGTGCGGAACGTGAGCTCTTGTCCGTTTCGTGGTTGAGGTTGGGGAAGGGCTGCTGGTCGCGGGCGGTGGATGCTCCTCATGCGTCGGGGCGGGCGAACAAGCCGGGTTCGGGCTCGGCGAGGATGCCCCGGCTGACCAGGCGCTTCAGCTTGGAGCGGATGCCTTCGGTGTTCTTCGGGAGGATCGGCAGGTCGAGGGCCTGGCAGAGGTCGCGGGCGCGCATCGGCCGGCCCGCGTCGGTCAGGGCGGTGAGGATCTGCTGGTAGGCGGGGTGGTCCGGGATGCCGGGACGCTCCGGCTCGGCGGCGGGTGGGGGCGTGGGGAGAGTGAGGAGGGTCTTGCGGGTGATGCGCAGGTTCTCGCTCTCCGCGTCGATCTCGCCGAGCTGCCGGGTGAGTTCTTCGATGCGGGCCCGGAACTGCTCGGCCTGGTCGGCCAGTTCGCGCTCGCGGGTCTCGATGTGTTCCAGGATGGCTTTGAGCTGTGGGTTCTCGCTCACGCGGTCCTCCAGGAGGTGATGGTGGCTCCGGTGAGGCGGCGGCTCATGACGGAGGTCATCGCCCACAGGACGCGGGAGCGGGAGGAGGCGGGCCGGTGTTCGTAGTCGCGTACGAGACGGCGGTAGAACATCAGGATCCCGTTCGTCTGCTCCACGATCCACCGCTTGGCCTGCGGAACGAAGCCCTTGTCGGCCGGGTTGCGCTCGACGATCTCCACGTCGATGCCGTGGTTCTTGCCGTGATCGACGACCTTCTTCTTGAAGCCCTGGTCGACCAGCGCCTTCTTCACCGTGCCGCACTGCGCGGCGACACCGTCCAGCAGGGCGATGCCGGCACTGTTCTCGTGCGCGGAGGCAGGCAGGACGACGCAGTCAATGACGAGGCCCAATACGTCCACGGCCAGGCATCTCTTCCTGCCCGGCATCCTTTTCGCGGCATCCCGGCCGGTCGTGTCGGCGGGGACGCCGACGGAGGCGTGGATGCTCTGCGTGTCCAGGACCACCAGGCTCGGGTCGGCTAATCGCTTCCGCTTCTCCCGCAGCTGCCAGCGCAGCAGGTCATGAACGTCCTGGTCGGTGCCCTCGTCGCGCCAGAGGTAGAAGGAGTACTTCACCGCTCCGGGCGGGGGCATGTCATGGGGCAGGAGCTCCCACTGACAGCCCGTGCGGTTCTGGTAGAGAATCGCGTTCACGATCTCCCGCATCGCGTACTTGCCCTGATGCCCGCTGACCGACGGATGCCGGGCCTTCCACGCCGTGATCACGGGTTCGACGAGCTCCCACTGCTCGTCGGTGAGATCGCTCGGGTACGACTTGCGCATGCTCATGCCACAAGCCAAGCGAACCCCGAACGCCTGACCGGCGGCAATGTCCCAACGTCACACCA
>NZ_JBIRXG010000130.1:0-1425 GCF_044388685.1 Streptomyces sp. NPDC020192 | reverse complement strand
CTCCGTAAGTTGTTGGGTGGCCCGGGAGGGTCGGATGTGGCTGAACAGGGCTTGCCTTCAGTGGTTCCCCAGGAGTGGCCGTCCGGCTCTCCTGGGCACCCTGGCTACTGATTGAAAATTGCGGATTGGTCGCTGTTTACGGAGCTGATGGCGGGGTGTCCCTCGGGCCGACGGCATGTTGCGCGGGGCGAGGAGGGGCGAGTGAACCAGCGGCACGACCGAGTGTGGGCGGGCATCGACGCGGGCAAGGGCCATCACTGGGCCGCGGTAGTCGACGAGACCGGAACAACGCTGTGGTCCAAGAAGATCGATAACGACGAGACCCCGATCCTGGCTGCCATTGGCGAAATCCTGGACCTGGCCGAGGAAGTCCACTGGGCAGTGGACATCTCCGGCACCGCCTCCGCGCTGCTGCTCGCTCTGCTCGCCGCGCATGGCCAGCAGGCCGTCTACGTGCCCGGCCGCACCGTCAACCGCATGTCCGGCGCCTACCGGGGGGAGGCCAAGACTGACGCACGCGACGCCTACGTCATTGCCGAAACCGTCCGTCACCGACGGGACTTCACTGCCATCGAGGTGCCCGCTCAGCTCGCCGCAGACCTGGCCCTGATGACCGCCCACCGATCCGATCTGGTCGCCGACCGAGTACGGATGATCAACCGGCTGCGGGACGTGCTGACCGGCATCTTCCCCGCGCTGGAGAGGGCCTTCGACTACTCGGCGCAGAAGGGCGCACTGGTACTGCTCACCGGATATCAGTCCCCGGCCGCGATCCGCCGCCGGGGCCGGGCCCGGCTGACCGCCTGGCTGGCGCACCGCAGCGTGCGCGGCGCGGACGCCGTGGCCGCCATCGCCCTGGAAGCCGCTGAGGCCCAGCACACCGCGTTGCCCGGCGAAGATGTCGCCGGCCAGATCGTCGCCGATCTGGCGACTCAGATCCTGGCGCTGGACGATCGGATCAAGCGCCTCGACAAGCAGATCCGCGAAGCCTTCCGGACGCATCCCCAAGCCGGGATCATCGAGTCGCTGCCCGGCATGGGGCCGGTTCTGGGAGCCGAATTCATCGTCGCCGCCGGGGACATCGCGTCGTTCGCCGATGCCGGGAACCTCGCCTCGGCAGCCGGCCTGGTGCCGGTCCCGCGGGACTCTGGGCGCCGCACCGGCAACCTGCATCGGCCCAAGCGCTATAGCCGCCGCCTGCAGCGAGTGTTCTACCTGTCGGCGCAGACGAGCATCATCCGCGAGGGACCCAACCGCGCCTTCTACCTCAAGAAGCGCGGCGAGGGACTCAAGCACGTCCAGGCGATCATCGCCCTCGCCCGCCGACGAGTCGACGTGCTGTGGGCGCTCCTGCGCGACAACAGGGTCTTCACCTCCGCCCCGCCGATCGCGCAGGCAGCTTGACTCAGTCATTGAAACTCCCGG
>NZ_JBIRXG010000129.1:0-1438 GCF_044388685.1 Streptomyces sp. NPDC020192 | reverse complement strand
ATGCCCCACTGGCAGCCGGAGGGAATGGCCGGGGTCTTGGCGAGGATTTCCGAGACGGGGTAGCGGGACTCACGGCGTACGGCCATGAAGATGCGCGGCATGACGGGGAAGTGGAACGCCATGTGGCACTCGTCGCCGCCGGAGCCGTAGTCCCCGAAGTAGTCGACGACGTCCTCCGGCCACTGGTTGGCCTCCGCCAGCAGCACGGTGTCCGGGTACATCGCGTCGATCTCCTTGCGTACCCGCCTGAGGAACTCATGGGTCGCCGGCAGGTTCTCGCAGTTGGTGCCCTCTTCGGCGTACAGATAGGGGACCGCGTCGAGCCGGTAGCCGTCGATGCCGAGGTCCAGCCAGAACTTCAGCGCCGCCAGGATCTCCTCCTGCACGGCGGGGTTCTCGTAGTTGAGGTCGGGCTGGTGCGAGAAGAAGCGGTGGAAGTAGTACTGGCCGCGCACCGGGTCGAAGGTCCAGTTGGAGGCCTCGGTGTCGACGAAGATGATCCGCGCGTCCTCGTACTGCTTGTCGTCGTCGGCCCACATGTAATAGTCCCCGTACGGGCCGTCGGGGTTCTTGCGGGACTCCTGGAACCACGGGTGCTGGTCGCTGGTGTGGTTCATGACGAAGTCGATGATGACGCGCATGCCGCGCTGGTGGGCGGCGTCCACGAACTCCACGAAGTCGGCGAGGTCACCGAACTCGGGGAGTACGGCGGTGTAGTCGGAGACGTCGTAACCGCCGTCCCTGAGCGGCGACTTGAAGAACGGCGGCAGCCACAGACAGTCCACGCCGAGCCACTGCAGATAGTCGAGCTTGGCGGTCAGGCCCTTCAGGTCGCCGATCCCGTCGCCGTTGCTGTCCTGGAAGGAGCGGACCAGGACCTCGTAGAAGACGGCGCGTTTGAACCACTCCGGGTCCCGGTCCTTGGCGGGAGTGTCCTCGAACGTGTCGTGCACGGGTTCGTTGACGGTCATGACGCTGCGGGCCCTCCGATCTGGGGCGTCGATCGCCCGACGTGGAGCACGTGCGCCGGCGCGCTGCCGGGCGTCAGACGCACGTAGTTGGTCCTGCCCCAGTGGTACGACTCGCCCGTCAGTTCGTCGTGTACGGACAGGGCGGCGTCCCAGTCCAGGCCGAGTTGCGGCATGTCCAACGAGACCGTGGCCTCCTGGGTGTGACGCGGGTCGAGGTTGACGACCACGATGACCGTGTCCGTCCCCGTGCTCTTGCTGTAGGCGAGCACGGCGTCGTTGTCGGTCGGGTGGAAACGGAGATTGCGCAGGCGCTGTAGCGCGGGGTGCCGGCGGCGGACGGTGTTCAGCCGGGTGATCAGCGGGGCGATGCTGCGGCCCTCCCGTTCGGCCGACTCCCAGTCGCGGGGCCTGAGTTGGTACTTCTCGGAGTCGAGGTACTCCTCGCTGCCGTCCCTCAGCGGGGTGTT
>NZ_JBIRXG010000128.1:0-1465 GCF_044388685.1 Streptomyces sp. NPDC020192 | reverse complement strand
TCAATGCCGTTGACTTAGGGGTCTGGTGGGGGTGCGATGGCAGGTATGACCTGCAGCGTTTCGACTGGCCAACAGGTGGGCTTGGGCGGTCGCGGGCGGTCGGGGTTCCAGGACAGGAAGCGGGACATCTTCCGTTTGGCCTGGCGGATCACGGTGCGCAGACGGCGGGGCGGTTTGATCTCCTCATGGAGTTCACGCTCCGTCGTGCAGGGCTGGTGAGGGGGAAAAATCCCTGCGTGGTGAGGTGATGCTGCGGCGTGCTGCCCGCAGAGCGGCGGCGAACGACAGCCGGTCGGGATCGAGAGGCTCGCTGCGGTTCATGGCCGCCGCGTGCATCAGCACTCTCAGCCCGGTGTAGACGGCCAGGTGTGCGTAGACCTCCTGGAACACCAGGTCCGGGCTCTTGCTCGGCAGCACGGTGCGGGTACCGATCTGGGTGGTCTTCAGCTCGGCCAGGGTGTTCTCCACTTCCCAGCGCTCGCCGTAGAGCGCGGCCAGTTCGGCCGCAGGCGCCCGGGCGGGGTCCATCAACGTGGTGATCAGGCGGTATGTCTCACCGGGCTTGCGGCCTGGCACGTCCAGTGTGTACTCGATGACGCGCACGCGGATGTCCTGCGGCGCACGGACACTGCGGCCCCGGCCGCCGTGGACCGTGGAGATCCAGGAACCGTCCGGGAGGGCCTTCTCGACAGGGAGTTTCCAGATGCCGGGGATGCGCCACAGCAGATCGGCTCCGGTGGCCGCCATCACCTGCCACAGATACGCGCCGGGCAGACCACGGTCACCCAGCACGAGCATCCCCGGCCCGAGGGACGGAGCCAGGCCCTCGACCAGGACTCGCTCCTTGACCCGGTAGGAGTCGGCGACCGCGTCCACGATCACGTGTGTGCCGGCTTCGACCAGCACCGCCAGCCGGACCAGCGGATAGCCGGTCGGCCCCTTGTCCGGCCTGGCCCGCACCCGCCCCAGCGCCGCTTCGTTCGCGGCGGTGTCCGCCACCGCAAGCGTGGTGCCGTCGACGGCCATCACCCGCAGTCCCCGCCAGCAGGCACCCGGCGTCCGCTCGTCCGCCACCGCCGCACCGGCATGCACAAGCAGCTCTCGGAACGGCTCAACGCCCAACTTCCGGCGGGCCCGGAAGACCGCGGCCTTGTCCGGCACCCGCCATGGTCCCCAGCCATGCTCGTCTCGGGCCGGCTCCGCGAGCAGGCGTAACACCTCACGATAGGGCTCAGGGCAGAACAAAGCCCTGGCCAGCATGAAGTACACCATCAGCCGTGGCGGAAGCAGCCGCTGACGCACCTCACAAGGCTGACTCTTCTCAAGCACAGCGTCCACCAACTCCGATGGAAACACCGCCGTGAGATCCCCAAGCGCCACACGATCGACCAGCCGAGCAGCCACGGAACACCACCCCTGGTATCCGTTGAACCGCCAACACGGCCCAAAGTCAACGGCATTGGAT
>NZ_JBIRXG010000127.1:0-1496 GCF_044388685.1 Streptomyces sp. NPDC020192 | reverse complement strand
GCCACCACACGACCCAGCGCACCCGTACCACCCGTCACCAGCACCACATCGTCCGCACCGAACGGCACACCGCCGTCAGACCGGACACCGGTACGGGCAAGGCGCGGGGCAAGCAGCTCCCCCTTGCGTACGGCGATCTGGGGCTCGTCGGTGCGGAGGACCGCCGAGTCCGGGGTGTCGTCGTCCGGAGCGAGGTCGGCGAGGAGGAACCGGCCGGGGTGCTCGGACTGGGCCGAGCGCACCAGGCCCCACACGGCGGCGGCCATCGGGTCCGGCGCCTCGTCGGCCAGGGCTGCGACGGCGCCGCGGGTGACGAACAGCAGCCGTCCGGGCCGGTCCTCGGCCAGGTGCTCCTGGAGCCGGGCCAGGGCGGCGGCGACACCGGTGCGCACCTCGGCCACCAGGTCGCCGTCGGCGGTACGCCCGGCCACGGGGACCACGGTGACGTCGTCGTCCGCGTGGTCGTCCGCCGGTGCGACCGGAACCCACTCGATGCGGGAGGGCCGTACACCCGCCGTCGCACGGACGGTCCGCGCGTCGCCGACGGGCCGCAGCCGGATTCCCTCGATCTCGGCCACGGGCTGTCCGCCGGCATCGGCCGCGGTCAGCGCGATCCCGCCGTTCTCGGCCCGGAGCCGGACGCGCAGGGCGCGGGCGCCCACGGCGTGGAGACGCGCGCCGGTCCACGCGAAGGGCAGTTGGCCGTCCTTCCAGTCCTCGACCAGGTCGGCGCAGCCGAGGGCGTGCAGGGCCGCGTCGAGCAGCGCGGGGTGCAGGCCGTAGCCGGCGACGGAGGCGGTTTCGTCCGGGAGGGCGATGTCGGCGTAGACGGCGCCGTCGCGTACCCAGGCGGCACGCAGGCCGCGGAAGAGGGGGCCGTACGCGAACCCCGTGGCGGCCAGGTCGTCGTAGAGACCGTCGACGGACACGGGTTCGGCGCCCTGCGGCGGCCATGCGGTCAACGCCTCGGGTTCCGGGCCGGTTTCGGGCGCCAGGACACCGATCGCGTGCTGGGTCCAGGCGTCCTCGTCGTCCTCGGGCCGGGAGTAGATGCCGACCTGACGGCGCCCGTCGGATTCGGTCCCCTCGACCCTTACCTGAAGACGCACCGAGCCGTGGGCCGGGAGGGCCAGCGGGGCCTGCAGCGCGAGGTCGTCCACCCGGGGGCAGCCGATGTGCTCGCCCGCCGCGAGGGCGAGGTCCAGGAAGGCCGTGCCCGGCAGCAGGGCGGGCCCCAGGATGGCGTGGTCGGCCAGCCATGGATGCGTGCTCAGCGACACACTCCCGGTGAACGCGACCGCGTCCGTGCCGGGCAGTTCGACGCCGGCCCCGAGCAGGGGGTGCCCGGTGGGCGTGAGGCCCACTCCCGCCAGGCCGGCGGGACCGGCAACGGGCGGAGCGAGCCAGAAGCGTTCGCGTTGGAAGGCGTACGTCGGAAGGTCGACGCGACGCGCTGCCGTACCCGCGAAGAACCGGTCCCACGCAACAGCGACACC
>NZ_JBIRXG010000126.1:0-1501 GCF_044388685.1 Streptomyces sp. NPDC020192 | reverse complement strand
GGGTGCTGGCGGTGGTGCGGTCCAGTGCGGTGAACCAGGATGGTGCGTCCAACGGTCTGACGGCGCCGAACGGTCCGTCGCAGCAGCGGGTGATCAGGCAGGCGCTGGCCGCGGCCGGTCTGGGCTCCGCCGATGTGGACGCGGTGGAGGCGCACGGTACGGGTACGACGCTGGGTGACCCGATCGAGGCGCAGGCGGTGCTGGCCACCTACGGCCAGGACCGTCCGGAGGACCGGCCGCTGTGGCTCGGTGCCGTGAAGTCGAACATCGGTCACACGCAGGCGGCTGCGGGTGTGGCGGGTGTGATCAAGATGGTGTTGGCCATGCGGCATGGTGTGTTGCCGCGGACGCTGCATGTGGACGAGCCGAGCACGCATGTGGACTGGACCCAGGGTCGGGTGCGGTTGCTGACCGAGGCCATGCCGTGGCCGGAGACCGGCCGTCCGCGCCGCGCGGGCGTCTCCTCGTTCGGCATCTCCGGCACCAACGCACACGTGATCCTGGAAGCCGCGCCCGACGCCGGCACCGAGCCCGGGCCGGTCGCCGAGAGCGAGACGGAGACGGCGTGGGTGCTGTCGGCCCGTACGGAGCAGGCACTGCGCGGACAGGCCGAGCGCCTGCTGTCCACGGTCTCCACGGAGGAGCCGCTGAACCTCGCCGATGCGGGTGCGGCGCTGCTGTCGCGTTCGCTGTTCGAGCACCGCGCGGTGGTCGTGGGTGCCGACCGCGGCGAGCTGACCGAGGGCTTGCGCGCACTGGCCGCCGGTGAGCCGGGTGCCAACGTGGCGGAGGGTGTGGCCAAGAACGGGCACCGGGTGGCGGTGCTGTTCACCGGCCAGGGCGCCCAGCGGCTGGGGATGGGCCGTCGGCTGTATGGGGAGTCGGTGGTGTTCGCGGCGGCTTTCGATGAGGTCGTGGCCGAGTTGGACCGGCATCTGGAGTCTGCGCTGCGGGATGTGGTGTGGGGTGAGGATGCCGAGTTGCTGAACGCGACGGGGTGGGCGCAGCCCGCGTTGTTCGCGGTCGAGGTGGCGTTGTTCCGTCTGCTTCAGTCCTTCGGTGTGGAGGCGGAGTACCTGCTGGGGCACTCGGTCGGTGAGGTGGCCGCCGCCCATGTGGCCGGCGTCTTCGACTTGGCGGACGCGTGCCGCCTGGTGGCCGCGCGCGCCCGTCTGATGCAGGCGCTTCCCGCCGGGGGTGCGATGGTCGCCATCGCCGCGCCGGAGGAGGACGTGCTGCCGCACCTGACTGACGAGGTGTCGATCGCGGCGCTGAACGCGCCGGGCTCGGTGGTGGTGTCCGGCGAGGAGACCGCCGTCGTCGCCGTCGGGGAGTACTTCACGGCGCAAGGTGTGAAGACCACCCGGCTGCGGGTGTCGCACGCGTTCCACTCGGTGCTGATGGAGCCGATGCTGGACGACTTCACGGCGGCCCTCGCGGACATCACCTTCCTGCCCCCGCGCATCCCGGTCGTGTCGAATCTGACGGGTGAGCCGGCGGA
>NZ_JBIRXG010000125.1:0-1591 GCF_044388685.1 Streptomyces sp. NPDC020192 | reverse complement strand
TCACGGTGACCTGGTCCGCAACAACCCCGACCAGACCATGACCATCGACCCCTGCAACCTGCAGTTCCTCTACCAGGGCAAGTCCCCCACCGCGAGCGGCCCCTACGACCAACTGCCGTGGCGGCCGGGACTCCTCACCCTGCAACGCTGACCTGCTTGATCCACGGTGACCGCGATCGGGTGCGGTGCGCCGGCACGTAGACGAGCGGTCTACGGCGCGGGCACCTCCACCTGCTGACCGATCCTCACCGCCTTGAGGAACCCCAGCCGTGCGTCGGCTGAGGTTCCTCTCTTTTGTGGACTTTCATGCCTCGCGATCGAACTCGGCTTGCCGCCGTCACCTATCAACCCGATCAACCCCTTCGCCTACTTGAGCGCTGTACCGCCCGAGTTGTGATGGGCGATCGTCTTGCGGATCAGGTTTCCGCCGTCGGACTCGATCGATGTCTGTTCCTGCTGCCCCGCACCGAACAGCAGCCCGGCGACATGGGCGTTCGCCACCTGGTCCATGTGCGCGAAGAACCAGTCCACCTTGTCGTCCTTGTAATGGTTGAGAGTGTTGTTCTGCGCCATGTTGCCCACGGGGATCTGCCACAGGACCACTGGCTTGCCCACGGACTCGGCCATCGTCTTGTAGAACCCGAGCGCGGCGGCGGCCTTCTGGTCGGTCCAGAAGTGGTCACTGCCGCCGTGGGCCGGCTGTGCGTACCAGCCTGCGTCCCGGTCCGACACATCGGTGACCAGGAAGTCGGCGTTCTGTGCCCCGAGGCTCGCGTAGTCCTTGACGCATGCCTGTGTGTTGGTCTGCCAGTCCCAGCAGGTGAGGTGGAGCCCCACAGCGGTGTTCGGCGCATATTTGCGCGCCATCGACATCAGGCAGCGGCTGAGTCCGGCGGCGCTGTTCTCCTGCGATCCGCAATCCGTCGGAGCTGCGCCCGAGACCTGCGCGGCAACCTGGTGCGGATCGCCGAGCGACCGGACGTAGCCCCAGAAGTCGGGCTCAAGGTCGATCATGTCGTGCGACGTGCCGATCTTCTGGAGGAAGAAACGGTAGTCGTTCAAGTACCGGGTGAGCAGGTCGACCCTGTTGATGGCCTGGACCTCGCCCGGGCCGTCACCCTCGCCTGCCAGATCCTCGAGGTCGCGCAGTGAGTACCAAGTCCACAGAAACTCCTGCGGGCGCGGGCTGCCCTGGCAAGTCGCCTGGGCCGCGTGGGCGTCCGACCAGGTCACGTAATTGCCAGGCGCCGTGGTGCTGCCGCCCCAGCAGCCCCACCAGCCCGACCACGCGTCCTGGCAACGCGACGCCGAATAGTAGGCCGAGGAGGGCGCGGGCCGGCTGTGCACATAGGCGTAGCGCACGTCGAACGGCGCGGCCGTCGCCGAGGCGTCGGACATCGAGCCGCCGATGAACACCGTGCTGCTCCCCATGAAACGTGTCGTCGAGCTGCTGCCACCGGCTGCAGGAGACGACGGCGACGACGGGCGCGTGCCGACACTCCCGGCCGGGACGAGTTGCCACTGCTGATCGGCGCCGCCCCGGTCGCGGTTCTGGACGACGTCGCCCCCGTCGGCCTTGGCGGCGTTGTGG
>NZ_JBIRXG010000124.1:0-1609 GCF_044388685.1 Streptomyces sp. NPDC020192 | reverse complement strand
GTGAACAGCTCGATCTGGTTGCGGTCGTTGTCGAGCAGCGGAGCCAGCCGCCGCCGGATGCCGATGTTGGCGCGCATCCGTGGGTCCTTGGCGTATTCGGCCCACATGTAGTCGCGTTCCTCGTCGGTGACCATCTCGAGGGTCAGCTCGTCGTGGTTGCGCAGGAAGATGCCCCACTGGCAGCCGGAGGGAATGGCCGGGGTCTTGGCGAGGATTTCCGAGACGGGGTAGCGGGACTCACGGCGTACGGCCATGAAGATGCGTGGCATGACGGGGAAGTGGAACGCCATGTGGCACTCGTCGCCGCCGGAGCTGTAGTCCCCGAAGTAGTCGACGACGTCCTCGGGCCACTGGTTGGCCTCCGCCAGCAGCACCTTGTCGGGGTACTGGGCGTCGATCTCCTTGCGCACCCGCCTCAGGAACTCATGGGTCGCCGGCAGGTTCTCGCAGTTGGTGCCCTCCTGCTGGTACAGGTACGGCACGGCGTCCAGCCGGAACCCGTCGATGCCGAGATCCAGCCAGAACTTCAGCGCGGAGATCATCTCCTCCTGCACCGCCGGGTTCTCGTAGTTCAGATCCGGCTGGTGCGAGAAGAAGCGGTGCCAGTAGTACTGCTTGCGTACGGGGTCGTACGTCCAGTTGGAGGCCTCGGTGTCGACGAAGATGATCCGGACGTCCTCGTACTGCTTGTCGTCGTCGGCCCAGACGTAGTAGTCGCCGTACGGGCCGTCCGGGTCGCGCCTCGACTCCTGGAACCACGGGTGCTGGTCGCTGGTGTGGTTCATGACGAAGTCGATGATGACGCGCATGCCGCGCTGATGGGCGGCGTCCACGAACTCCACGAAGTCGGCGAGGTCACCGAAGTCCGGGAGTACGGCGGTGTAGTCGGAGACGTCGTAACCGCCGTCCCTGAGCGGTGACTTGAAGAACGGTGGCAGCCACAGACAGTCCACGCCGAGCCACTGGAGATAGTCGAGCTTGGCGGTCAGGCCCTTCAGGTCGCCGATGCCGTCGCCGTTGCTGTCCTGGAAGGAGCGGACCAGGACCTCGTAGAAGACGGCGCGTTTGAACCACTCCGGGTCCCGGTCTTTGACGGGGGTGTCCTCGAAGGTGTCCGGAACGGGCTCATTGACGCTCATATGGTGGGTGACCCTCCGATCTGCGGGTTGGACGGTCGCAGGACTGTGAGGACGTGCGCGGGCCGATGACCCGGTTGGAGGCGCACATAGTTGGCCCTGCCCCAGTAGTAGGTCTCGCCGGTGAGCTCGTCGCGCACCGGCACGGACTCGTGCCAGTCCAGGCCGAGTTGCGGCATGTCCAACGAGATCGTCGCCTCCTGGGTGTGGTGGGGGTCGAGGTTGGCGACCACCAGAACCGTGTTCGACCCGCTGCGCTTCGAGTAGGCGATCACCGCGTCCTTGTCGGCGTGGTGGAAGTGCAGATCGCGCAGTTGGCGCAGGGCGGGGCTGTGCCGTCGGACGCGGTTGAGCGTGGCGATGAGGGGGGCGATGCTACGGCCCTCCCGTTCGGCCGACTCCCAGTCGCGGGGCCTGAGTTGGTACTTCTCGGAGTCGAGGTACTCCTCGCTGCCGTCCCTCAGCGGGGTGTT
>NZ_JBIRXG010000123.1:0-1637 GCF_044388685.1 Streptomyces sp. NPDC020192 | reverse complement strand
CCCAGCCCCGCCAGCTCGGCCACCAGATCCGCACCACCACCGCTGCGGCTGACCAGCAGCAGATCCCGCACCCCGTGCACCCGCACCAGATGCCGAGCCACCTCCCGGCCCAGACCACCGGTACCACCGGTGACCAGCACCGTACCCGCACCAAAGCCCACCGGCTCCTGATCCGCGGAAGCCGTCACCCGGACCAGACGCGCAGCACGTACGACACCGTCCCGCACCACCAGCTGCGGCTCGGGGTCCGCGGCCACCCGCACGATGAAGTCCGCGTCGGGCACCGTTGCCCGGTCGTCGGTGTCGAGGAGGGTGATCCGGCCCGGGTTCTCCGCCTGCGCCGAACGCACCAGACCCCACACCGCCGAGGCCGCCAGATCGCCCACCGGCTCCCCCGACACCGCCGCGACAGCATCGCGGGTCACCACGACCAGCCGGCCGTCCGCGCACTGCTCGTCGGCGAGCCACCGCTGCACCTGGGCCAGCACCCAGCCGGTGAGATGGTGCGCCGACCGCGGCACATCGTCCCGGGCGCCGAACGCTTCCAGCACCACCACGTCGGCGGCGGCGATGTCGTCCGGGGCGCGGTACACGGCCACGCCGGTGTCCGGCGCCGAGTCCGGCAGGGTGACCGCCAAGGACCAGTCGACCGCCAGCATCGCTCCGGACCGTACGCCACCGGCCACGCCATCCGCGGCGACCGGCCGCAGCACCAGCGAGCCGATGGTCAGCACCGGCTCGCCGTTGCCGTCGGCCAGTTCCACCCGGACGCTGTCCGGGCCCGTACGGACCACCCGTACCCGGGTCGCGGTCGCACCGCCCGCGTGCAGGGTCACGTCGGCGAAGCTGAACGGCAGCCGGCCGGCCGGGGCCGGGTCGAGACCGGCGAAGGTGCTGGCCTGCAGCGCCGCGTCCAGCAGCGCAGGGTGGACGCCGAACTTACGGGCCCGGTCGGCCTCGTCCTCCCCGACCGCGACCTCGGCGAACACCTCGCCGTCGGCCTGCCACACCTGCCGCAGTCCCTGGAACGCCGGTCCGTAGACGAACCCGCCCTCGGCCATGCGTTCGTAGAAGTCCGAGACGTCCACGCGCGCGGCATCCTTCGGCGGCCACTGCCACCCACCCGGCTCGACGACGGAGGCGTCGCCGAGGACGGCGGTGGCGTGCCGGGTCCACGGGTCGTCGTCGGTGGGGCGCGAATAGATCACCGCGGTCCCATCGTCCACGACCACCTGGACCTGGACGCTGTCGGTCTCGGGGATGACCAGCGGGGCCTCCACGATCAGCTCGCGCAGACCACCAGCACCAGCGGCATCCGCGCCACGGATCGCCAGCTCCACGAAGCCCGTCCCCGGAAACAGCACCGTCCCGTGCACCGCGTGGTCCCTCAGCCAGGGCTGCGTGCACAGCGACAGCCGCGAGGTCAGCACCACCGTGCTCGACTCCGGCAGCGCGACCACCGCGCCCAGCAGGGGATGTTCGGCGGAGGCCAGACCGGCGGCGGTCACATCACCACCCGCCAGCGATGCCTGCGGCCAGTACCGGCGCCGCTGGAACGCGTAGGTCGGCAGGTCCACCCAGCCGGACTTCCGCCCGCCGAACAGCTTCTCCCAGTCGACCGGCACGCCCTGGACGAA
>NZ_JBIRXG010000122.1:0-1731 GCF_044388685.1 Streptomyces sp. NPDC020192 | reverse complement strand
TGACCCGCCAGGTGCAGCGCCACCAACGAGGACGAGCACGCCGTGTCGACCGTCACCGCCGGGCCCTCAAGACCCAGCGTGTACGCCACCCGGCCCGAGACGACGGCGGGGGCGTTGCCCGTCAGCACGTGTCCCTGGAGGTCGTCGGACGACCCGCTCGTGACGTCGCTGTAGCCGTAGGGCGCGGCGCCGATGAAGACGCCGGTCGACGTGCCCGCCGCCTTGCGGGGGTCGAGGCCGGCGTTCTCCAGAGCGGCCCAGGACGTCTCCAGCAGCAGGCGCTGCTGCGGGTCCATCGCCAGGGCCTCGCGGGGCGAGATGCCGAAGAACTCGGCGTCGAAGCCGCTGGCGTCGTCGAGGAAGCCACCGCCGTTGGGGATGTCGTGCAGCAGCTCGGTGTCCCAGCCGCGGTCGGTCGGGAAGCCGCCGACCGCGTCACCGCCGTCGGCGACCAGCCGCCACAGGCCCTCGGGATCCTCGACACCGCCGGGGAACCGGCAGGCCATGCCCACGATCGCCAGGGGCTCGCTTACCGCGTCGACAAGTTCCTGATGCTCCTTTCGGAGCCGCTTGTTCTCCAGAAGCGACGCGCGCAGCGCCTCAACGATCTTATCCGAGGACTGAGTCATTTGGGCTCCGCTGTTTCTGAATTCGTGATCGAGTCAAACAAAGCGCTACGGACGCGATCGTCGACGCCGGTCACGCTCACACTTCGCTTTCGGAAATACCGAGTTCGTCGTCGATGAAGCGGAAGACCTCGTCGGGGGTCTCCCATTCCTCGTCGGCGTCCCCCTCATCGGCGGCGCGCCACGCGTCGAGCATCGAGCGAAGCCGGTTCGCGACGGCCTCGCGTTCGCCGTCGACGACCTCCGCCCGGGACAGCGCGCCGCTGAGCGAGTCCAGCTGGGCCAGCAGCGACGCCACACCGGTGTCGGCGCTCTCCGCCTCGCCGAACTGCTCGGCGAGGTGGGTGGCGAGGCGCTGCGGGTTCGGGTAGTCGAAGACGAGGGTGGACGGAATGGTGAGTCCCGTCGCGGCCTGCAGCCTGTTCCGCAATTCGAGGGCGCTCAGCGAATCGAAGCCCAGTTCCCGGAAGGCCTGGGTCGTGTCGATCTGCTCGCGCGACGCATAACCGAGCACCGCCGCCACGTGGTCACGCACCAGGACCAGCAGTTGCTCCGTGCGCTCCGGAGCGGCCAGAGCCGACAGACGGTCCGCCAGGGTTCCGGATTCCTGCCGGCGGTCGCTCGTGGCCGGACGCCCGCGCTTGCCGGTCAGCGCGCGCCACAGCGGCGACAGGTCGTCCCGGGTGCGCAATGCCGCCAAGTCCAGCCGGGTGACGGCCACGGCCGCCTGCGGGCCGGCCAGGGCCTCGTCGAACATGGCCAAGCCCTGCTCGACCGTGAACGGCGGCGTGCCGGACGCAGTGATACGCCGCATGTCCGCATCCGACAACCCGCTGGTCAGACCCACACTCTGCACCCAGGGACCCCACGCCATGGACACCGCGGGCAGACCCTCCTGACGGCGCCGCTGCATCAGCGTGTCCAGGAAAACATTGCCCGCCGCATAGTTACCCTGCCCCGCACTGCCCAGCACACCCGCCAGCGAGGAGAACACCACGAACACCGACAGGTCCCTGCCCGCCGTCAGCTCATGCAGATGCCAGGCGGCATCCACCTTCGGAGCCAGCACCCGGTCCAGCCGCGCGACATCCAGCGAGGTCACCAC
>NZ_JBIRXG010000121.1:0-1754 GCF_044388685.1 Streptomyces sp. NPDC020192 | reverse complement strand
CCACAACGCCGCCAAGGCCGACGGGGGCGACGTCGTCCAGAACCGCGACCGGGGCGGCGCCGATCAGCAGTGGCAACTCGTCCCGGCCGGGAGTGCCGGCAGCACCGGTACGCCCACCGCGCCGGGCGGCAGCGTTCCCACCAGCCAGGCTCCGAGCGGCTCGCACCCGTCGTCGCCGTCGTCTCCCGCGGCTGGTGGCGGCAGCTCGACGACACGTTTCATGGGCAGCAGCACGGTGCTCGTCGGCGGCTCGGTGTCTGACGCCTCGGCGGCCGCCGCGCCGTTCGACGTGCGGTACGCCTATGTGCACAGCCAGCCCGCGCCCTCGTCGGACTACTACACGGCAGCGCGCTGCCACGACGGGTGGTCGGGCTGGTGGGGCTGCTGGACCGGCAGCACCACGGCGCCCGGCACGTACGTGACCTATCGGGACACCGTGGCGGCCCAGGCGACGTACAAGGGCAGCCCGCGCCCGCAGAAGATGCTCTGGACCTGGTACTCGCTGCGCGACCTCGGGGATGCGGCAGGCCAGGGCGACGGCCCGGGCGAGGTCCAGGCCATCAACAGGACCGACCTGCTCACCCGGTACCTGAACGACTACCGCTTCTTCCTCCAGAAGATCGGCACGTCGCACGACGCGATCGACCTCGAACCCGACTTCTGGGGCTACGTCCGGTCGCTCGGCAATCCGCACCAGGTCGCCGCGCAGGTCACGGCCTCGAATCCGACGGACTGCGGATCGCAGGAGAACAGCGCCACCGGACTCGCCCAGTGCCTGATCTCGATGGCGCACAAGTACGCGCCGAACACCGCCGCGGGGCTGCATCTTTCCTGCTTCGACTGGCAGACCAACACGCAGGCATGCGTCAAGGACTACGCGAACCTCGGGGCGAAGAACGCCGACTTCCTGGTCACCGATGTGTCGGACCGCGACGCAGGCTGGTACGCACAGCCGGCCCACGGCGGCAGTGACCACTTCTGGAACGACCAGAAGGCCGCCGCCGCGCTCGGGTTCTACAAGACGATGGCCGAGTCCGTGGGCAAGCCGGTCGTCCTGTGGCAGATCCCCGTGGGCAACATGGCGCAGAACAACACTCTCAACCATTACAAGGACGACAAGGTGGACTGGTTCTTCGCACACATGGACCAGGTGGCGAACGCCCATGTCGCCGGGCTGCTGTTCGGTCCGGGGCAGCAGGAACAGACCACGGCCGAGACCGACGGCGGAAACCTGATCAACAAGACCATCGCCTACCACAACTCGGGCGGCACAGCGCTCAAGTAGTGGCACAGCACTCCAGTAGGCGAAGGCACGGATGCGCCCCCATCTTTCCGATGGGGGCGCATTCGTCATCTTCGCCGGGCTGCGGACTTCTCGGCCGGCGCCGACCATGCCACGCAGGATCAGGAGCACACCCATCTGCCGGACACGCCTCGCCGGGCCTCCGCCTGGTCCCCAAACGATGGGAACCCCAGCCGGCGCACGGCTGGGGTTCCTCGATGCGGTGAGTATCAGTCAGCGGGTGGAGGTGCCCACGTCGTAGACCGCTCGTCTACATGCCAGCGGACCGCACCCGGTCGCGATCACCGTGGATCAGGCGGGTCAGCGCTGCAGGGTGAGGAGTCCCGGCCGCCACGGCAGTCGGTCGTAGGGGCCGGTCGCGGTGGGGGACTTGCCCTGGTAGAGGAACTGCAGGTTGCAGGGGTCGATGGTCATGGTCTGGTCGGGGTTGTTGCGGACCAGGTCACCGTGA
>NZ_JBIRXG010000120.1:0-2060 GCF_044388685.1 Streptomyces sp. NPDC020192 | reverse complement strand
CTGGGTGCCGTACGGGGCCGGACGGACGTGCCGCCGTTGTGGCGCGTCCTGGCCGGGCAGCCGGCCCGCCGCGCCGCCGGCGACCACCAGGCCGGCCCCGACGACCTCGCACACCGCCTGGCGGGCCTCACCCTCGCGGACCGCGAGGAAGCGCTGCTGGCCCTGGTCGCCGACCACGTGGCGGCGGTGCTCGGATACGCCTCCCGCGACCAGATCGACACCACCCAGGCCTTCCGGGAACTCGGCTTCGACTCGCTCAGCGCCATCGAGCTGCGCAACCGGTTGCAGACGGCGACGGGACTGACCGTTCCGGCCACCCTCGTCTTCGACTACCCGAACCCGCAGCGCCTCGCCACCCACCTCGCCGAGCAGTTCGGCGACGCTCCGCGCGACGCGCTGGACACGCTCCCGCCGCTCGTCTCCGTGGACGACGACGCGCTCGTGATCGTCGGCATGGCCTGCCGCTTCCCGGGCGGTGTCCGCGACATCGACGGCTTCTGGCGGCTGATCGCGAACGGGGAGGACGGCATATCGCCCTTCCCGGCCGACCGCGGCTGGGACCTGGAGGCCCTGTACGACCCGGCGGGCGACCGGTCGGACACCTCCGTCACCCGCGAGGGCGGCTTCCTGGACGAGGCCCTCGACTTCGACGCAGCCTTCTTCGGCATCTCGCCGCGTGAGGCACTCGTCACCGACCCGCAGCAGCGGTTGCTCCTGGAGACGTCATGGGAGGCGCTGGAGCACGCCGGGATCGCCCCCGACAAGCTCTCCGGCAGCCGCACCGGCGTCTTCGTCGGCAGCTACCAGTCCGGCTACAGCGAGGTCATCGGCGAAGCCCTCGACGAGGCCGAACCGCAGATGCTGACCGGCAACGCCCAGAGCGTGCTGTCGGGGCGCGTGGCCTACACGCTGGGCCTTGAGGGCCCGGCGGTGACGGTCGACACGGCCTGCTCGTCCTCGCTGGTGGCTCTCCACTGGGCGGGCCAGGCGCTGCGCGCGGGGGAGTGCTCCCTCGCCCTGGTCAGCGGCGTGACCATGATGGCCACCCCGAACACCTTCATCGGCTTCTCCCAGCAGGGCGGCGTCGCGGCCGACGGCCGGTGCAAGGCGTTCGCGGACGGGGCGGACGGTACTGGCTGGTCCGAGGGTGTTGGTGTCGTGGTCGTGGAGCGTCTGTCGGACGCCGAGCGCAACGGGCACCGGGTGCTGGCGGTGGTGCGTGCCAGCGCGGTCAACCAGGACGGTGCGTCGAACGGTCTGACGGCGCCGAACGGCCCGTCGCAGCAGCGGGTCATCCGCCAGGCGCTGGCCGCCGCCGGTCTGGGCTCCGCCGATGTGGACGCGGTGGAGGCGCACGGCACCGGTACGTCCCTGGGTGACCCGATCGAGGCGCAGGCGCTGCTGGCCACCTACGGGCAGGACCGTCCGGAGGACCGGCCGCTGTGGCTCGGTGCCGTGAAGTCGAACATCGGTCACACGCAAGCGGCTGCCGGTGTGGCGGGTGTGATCAAGATGGTGCTGGCGATGCGCCACGGTGTGCTGCCCCGCACGCTGCACGTGGACGCGCCCAGCACCCAGGTGGACTGGACCCAGGGGCAGGTGCGGCTGCTGACCGAGGCCATGCCGTGGCCGGAGACCGGCCGTCCGCGCCGCGCGGGCGTCTCCTCGTTCGGTATCTCGGGCACGAACGCACACGTGATCCTGGAGGCACCGGAGCCCGAGCCCGGGACCGAGCCGGACAGTGAAGCCGACACCGGCTCGCAGACCTCCATGGCATGGGTGGTCTCGGGACGTACGGCGGCTGCGGTGCGTGGTCAGGCGGGGCGTCTGCTGTCGGTGGTGGAGTCGGCCGAGGCGGTGGATGTGGGTGCGGCGTTGCTGTCGCGTTCGCTGTTCGAGCACCGTGCGGTGGTGGTGGGCAGGGACCGTGAGGAGTTGCTTGCGGGTCTGACCGGTCTTGCGGCCGGTGAGCCGGTCGGCAATGTGGCAAGCGGTGTTGCTCGGAGTGGTCAGGGTCGTCGGGTGGTGTTCGTTTTCCCGGGGCAGGGTGCTCAGTGGGT
>NZ_JBIRXG010000119.1:0-2147 GCF_044388685.1 Streptomyces sp. NPDC020192 | reverse complement strand
CAGCTCGACACCGTCCTGCGCCCCAAGGTCGACGCGGCCCTCCACCTCCACGAACTCACCCGCCACCTCGACCTGTCCGCCTTCGCCCTCTTCTCCTCCGCCGCCGGCGTCCTCGGCGGCCCCGGTCAGGCGAACTACGCCGCCGCGAACGCCTTCCTCGACGCCCTCGCCCACCACCGCCACGCCCAGCACCTCCCCGCCACCAGCCTCGCCTGGGGACAGTGGGAGCAGGCCAGCGGCATGACCGGGGGTCTCGCGGAGACGGATCTGGCGCGGATGAGCCGTACCGGCCTGGTGCCCATGCCCAGTGAGCAAGGGCTGGCGCTCTTCGACACCGCACGTGCCATGGACGAAGCATTGCTGATCCCCATGGTTCTCGACACGGGAACGCTGCGCCGCCAGGTCGGCGGCTCCGGCGTACTGCCCGCGCTGCTACGGCAGTTGGTGGGCGGGGTGTCCCGGCGTGCGGCCGAGTCCGCGGTCCAGGGAGAGCGCTCGGAGCTGGCCCGGGAGCTGGCCGGCCGCTCCACCACCGAACAGACCGCCATCCTCCTCGACCTCGTCCGCACCCACATCGCCACCGTCCTCGGACACACCACACCTGACACCATCAACCCCGACCAACCCTTCAAAGACCTCGGATTCGACTCCCTCACCAGCGTCGAACTCCGCAACCGACTCACCACCGCCACCGGACTCACCCTCCCCGCCACCCTCACCTTCGACCACCCCACCCTCAACGCCCTCACCCACCACCTCCACCAACAAGTCACCGGCGCACTGGAGGTGTCCGGCCCCGCCCTCCCGGCGCGTACCGCCGCCATGGAGGAGCCGCTCGCGATCGTCGGCATGGCCTGCCGCTTTCCGGGCGGGGTCCGCTCCCCCGAGGATCTGTGGCGCGTGGTCGCGGACGGCCTCGACGTCGTCTCCGGTTTCCCGACCGACCGGGGTTGGGACCTCGCCCGCCTCTATGACCCGGACCCCGGGCAGGCCGGTACGTCGTACACGAGCCAGGGCGGATTCCTCTATGACGCCGGGCAGTTCGATCCGCTGCTGTTCGGCATCTCACCCCGTGAGGCCCTGGCGATGGACCCGCAGCAGCGGCTGCTCCTGGAGACCTCCTGGGAGGTCTTCGAACGGGCCGGCATCGACCCCGCTGCCCTGCGGGGCGGTGACACGGGCGTCTTCGTGGGTGCCTCCGCGTCCGGTTACGGCAGCGGCGCCCGGGACCTCCCGGAGGGCGCCGAGGGGTATGCGATGACCGGCGCCGCCACCAGCGTCATCTCCGGCCGCATCGCCTACACCTACGGCCTGGAGGGACCCGCGGTGACGGTCGACACCGCCTGTTCCTCCTCGCTGGTCGCCCTGCACCTGGCCGGCCAGGCACTGCGCGGCGGCGAGTGCTCACTGGCGCTGGCCTGCGGCGTCACCGTGATGGCGACGCCACAGGTGTTCATGGAGTTCAGCAGGCAGCGGGGGTTGTCTCCCGACGGGCGCTGCAAGGCGTTCGCGGCCGCGGCCGACGGCACCGGCTTCTCCGAGGGTGTGGGTGTGCTGCTCGTCGAGCGGCTGTCCGACGCCCGCCGCAACGGCCACCGCGTCCTGGCCGTCGTACGCGGATCCGCCGTCAACCAGGACGGCGCCAGCAACGGCCTCACCGCACCCAACGGGCCGTCCCAGCAGCGGGTGATCCGGCAGGCCCTCGCCAACGCCCGCCTCGAGCCCGGTGAGGTCGACACGGTCGAGGCACACGGCACCGGTACGACGCTCGGCGACCCGATCGAGGCCCAGGCGCTCATCGCCACCTACGGGCAGGAACGGCCGGAGGACCGTCCGCTGTGGCTCGGCTCGGTGAAGTCCAACATCGGCCACACGCAGTGTGCCGCGGGTGTCGCGGGCGTGATCAAGATGGTCATGGCGATGCGCCACGGCATGCTGCCCCCCACCCTCCACGTCGACGAGCCCACCCCGCACGTCGACTGGACGACCGGGGCGACGGCGCTGCTCACCGAAGCCCGGCCGTGGCCGGAGAGCGAACGCCCGCACCGGGCAGGTGTCTCCTCCTTCGGCATCAGCGGCACCAACGCCCACGTCATCCTGGAAGCCGCCCCCGACACCGAGCCCGTCGAGCACACCGGCCGGCGGTC
>NZ_JBIRXG010000118.1:0-2149 GCF_044388685.1 Streptomyces sp. NPDC020192 | reverse complement strand
CCCGCACGACGCTCGAACACACACAGGCCACCGCCGTCCTCCGCAAGAACACCCCCGAGCCGGAGGCTCTGCGCACAGCCCTCGCCGAGCTCTGGGTACAGGGCACCGAGGTCACCTGGCCCGCCGTGACCGGCCACCCGGTCGACCTCCCCACCTACCCCTTCGACCACCAGCGCTACTGGATCACAGGCCGCGGCGGCGCAACCGACGTCGCATCCGTCGGACTGGAGGCCACCAACCACCCTCTGCTGGGGGCCGCCCTCAGCCTGGCCGGCGAGGACGGTGCGCTGCTCACGGGACGTATTTCCAGTGCCGGGGTTCCGTGGCTGGCGGACCATGCGGTGGCGGGGACCGTCGTCCTCCCCGGCACGGCGTTCGTCGAGCTGGCGTTGCGGGCGGGGGACGAGGTCGGCTGCGGTCGGCTGGAGGAACTCACTCTGGAAATGCCGCTCGTGCTGCCACACACCGGTGCGGTGGATCTCCAGATCGGCGTCGGGGCGCCCGGTGCCGACGGCCGCCGTACCCTCTCCGTGCACGCGCGTCCCGCAGGTCATGAGTCCCTCGCATGGACGCGACACGCGAGCGGCATCCTGGCCACGGCGGGTGGCGTCCGCGAGTCAGGGCCGGTCTCGTGGCCGCCGGCCGGGGCCGAGCCCATCGACGTGGCGGACTTCTACGCGGACGCCGCAGCCACCGGCTATGGCTACGGGCCCGCGTTCCAGGGTCTGAGGGCGGCCTGGCGGCTCGGTGACGAGATCTGTGCCGAGGTCTCGCTGCCCGAACAGGTCCGCGATGAGGCGGGCCGCTACGGCCTCCACCCGGCGCTCCTGGATGCCGCCCTGCACGCGGCGGGATTCGGTGACTTCTACGACGAGGGCGAGCGGCTGCGCATGCCGTTCGCGTGGAACGGCGTCGAGCTCCACGCCGTCGGCGCGTCCTCGCTGCGCGTGCGGGTCGCCCGGAGCCGGGTCTCCTCCGGCCAGGAGGCCACGTTGGCGCTCACCGTCGCCGACGCTTCGGGGCGTACGGTGCTGGTCGCCGACTCGATCGTCACCCGGCCTGTCTCGGCGGAGCATCTTCCCGGAGCTGCGGGCACGCCGGCCGCCGGCGACTCGCTGTACCGGCTGGGGTGGCAGCCGGTCGGTGACCGTGCCGAGCGGCTGCCGCGGTCGTACGCGGTGCTCGGTGAGCCGTCTCCCCTGCTGGTCTCCGCACTTCAGGGAGCCGACGCCGCGGTCCATGCGTTCGCCGATCTCGCCACGCTGGCCGCCGCGGTGGAGGCCGGAGGCGACCTTCCGGACGCTGTGCTCCACGTCGTTCCCGACGTCTCCGGGGACGACAGGGCCGAGGCCGCTCACGAGGTGGCCCGCGCCGTGCTCGCCACGGCACAGGCGTGGCTGGCGCAGGACCAGGCCGACGGTGTGTCCCGTCTGGTGGTACTCACCCGGGGGGCGGTCGCGGCCCGGAGCACGGACGCCGTGGCGGGCCTGGAACAGTCGGTCGTGTGGGGCCTGTTGCGGTCGGCGCAGAGCGAGAACCCCGGTCGGTTCACGCTCATCGACAGCGATGGCGACGACGCCTCCTACGCGGTCCTCGCGTCCGCGCTCGCTTCGGACGAGGCCCAACTGGCCTTGCGCGAGGGCGAGATCCTCGCACCGCGCCTGCTGCCCGCCGACCCGGCCTCCACTGTCGCCGTGCCGGGCGACGCCCTCGCGTGGCGTCTCGACACCCGGGGCACCGGGACGCTGGACGACCTGACCGCCGTACCCCATCCCGAGGTCCTCGAGCCCGTCGGTCCGGGTCAGGTCCGCGTCTCCGTCCGCGCCGCCGGACTCAACTTCCGTGACGTCCTGCTCGCGCTGGGCATGTACCCCGGCTCGGGAGTCATGGGCAGCGAAGGCGCGGGGGTCGTCACCGAAGTCGGCCCGGGGGCAGGGGACTTCGAAGTCGGCGACCGGGTCATGGGGATGCTGCCCGCCTCTTTCGCCACCGCGTCCGTGGTCGATCAGCGCGTCCTCGCGCACATACCCGACGGGTGGTCGTTCGAGCAGGCCGCTGCCGTGCCCGTCGCCTTCCTCACCGCGTACTACGGGCTGCGCGACCTCGCCGGTCTGCGGGCCGGAGAGTCCGTCCTCGTCCACGCCGCGGC
>NZ_JBIRXG010000117.1:0-2179 GCF_044388685.1 Streptomyces sp. NPDC020192 | reverse complement strand
GCCAAGCGAACCCCGAACGCCTGACCGGCGGCAATGTCCCAACGTCACACCATCGAGCGACGACAAGCCGGACGGAAGGTCACGTTCCGCACTCTGACGGACGAGCAGTGGGCCAGGCTGGAGCCGTTGTTGCCGAAGGGCATGAAGCCTGGCCGGCCGCCGAAATGGCCGAGGCGGCAGCTGGTCGACGGCATACGGTGGCGGACCCGGACCAGGACGCCGTGGCGGGATATACCCGAGCGGTACGGGCCGTGGGATCGGGTCTACGACCTGTTCCGGCGCCGCCAGCGCGACGGCACGTGGAAGCGAGTCTTCACCGAACTGCAGGCCCAGGCGGACGCGAAAGACCTGATCACCTGGGATGTCAGTGTCGACTCGACGATCTGCCGCGCCCACCAGCACGCCGCCGGAGCGGTCAAAAGGGGGATCTTCAGAAGGAGCCGCCCGGCGGCTTTGAGGTCGAGCCGGACGACCACGGTCTCGGTCGCTCGCGAGGTGGGCTGACCACCAAGGTCCATCTCGCGGTCGAGCAGGGGCAGAAGCCCATGTCGATTGTGATCACGGCCGGGCAGCGCGGGGATTCCCCGCAGTTTGAACCGGTCCTGGAGAACATCCGGGTGCCGCGGCAGGGACTGGGGCGTCCCCGCAAGCGGCCGGCCAGAGTGCGTGCCGACAAGGCGTACGGCTCCCGGAAGAATCGTGCCTACCTGCGCCGACGTGGGATCCGGTGCACGATCCCGGAGAAGAAGGACCAGGTTCGCAACCGTAAGAAGCTCGGCTCCCGCGGCGGCCGGCCGCCGACGTTCGACAAGGCCGACTACCGCGAGAGGCACGCGGTCGAATGCGGGATCAATCGCCTCAAGCGCCACCGGGCCGTGGCCACGAGATACGACAAACTCGCCGTCCGCTACGAAGCAACCGTGCTGGTCGCGGCCATCAATGAGCGACTGTGAGCCCGCGGCCGCAGCAGCCTTCAGTTAACCCTTTGCCGAGGAGCCGATAGACCAGTTACGTTCTCCCAGCCGTCCATGTTGATCCGGACCGGCACTGTCGACGAGGAGGTGTGGAGCACATGCGCAGGAGTGCCCAGCAGTTGAGCCCGCGTACTGACCTTTGCCACCTCCTCACGACGGAGACACCTTGTCGCTCCGCATCACCCCACTGACCGACCCCGCACACGGGGCGCACAGCCGACGCCTTGCATGGCTGGCGTCCGACGCCGATGCCAACCCTGTCGGGACGGCCTTTCTGCGCCTGTTCGATGGCGGACAAGAGCACCTGGCCGAACTGACCCTCCACGTCCATCCCGTGGAGCGCCGCAAGGGCGTCGGCTCCCGGCTACTCGACACTGCCGTGGCCGCCGCCCGGGACAACACCCGGCGCTGCGTCGTAGCGCAGGCCGGGGCCGGATCGCCCGGCGACCACTTCCTGCCGGCCCGCGGCTTCCGCAAGGTCCTCACCCTGAGGTACTCCCGCCTGCCTCTGGCCGATGTGGACATCCCCTCCCTGGCAGAGATCATTGAGCGTCCGCATTCCGGCTACCGGCTGGCGTCCTGGCAGGGAACCGTCCCCGACGATCTCGCCCAGACCTTCGCCGACTCACGTCGCGCCATGGACGACATGCCCATGGAGGACACCGACCACGGCACCACAACCTGGGACGTGGACCGGGTCCGGGCTGCGGCGAAGGCCGTCGAACAGCGCGGCGACCACCTGCACACCGTCGTCGCCATCGACACCTCCAACGGCTCGATCGCCGGGTTCACCGAACTCGTCGTGCCCAGCGGCGGCACTGGTGATGCCCAGCACTACGGCACCGGCGTGCTGCCCGAGCACCGCGGACACGGCCTTGGCCGCTGGATGAAGGCCGAGTCGATCCGCCAAGCCCACGGGCACTACCCGGACCTCGGCGGCCTCCTGACCGACACCGCCGACAGCAACACGCACATGAGACACATCAGCGACAGCCTCGGCTACCTGCCCACGCACACGACACTGCGGTATCAGCTCGACCTGTAGAGACGAGCGGACGGGCCGGACCTGGGCATCACCTCGTCCGGCCCGTCGGCACTTTCACAACAGGCCCTAGATGATCTATTCCAAGGGGTCAGTGATCGTAGGCGATCAGTGAGCGCAGGACGAGCTGGCCGGTGTGATCGTTGTGCCAGGTCGCGGCGGT
>NZ_JBIRXG010000116.1:0-2192 GCF_044388685.1 Streptomyces sp. NPDC020192 | reverse complement strand
CAGCTCGACACCGTCCTGCGCCCCAAGGTCGACGCGGCCCTCCACCTCCACGAACTCACCCGCCACCTCGACCTGTCCGCCTTCGCCCTCTTCTCGTCCGTCGCGGGCGTCCTCGGCAATCCGGGCCAGGCGAACTACGCCGCCGCCAACACCTTCCTCGACGCCCTCGCCCACCGCCGCCACGCCCAGCATCTCCCCGCCACCAGCCTCGCCTGGGGACAGTGGGAGCAGGCCAGCGGCATGACCGGGGAGTTGTCGGAGGCCGACCTCGCGCGGCTGTCCCGCGCCGGTATCCGTCCCATGCCGACCGAGACGGCGCTGGCGCTCTTCGACGCCGGTACCGGATCCGAGGCTCTGGTCGTACCCGCGCACCTGGACGTCAAGGTGCTGCGGGCGCGGGAGGCCGAGGGAGCGTTGCCTGCCGTGCTGCGGGAGCTGGTGCGGTCGGCGGGGCCCGCTCGGCGTACGGCCGCCACGGCCCGGGACGCGGCCGAGGGCCCGTCGTTCGCGGAGCGGCTGTCGGCCTTGAACGAGAGCGAACAGGGCGCTGTCGTACTGGAGTTGGTGCGGAGCCATGTCGCGGCGGTGCTCGGATACGCGTCGTCGGGCTCGGTGGATCCGGTCAGCTCGTTCAAGGAGATCGGCTTCGACTCCCTCTCCGCGGTCGAACTGCGCAACCGACTGGGTGCCGCGACGGGGCAGCGGCTGCCCTCGACGCTCATCTTCGACTACCCGACCTCGGAAGCCCTGGCCGGTCATCTGGTGGAGACGCTGGCTCCGGCCGGGTCCTCGCATCACGTTTCCCTGCTGGGTGAAATCGACCGGCTGGAATCCGTGCTCGCCACGGCCGGGGCCGACGGCCAGGACGGCGCGACGATCACCACCCGCCTGGAACTGCTCCTGGCGAAATGGAAGGAGACACAGAGCTCCGCTGCGCACACCAGTGTCGCGGACCGGCTCCAGGCGGCGACGCCTGACGAGGTCCTCGATTTCATCGACAACGAACTCGGGGTCTCCTGAACGCGGGATACCGCCTTCCGCGGCTGGCTCATAGGAGGAGCACGTCACATGGCTAACCAGGAAAAGTTGGTCGACTACCTGAAGCGGGTCGCCGCCGACCTCCACGAGACGCGGCAGCGGTTGCGCGCGGTCGAGGAGAAGGACCAGGAGCCGATCGCCATTGTCGGCATGGCCTGCCGGTTCCCCGGCGGCGCCGACACCCCGGAACGCCTGTGGGAGCTGGTCGCGGAGGGCCGTGACGCCATCGCCGGATTCCCCACGGACCGGGGCTGGGACCTCGACGCGCTCTATGACCCCGACCCGGACCGTTCCGGTACGTCGTACACCCGTTCCGGCGGATTCCTTCTCGACGCGGCGGAATTCGACCCCGCGCCCTTCGGCATATCCCCGCGGGAAGCACTCGCCATGGACCCGCAGCAGCGCCTGATGCTGGAGGTTTCCTGGGAAGCGCTCGAACGTGCGGGAATCGCCCCGGATTCACTCAAGGGCAGCTCCACGGGTGTCTATGTCGGCGCCGGAAACCTCGGTTATCTCGTGGGTATGCAACAGGCCCGGCAGGGGGTGGAAGGACATTCCCTGACCGGAAACATCGGCAGCATCATCTCCGGCCGGATTTCCTACACCTTCGGTCTCGAAGGGCCCGCGGTCACGGTCGACACCGCCTGCTCCTCCTCGCTGGTGGCGCTGCACTCCGCCGTTCAGGCGCTGCGCAACGGCGAGTGCTCGCTCGCGCTGGCGGGCGGTGTGACGATCATGCCCAACCCGGTGGAGTTCGTGGAGTTCAGCCGGCAGCGGGTGCTGTCGCCGGACGGCCGCTGCAAGGCGTTCGGCGCGACCGCCGACGGCACGGGGTTCTCCGAGGGTGTGGGTGTGCTGCTCGTCGAGCGGCTGTCGGACGCGCAGCGTCATGGGCACCGGGTCCTGGCCGTCGTACGGGGATCCGCCGTCAACCAGGACGGTGCGAGCAACGGGCTCACCGCGCCCAACGGGCCGTCGCAGCAGCGGGTGATCCGGCAGGCTCTCGCCAACGCCCGCCTCGCGCCGAACGACATCGACGCGGTGGAGGCGCACGGCACGGGGACCGCGCTGGGCGACCCGATCGAGGCGCAGGCACTGCTGGCGACGTACGGAAAGGAACGGACCGAGGACCGGCCGCTGTGGCTGGGCTCGGT
>NZ_JBIRXG010000115.1:0-2227 GCF_044388685.1 Streptomyces sp. NPDC020192 | reverse complement strand
TCCGCCGGCAGGTGGGCGAGGATCGCCAGCCCGGAGGCCGACGCATGGAGGGGAGCGCGACCGCCGACCCAGGAGACGTTGCGGACGGTGTGCGTGCTGTCGATCTTGTCCAGCAGGATCACGCTGTCACCGTCCACGATCGTCAGGTGGATCGTTTCGCGGGTCTGCCGGGCGAGGTCCGCCATCGCGGGCGCTGCGGCCTCACGGAGTAGGCGCTCGTGGCGCAGTACGTGCCCGGCCAACTTCAGGGGCCTGGCCGTCAGTATCCACCGTGTGTGGCCGCTGCTGTCCAGCGGGCGGATCCACCCCACCTGGGCCAGCGTGGTCAGACTCCGCTGCACGGTGCTCTTGGGCAGATCCAGTTCCCGTGCCAGTGCGCCCACACCGACCGGCTGAGCCTCGGCGAGCGCTTCGAGCACGGAGAAAGTCGTGAAAACGCTGCGCATCCGTTGACGCCTCCTGACTGCCCACCTACTTTTGTGTCGCATAGTAGCACGGGCGTGCCGTGATACGGCACAAATTCACGGCGAGTTCTCAGGAGATGCGATGGCGGGTCCCCTCGACGGCGTGCGGGTTCTGGATGTCAGCCAAGTGATGGCTGGTGCCTATTGCGCGGCGCTCCTCGCCGACCTGGGCGCCGATGTGATCAAAGTCGAACGTCCGGTCGGCGACGAGCTACGTGGCTGGGGAGCCGACTTCCCCGGCGGCCAGTCGCCGGCATACATGGCGGTGAATCGGAACAAGCGCGGGATCGCCCTGGACTTGCGGGACGAGCGGGGAGCCGCCACGCTGCGCAGACTCAGCGCGGGAGTCGACGTCCTCGTCGAGAACTTCAGGCCGGGCGCCATGGAGCGGCTCGGCTGCGACTATCCCAGACTCGCCACACGGAACCCGCAGCTGGTCTACTGCTCGATCTCGGGATTCGGCCAGGACGGCCCGCTGGCGGGCCGGGGCGGGTACGACCTCGTCGCCCAGGGCATGTCCGGGATCATGAGCGTCACCGGGGAGCCCGGTGGCGCGCTGGTCAAGGCGGGCGTGCCGATCTGTGACCTCACCGCGGGGCTCCTGGCCGCCAACGGTGTGCTCGCCGCCTATGTCCACCGTCTGCGTACCGGCGAGGGACAGTACGTGGACACATCTCTGCTGGAGGCCGGTATCTCCCTGATGGTCTGGGAGAGCGCCGTCCTGTTCGCCACCGGGCAGGTAGCCGGCCCGCTCGGCTCGCAGATGCGGCTCGCGGCCCCCTACGAGGCGTTCCGGACTGCGGACGGCTGGCTGACCGTCGGCACACCCAGTCAGCGGATGTGGGAACGCCTCGTGGAGGCCTTGGCATGGCCGGGGCTGGGGACGGATCCGCGGTTTGCCGATCCGATGTCCCGCATGACCAACCGCCCGTCGCTGACCGAGGAACTGCAGAAGAGGTTCCTGCAGCACACCACCGAGCAGTGGATGGACATCCTCCTGCCGCACGGCATCCCCGCCGGACCTGTGTACGACATCGCTCAGGTCTATTCCGACCCCCAGGTCCGGGCCAGGCGGATGCTCGTCGAGGTGGGACACCCCACGGCGGGATTGGTGAAGCACATCGGCGTGCCCGTCAAGTTCTCCCGCACTCCGGCCGTCATCGATCGTCCGGCCCCGCTGCTGGGCGAGCACACCACCGACGTGCTGACCGAAGCCGGCTTCGGCCCATCCGAGATCGAGACCCTGCTCGCCGCGGGCGTGGCCAAGGAGGAGAAGTGAGCGCAGTCCAGCTGAGGCACCACACCCCGCACATCGTGGTGATCACGCTCAGCAATCCGCCCGTCAACACGCTCTCTTGGGAGAGTCGGGCGCACCTGAAGACGGCCATCGATCGGCTGGAGGAAGAGCCGGAGATTCGTGCGGTCGTCCTCACCGGGGCCGGAGGCGTGTTCACCGCAGGCGCGGACCTGGCCCAGGAGCAGCGGATGACCCGGACCGAACTGCCCGCTCTCGTGGCGGACTTCGAGCGGATCGTCGACGGCCTGGAGAGGTTCCGCGCTCCAGTGATCGCCGCGGTCAACGGCCCGGCCGTCGGCGGCGGGTTCGAGCTGGCTTTGGCCTGCGACATTCGTGTCGCGTCGAGCGAGGCGTCCTTCGTCGCGGCCGGGGTCAACGTGGGCCTGATGGCCAACTTCTGGCGCCTCGCCAGGATAGTGGGACTCGGACCGGCCAAGGAGATCCTCCTCACCGGCGAGCGCTACGG
>NZ_JBIRXG010000114.1:0-2255 GCF_044388685.1 Streptomyces sp. NPDC020192 | reverse complement strand
GATCTGGAGGACTTCTACCGGCGCAGCGCGGACAACGGCTTCGGCTACGGCCCGGTCTTCCAGGGCCTGACCAGGGCGTGGCGGCACAACGGCCAGATCTACGCCGAGGCCGCCCTGCCCGACGACCAGAGCGCCGCCGCGACGGCGTTCGGCATCCACCCGGCGCTGCTCGACGCGGCACTGCACCCCAACACCTTCGCCGACTTCGAACCCACCGAACTCGGCCGGCTGCCCTTCACGTTCAACGACGTCACCCTGCACGCCACCGGCGCGAAGGCCGTGCGGATACGGATGGCGCGTACGGGCCCGGACTCCGTCACGGCCGTACTGGCCGACGAGACCGGTGCACCCGTCCTGTCGATCGGCTCCCTGATCATGCGTCCCGTCCTGGAGCAGGTCTTCGGCGCCGCCCGCGCTCCGGAGACCATGCTGGCCCTCGCCTGGAACGAGGTGCCGGAGACGGACGGCGCGGCCTCCGCGTCGGACGACGACGTGCTGCTTGAGGTGCCCGCCGCGGCGGACACCACGCCGGAGTCGGTCCACGCGGCCGTCGAGTGGGCGCTCACGCGGTTGCAGAGTTTCACCGGCGGCCGGCTGGTCGTCCTGACCCGCGGCGCGGTCGCCACCGGGCCCGGCGAGACCGTGACCGACCTGGCCGCGGCCGCCGTGTGGGGACTCGTCCGGTCGGCGCAGAGCGAGGACCCGGGCCGGATCGTCCTGGTCGACGCCGATGCCGACACGCACGTCACCCCCGAACTGCTGGCCCGCGTGGTCGGCACCGGCGAGCCGCAGCTGGCGGCGCGCGCGGGCACGCTGCTCGCCCCGCAGCTCACCCGTGTGGACGCGGTCGGCGAACCGGTCACCCTGGACGGCACCGTCCTGATCACCGGAGGTACCGGTGGTCTCGGCAGCGTGGTCGCCCGGCACCTGGTCACCGCCCACGGTGTACGCAGCCTGCTGCTGCTCAGCCGCAGGGGAGCCGCCGCCCCCGGCGCCGACGCACTGGTCGAGGAGCTGACGGCCGAGGGCGCCGAGGTCAAGGTGGTGGCGTGTGACGCCGCCGACAGGTCCGCGCTGGCCGATGTCCTGGCCGGGGTGGCGCTCACGGGGGTGATCCACACCGCCGGCATCCTGGACGACGGTGTGATCTCCACCCTGACCCCGGAGCAGGTCCACCGTGTCCTGGCGCCGAAGGTCGACGCCGCCTGGCACCTGCACGACCTCACCCGCGACCAGGACCTCTCGATGTTCGTGGTCTTCTCCTCGCTGGCGGGACTCATCGGCAGCCCGGGGCAGGGCAACTACGCCGCGGGCAACGTGTATCTCGACTCGCTGGTGCAGCAGCGCCGCAGCGCAGGGCTCGCCGGCATCTCGATGGCCTGGGGCCCGTGGGACCAGAGCCTCGGCCTCACCGGCGCGCTCTCCGGTACCGATATGCACCGCCTCGGCCGGCTGGGCATGCTCCCGATCTCGGAAGAGCAGGGCATGGCCCTGTTCGACCGGGCGCTGACCGCCGGCCGGCCCCTGCTCGGCCTGACCGAGCTGAAGACGGCGGCCCTGCGGGCCATGGCGGACATACCGGCGCTCTTCCGCTCTCTCGCTGGTGGCCCGGCGCGGCGGACCCGGGCCCGCGCGGGAGCCGCCGAGCGTACGGGCGGTCTCGCCGGCCGGCTGGCCGGCCTGACGCCGGAGCAGCGGCAGAGCCACCTGCTCGCCCTGGTCCGCGAGCACGCCGCCGCGGTGCTCGGCCACAGCTCGGGCGACCGGATCGCCGCCGAGCAGCCGTTCCGGGAGGTCGGCTTCGACTCGCTGACGGCGGTCGAGCTGCGGAACCGCCTCCAGACGGTGACGGAGCTGAGCCTGCCGTCGACGCTCGTCTTCGACTACCCGAACGCCGTGCGCCTCGCGGACTTCCTGGCCGAGCGCCTGGGCGGGGTCGCGGCCTCCCCGGTCGAGACGCTGCCCGCGTTGCGGTCGGTCGACGACGACCCGCTGGTCATCGTCGGTATGGCGTGCCGCTTCCCGGGTGGCGCGTCGGATCCGGACCGGCTGTGGGAGCTGCTGTCGCAGGGCCGGGACGGTATGGGCGAGTTCCCGTCCGACCGCGGCTGGGACACCGGCCTGCTGACGGAGCTGGCCCACGCGGGTGGTTTCGTCGACGGCGCCATGGACTTCGACGCGGGCTTCTTCGCGATGTCGCCGCGTGAGGCGCTGGCGACGGACCCGCAGCAGCGGTTGTTGCTGGAGGGCTCGTG
>NZ_JBIRXG010000113.1:0-2290 GCF_044388685.1 Streptomyces sp. NPDC020192 | reverse complement strand
ACACCACCCGGCCGTCCCCCGACCCGGCAGCACCCGCCACCACACCCTCCACCGGCTCCCCCGCGGCAAACGCCACCAGAGAACGGCGCGCCTCCCCGAGATCAGCCGCCACCACCACCGCACGATGCGGCAACAACGCCCGCGACGCGGCAAGGGACCGGCCGACGGTCTCCAGGGCGGTGGTGCCGGACTCCGTGAGGTGGTCGTGCAGCCGGCGTGCCTGAGCGGCGAGCGCCGCCGGGGTGTGCCCCGACAACAGCAGGGGCACGGAGGGCAGTTCGGCCGACGCCGGCTCTTCGGTCTGCTCCGGGGCCTCTTCGAGGACGACGTGGGCGTTGGTGCCGGAGACACCGAAGGACGACACGGCGGCCCGGCGCGGCCGGCGCGCACGCGTCCACTCGCGCTCCTCCGTCAGCAGCTCCACCGCACCGGCGGACCAGTCCACCTCCGCAGACGGCTCGTCCACGTGCAGCGTGCGCGGCAGTACGCCGTGCCGCATCGCCTGCACCATCTTGATCACACCCGCCACACCGGCGGCAGCCTGCGCGTGACCGATGTTGGACTTCACCGAGCCCAGCCACAGCGGCTCGTCCCGCTCCTGGCCATACGTCGCCAGCAGCGCCTGCGCCTCGATCGGGTCACCCAGCCTGGTACCCGTACCGTGCGCCTCCACGGCGTCGACATCAGCGGCCGTAAGACCCGCACCCGCCAACGCCTGCCGGATCACCCGCTGCTGCGACGGACCGTTCGGCGCCGTCAGACCATTCGACGCACCATCCTGATTCACCGCGGAACCGCGTACGACGGCCAGCACCCGGTGCCCGTTGCGACGCGCATCCGACAGCCGCTCCACCAGCAGCATGCCGACACCCTCGGACCAGCCGACTCCGTCGGCCGACGCGGCGAACGACTTGCAGCGGCCGTCGGGTGCGAGGCCACGCTGCCGGGAGAACTCCACGAACGTGCCCGGGGTGGCCATGACGGTGACACCGCCGGCCAGGGCCATGGAGCACTCCCCGCTGCGCAGCGCCTGGATCGCCCAGTGCAGCGCGACCAGGGAGGAGGAGCACGCGGTGTCGACGGTGACCGCGGGGCCCTCCAGGCCGAGCGTGTAGGCGACCCGGCCGGAGAGCACGCTGCCGGCGGTGCCGAGGCCCAGGTAGCCCTCGACGCCCTCGGGGAGGGTGCCGGTGCCGCTGCCGTAGTCGTGGTACATCAGGCCCGCGAAGACGCCGGTGGCGCTGCCGCGCAGCGCGGTCGGGTCGATGCCGGCGCGTTCCACGGCCTCCCAGGCGGTCTCCAGCAGCAGCCGCTGCTGCGGGTCCATCGCCAGCGCCTCACGCGGGCTGATACCGAAGAACTCGGCGTCGAAGTCGGCTGCCCCGTCGAGGAAGCCGCCCTCGCGGGTGTAGCTGGTCCCGGTGCGGGACTGATCGGGGTCGTAGACGGACGCGAGGTCCCAGCCGCGGTCGGTGGGGAAGCCGGTGACGGCGTCGGTGCCCGCGAGCACCAGCCGCCACAGGTCCTCGGGCGAGGTCACTCCGCCGGGGTAGCGGCAGGCCATGCCGACGATCGCGATCGGCTCGTCCGCGCCCACGACGGTGGGGGCGGGCAGCCGCGCACCGCTCGTGGCCGACGGGCCGGCGTCCAGGGCCGTGTCCAGGAGATGGCGGGCCAGTGCGGTGGAGGTGGGGTGGTCGAAGGTGATCGTCGCGGCGAGGCGGAGGCCGGTCGCCGCGGTGAGCCGGTTGCGCAGCTCCACGGCGGCCAGCGAGTCGAAGCCGAGGTCGAGGAAGGAGCGGTCGGGGGCGACGGCGTCCGGACCGTCGTGACCGAGCACGGTCGCCGCGGTCTCCCGGACCAGTTCCAGAGCGGCCCGGCGCTGTTCGGTCTTTGGAAGCGTGGCGAGCCGTTCGGCGAAGCCGCCGGGCTGAACGGCCGCGGCGGTGCGGAGCGCGGGGGCGGGTACCAGGCCGCGCAGCACGGATGGCAGCGCCTCGGCCTGGGCACGCAGGACGGCGAGGTCCAGGCGCGCGGCGACGGTCAGGGGTGCGTCGGTGGCGCAGACGGCGTCGAACAGTTCCAGGCCGTCGGCGTGGGCGAACGGTACGACTCCGCCTCGGGCGAGCCGGGCCGCGTCCACCCGGTCCAGCCCGCTCGCCATGCCGTCGGTCCAGGGTCCCCAGGCGATGGAGGTGGCGGGCAGCCCCTGCGCCCGCCGGAGCCCGGCCAGCGCGTCCAACGCCGCATTCGCCGCCGCGTAACCGCCCTGCCCCGCACTGCCCACCAC
>NZ_JBIRXG010000112.1:0-2302 GCF_044388685.1 Streptomyces sp. NPDC020192 | reverse complement strand
CCGACAGCCTCCACCACCTCTCGCAAAACGGCGTCACCACCCTCCTCGAACTCGGCCCCGACACCACCCTCACCGCCCTCGCCCGCACCACCCTCACGGACACCCTCACCGTCTCCATCCTCCGCAAGGACCACCCCGAATCCGAGACCCTCCGCACAGCCCTCGCCAAGCTCTGGACCAACGGCACCCCCATCACCTGGCCGATCACCGGTCGCCCGGTGGACCTTCCCACCTACCCCTTCGACCACCAGCACTACTGGCTCCCGTCGACATCCGGTGCCGCCGGTGACGCAGCGAGGCTGGGACTCGGGGCGACCAACCATCCCGTGCTCGGCGCGGAGGCCGTACTGGCGGAGTCCGAGCAGCACCTGTTCACCGGTCGGGTGTCTCTGCGGACACATCCCTGGCTCGCCGACCACACGGTCGCCGACGCGATCCTGCTCCCGGGCACGGTGTTCGTGGAGGCCGCGCTGCGTGCCGGTGACAAGGTCAACTGCTCGCGGATCGAGGAACTCACGCTGGAGGCACCGCTCGTCCTGCCCCGGCACGGAGCCGTACAGCTGCAGTTGCTCGTCGGCGCGCCGGATACCGGCGGAAGCCGCGCCCTTCAGGTGTACGCGCGCGCCGAGGACAACGGCGAGGGTGACGCGTCGTGGCTTCGGCATGCGAGCGGTTCCCTGGCGGGAGACGAATCGCCCGAGCCTGCCGGCCTGACCGTCTGGCCCCCCTCGGGCGCGGTGCCCGTAAGGGTCGAGGACTTCTACGACGGGATCGGCAAGGGGTACGGCCCGGCGTTCCATGGGCTCCGCGCTGCCTGGCGGCACGGCGACGACATCTACGCGGAAGTGGCCATGCCCGACAGTCTCGGTCATGTCGCCATCCAGCAGGGTGAGTTCGGCATACATCCGGCGCTGCTGGACATCGCCCTGCATGCCGTGCTTCTGGGCGACACGGACACGCCCTCGTCCCCCCGGCTCCCGTTCGCCTGGAGCGACGTGACCCTCCATGCGACCGGGGCGATGGAGCTTCGGGTGCGCATTTCTCCCACGGGTGACGATGTGTTCACCGTGGACGTGGCGGACACGGCCGGGCGACCCGTCGCATCGATCGGATCGCTCGTCCTGCGGCCGGTCTCCGACGAGCAGATACATGCGGCGGTCAGCACCAGGGGCGACGCGGACACCCTGTTCCGCGTCGACTGGTCTCCGATCGCCGCCCCCGAGCCTCGTACGGCAGACACCGCCGACGACTGGGCCGTAGTGGCGTCGGAGGCGACGGAACTACCCGCCGCTTTCCGTGGCTTGAGCGCATCCATGCGCTCCTACCCCGACCTGGCGACGCTCCGTGCGGCGGTCGCCGGAGGTGAGGGCGCGCCGGACGTGGTGCTGTTGCCGTACGCCTCCGCGCCTTCGGTGGACAGCGACGGGCTGCCGGACACCGTCCACCGGGCCACCGCGCAAGCACTCGCCGACGTACAGGCGTGGCTGTCGGAGGAGTCGTTGGAAGACGCTCGCCTGGTCGTCATGACCAGCCGTGCCGTGGCGACGCGCACCGCCGAGGACGTCAGCGATCTGAGCCACACCGCCGTGTGGGGCTTGGTCCGGTCGGCTCAGTCGGAGCACCCGGGCCGGCTCTCCCTGCTGGACATCGACGACGACGCGGCGTCGTACGCCTCCCTTTCCTCGGCCGTCACATCGGGTGAGCCTCAACTCGCCCTCCGGAAGGGCACGTTGCTCACACCTCGGCTGCTGCGACGGAACCGGGCCGACGAGTTGAACCCGCCATCCGGCGTCCCCGCTTGGCGGCTCGACACCATGAACCCCGGCACGCTCGACCATCTGGATCTCCTGCCCTGCCCCGAGGTTCTCGACCCTCTCGGTGCCGGCCAGGTGAGGGTTTCCGTGCGCGCGGCCGGGCTCAACTTCCGTGATGTCCTGATGGCGCTCGGCATGTATCCGGGTGAGCTGTCCCTCGGCAGTGAGGGGGCGGGGGTCGTCACCGAAGTCGGCCCGGACGTCGAGGACTTCCGGGTGGGCGACAGGGTCATGGGGATGCTTCCGCTGTCCTTCGGCACGGTGTGCGTCGCCGATCGGCGGATGCTCGTACGGATTCCGGAGGGGTGGTCGTTCGAGCAGGCGGCTGCCGTGCCCGTCGCCTTCCTCACCGCGTACTACGGGCTGCGCGACCTCGCCGGTCTGCGGGCCGGAGAGTCCGTCCTCGTCCACGCCGCGGCCGGCGGGGTCGGCATGGCCGCCGTCCAGCTCGCCCGCCTGTGGGGCGCCGAGGTCTACGGCACCGCAAG
>NZ_JBIRXG010000111.1:0-2317 GCF_044388685.1 Streptomyces sp. NPDC020192 | reverse complement strand
CTCCCGCATCGCGTACCGGCCCTGATGGCCACTGACCGAGGGATGCGCGGCCTTCCACGCGGCGATCACCGGCTCGACCAGCGCCCACTGCTCGTGACTCACGTCGGTCTTGTAGGGCTTGCGCTCGCTCACGGTGCCCAGCCCAACATGCCTATGGCCGCCGACCGGCCAGGATGCCGCACCGCCACACGTTCAGGTGACGACAGGACTCCTATGCACTCTCATTCCGCCCTCTCAAGAAGGCCGGATCGTGATCACGATACAAGCTCATAGGATGACCGCAGTGTTCCCAGGTGATCCATAGTGTCTCCAAGCGACCGGACGGCGGCGGTCTTTCGGGTGCGCCGGAGGGAAGCGACAGACGCAACGACTGCCATGGCGGTGATTCTTTGCCCTCGCGCATAGCCCTCGTCGGTGCCGGCCGAATGGGGACACCTCTGTGTGGACGATTCGTTTCGGCGGGCCACACGGTGACCGTTTCCGATCTGCGTCCCGAACGGGAAGAAGCGGTGCGCTCGTTGGGTGCGAACTGGGCGCCCACCGTCACGACCGCCGCAGCCGGGGCGGATGTACTGGTCACCGTGGTTCCTGGACCCGATGAGGCTGCGGCAGCTCTTCCGGATGCCGTGTTCGCCGCCCTGGCCCCTGGTGCGGTGTGGATCGACATGACGAGCAACGCCCCCGCAGCCGCGCGGGAGCTGCGGGAACGAGCCGGGGCCCACGGCGTCGATGTCCTCGAAGCGCCCATGGGCGGCAGTCCGGACGACGCCGAACACGGGCGCCTGCGGCTGTTCGTGGGCAGTTCTGCTGAAGTCCTCGACCGGTGCAGGCCGCTGTTGGAGGCGGTGGCGACATCGGACCGGATCCGCCACATGGGCGGCCCGGGAACCGGCTACACGACAAAACTCCTCATCAACCTCCTCTGGTTCGGGCAGGCCACGGCAACCGCCGAGGCCCTCCTGCTCGGACGCCGAGCGGGCATCGACCTCGCTGCCCTGCGCGACACGCTGGCCGACAGCGCGGCGGGGAGCGACTTCATCCGCCGGGACCTGCCGGCTCTGTTCGCCGGGGACTACCTTCGCTCCTACGGCCTCGACCGCATCCACGACCAGCTCGAGGTCATCACCGGTGAGGCCCGAGACCTCGGCACCCCGCACGAGATGGCTGACACAGTATTGCGCATCCACCGGCTGGCCCTGGAGCGCTTCGGACCTGTGGATGGCGAACTCCTTGCCGTAGCCCTCTTGGAGGAGGCCGCCGGTACCCTGCTGCGCCCCTGACCGGTCCGGTACCGGTTTCGGCCCTGATGACCGCTCGGGCCAGGGCGGCAGCAGTGGTTCGATCCGCGCCCACAAGTCGTCGTCGACGATCACGGCCGAGTCGTCACACGACACGAACGTCCGCCTGAAGCTCAAACGGCTGGCCGACCGCGGAATCCTGACCGAGACCGAGCAGGGCTTGTTCACCCAGCCCCGGCCGTAGTCGACCGACGTCGCCGCGACCTTCCCGCTCGCACACGAAGCGAAGAATCGGGCATCAGGTCTCATACCGCCCTCTGAGACTTCGAGTTGGCGGCAGCTCACTGAACATGCTCGACACGACGATGGCAGGGATCGGGGAAATGCGGGATTTCAACGCGCTCTTCACCGTAGCCGGTCTGCGTCGCATCAAGGTGAGCACCGCAGGTGCCTTCCGTCCTCGAAGCGGTTCCCGCAGCCTGACGCACTGGACAGCACGTCCGCCCCGGCGAGCCGACTGCCCAAGCCCGATCACTAGATTCGTTGTGCTTGGCGCCCCGCAGGCGCTGTTGGGATTCCACCGCGAGGCTTGCTGGTGGATCATGCGTCGGCGCAGTACGGACCCAGTGCGGCCGTGCATCTGCCTCGTAACGCTCTTCAGTAACACGAGTGGGTGGGCTCGAACGGGAAACCCGCGTGCATGTGCTCGGCACAGGCTGAACCGCCGGGTCACGGCCGTCGCCGCAAGGCCGAGGGGCTTAGGTCTGCGATCTTGGGGTAGCCGTCGACTGCCATGAGGAGGTCAGCCTCCGCAAGGAGGGAGCGCAGCACGTGGATGATGCCGTCCTCGCCTCCCAGTGCCAGACCGTAGACGTAGGGCCGCCCCACCGCTACCGCTCGCGCGCCCAGCGCCAGGGCTTTCACCACATGGTCGCCGGAGCGCACACCCGAATCGAAGATCACCGGAGTTTCGCCTGCCGCATTGACGACGTCCGGCAGCATGTCGAGTGAGGAGAGGCCACCGTTGGCCTGGCGTCCACCGTGGTTCGAGCAGTAGATCGCATCGACACCGCCGTCGA
>NZ_JBIRXG010000110.1:0-2354 GCF_044388685.1 Streptomyces sp. NPDC020192 | reverse complement strand
GTGTCGGGCCAGTGGATGGGTTCGGTGAGGAGGGAGACGGCTCCGGAGGACCAGTCGACCTGCGGGGTCGGCTCGTCGATGTGGAGGCTGCGGGGCAGGACGCCGTGGCGTAGGGCCATGACCATCTTGATGATCCCGGCCACCCCGGCGGCCGGGCCGGCATGGCCGATGTTGGACTTGAGGGAACCCAGGTGCAGCGGGCGTTCCGCGGGGCGTCCCTGGCCGTAGGTGGCGAGGAGCGCCTGGGCCTCGATCGGGTCGCCCAGCGTCGTACCCGTGCCATGGGCCTCGACCGCGTCGACGTCGCCCGTGGAGAGACCGGCGTTGTCGAGCGCCAGGCGGATCACCCGTTCCTGGGCTAGGTCGTTGGGGGCCGACAGCCCGTTGCTGGCGCCGTCCTGGTTGATCGCGGAGCCGCGTACGACGGCCAGCACCCGGTGGCCGTCGCGGACGGCGTCCGACAGGCGCTCGACGACGAGCACCGCGACGCCCTCCGCCCAGTTGGTTCCGTCGGCCGCCGCGGCGAAGGACTTGCAGCGGCCGTCGGCGGCCAGCCCGCGCTGGCGGCTGAACTCGGTGAACGCCGTCGGCGTGGGCATCACGGTGACGCCACCGGCCAGCGCCATCGTGCACTCGCCCTGCCGCAGCGACTGGCATGCCAGATGCAGCGCCACGAGAGAGGACGAGCACGCCGTGTCGATCGTGACCGCCGGGCCCTGCAACCCCAGCGTGTACGAGATCCGGCCCGAGGTCACGGCGGTCATGTTGCCGGTGATGGCGAATCCCTCGGCGCCCTCGGGCACCTCGGCGGCGGGCGAGACATAGCCCGTGGCCGTCGCGCCGACGAACACGCCGGTGGCCGTTCCGCGTCGCCGCGCCGGATCGAGACCCGCCCGCTCGAACGCCTCCCACGAGGCCTCCAGCATCAACCGCTGCTGCGGGTCCATCGACACGGCCTCGCGCGGTGAGATCCCGAAGAAACCGGCATCGAACTCACCGGCGTCGTAAAGGAATCCGGCCTCCTTGACGTATGTCTTGCCCGGAGCTTCCGCGTCGGGGTCGTACATCCCCTCGACGTCCCAGCCGCGGTCCAGCGGGAACCCGGCGATGGCATCGGTGCCGGAGTCAACGAGCTCCCACAGGCCTTCGGGGGAGTCGACACCACCGGGCAGCCGGCAGGCCATGCCGATGATCGCGATGGGCTCGCGGCTCGCGGCCTCCGTCTCCTGGAGCTGCCGACGTACCCTGCTCAGGTCGGCGGTGGCCCGCTTCAGGTAATCGCGCAGCCTGTCTTCGTTGTTCACCACGTCTGCCATCCCGGAGAACTCCTGTACGTCGAGAAGGGATCACCGCGGAGCGGATCAGGCATTGCCCAGCTGTTCGTCGAGGATCTGGAAGAGCTCGTCGTCGGAGGCGGTGTCGAGAGCGACGGCATCGAGCTCGCCCTCCGGGCCGGTGCCGTCGGCGGCCCCACTGCTCCAGCGGCGCAGCAGCGCGTCCAGCCGCCGGGCGACCAGTCCACGCGTCGCGTCGTCGAAGGACTGTGCCCACAGGCTGTCCTCGAGCAGATCGATGTCCCGGAGCACGGGCGGCTGCGCGGCGGCGCCCTCGTCGGGCCGCAGCACGCCCGCCAGGTACTGGGCCAGAGCCTTGGGACTGGGATGGCTGAACACGAGCGTGGCCGGCAGCCGTAGCCCCGTGGCCGCGTTCAGCCGATTGCGCAACTGCATCGCGGTGAGCGAGTCGAAGCCCAACTCCTTGAACGCGCGGTCCGTGTCGACCGTCTCCGGCGCCTCGTGCCCCAGCACGGCGGCCACACGCGACTGCACGAGCTCGATCAGAAGAGCCTCACGGCCCGCCTCGGTCGCACCCGCCAGGGCACGCGCGAGCGCGGTGGCCGCTTCCCCGCTCTCCCCGTCGTCCACCGCCACCGCCCTCGCGGCGGCGGTTATCGGCGCGACACCCGGCTCGAGCCAGTATCGACGGCGCTGGAACGGATACGTCGGCAGATCCACCCGTCCCACGCGCGAACCAGTCAGCAGTGACGCCCAGTTGACGTCCACGCCCTGGGTCCACGCGGTGGCGAGGGCGGTGTGGAGCTGGGCTAGGCCGCCGTGGTCCCGGCGGAGCGTACCGGTGACACGGGCTTCGACACCGGCCGCCTCGATGATTTCTTCGACGGCGAGGGCGAGGACAGGGTGGGCGGTCGCTTCGATGAAATGCCCGTGACCTTGGGCCAGAAGCCGACGGGCGGTCTCCTCGAAGCGGACGGTTTGGCGGAGGTTGGTGTACCAGTAGTTGGCGTTGAGTGTGGTGCCGTCGATGGGTTCGGTGGTGACGGTGGAGTAGAGGGG
>NZ_JBIRXG010000109.1:0-2371 GCF_044388685.1 Streptomyces sp. NPDC020192 | reverse complement strand
CTTGCGGTGCCGTAGACCTCGGCGCCCCACAGGCGGGCGAGCTGGACGGCGGCCATGCCGACCCCGCCGGCCGCGGCGTGGACGAGGACGGACTCCCCGGCCCGCAGACCGCCGAGGTCGCGCAGGCCGTAGTACGCGGTGAGAAAGACAACAGGCACGGCAGCCGCCCGCTCGAACGACCACTCCTCCGGAATTCGTACGACGGTACGGTAATCGACCACCGCGACCGGCCCGAAGGACTCGGGCATCAGCCCCACGACCCGGTCGCCCGCGGCGAACTCGGTGACGCCGGGCCCCACTTCCACCACGACTCCGGCGCCCTCGCTGCCCATCGTGGCCTCGCCCGGATACATGCCGAGGGCGATCAGGACATCCCGGAAGTTGAGCCCGGCGGCTCGAACCGCGACACGTATCCGGCCCGGTTCCAACGGTTGTGCCGCCGCGGTGCTCGGAAGCAGCGCGAGACCTTCCAGAGTGCCCGAGCTACGCGTGTCCAACCGCCAGTCGGAGCCGTCGGCCGGGAGCGCGAGCGCACCGGCCGCCGTGCCGCGCGCAAGGCGAGGAGCGAGCAAAGCACCGTTGCGGATGGCCAGTTGGGGATCGTCACCTGTCGCAGCGGCGGCCAGCGCGGCGGCGGAGGCCTCCGAACCGTCGCTGTCGACCAGTACGAACCGCCCTGGATTCTCCGCCTGTGCGGAACGGATGAGCCCCCAGAGCGGAGCCGACACCAGGTCGCTCACCTCGTCGCCGGGCAGCGCGGCCACCGCGCCCCGGGTGAGAACGACCAGGCGCGAGGACGCGAACCGCTCGTCACCGAGCCAGGACTGCACCGAGCGCAGCAGGTCGTACGCGGTACGGCGGACCCCCGCCGCGATGTCGGCCGCGTCGGTGCCGGCGTCGACGCAGGACAGGAGAACCACGTCGGGCACGGTGGCCGAGTCGTCCAGCACCTCGGTCAGCGGAACAGGCATGACCGAGCTCTCGGCAGCGGCCGGCACCCGGACCCATTCGATGCGGTAGAGGGACTCCAAGGCGTTGCCCGACGGCTGCCGAAGCTGCTCGGCGGAGAGCGGACGCGACACCAGGGCGCGTACGGAGGCCACCGGGCGCCCGGTGCTGTCGGCGAGCGACACGCTCAGGGAGTCGGCACCGGCCGGCGAGATCCGGACGCGGAGCGCGCCCGCGCCCACCGCGTCCAGCGTGACGCCGCTCCACACGAACGGCAGCCGAACCTGCCCGCCCCAGCCTACCAGGTCGAGCAGCGCCGCGTGCAGGGCCGCGTCGAGCAGCGCGGGGTGGAGACCGTATGCGACGGCTTCCTCCCGCACCGGCTCCGGCAGCGCGACCTCGGCGTAGAGGTCGTCGCCGAGCCGCCAGGCGGCCCGCAGGCCCTGGAACGCGGGCCCATACCCATATCCGGCGTCCGCGGCCCGCGCGTAGAAGTCGGCCACGGCGAGGGCTTCGGCTCCGACAGGAGGCCAGACCGCCTCGGGGGCCGTGTCGTCGGCACGGCCGGACCCGTCCGCGACGGCGAGCACGGCACGCGCGTGCCGCGTCCACAGGACGTCGTCTCCGCCGTCCTCCGGACGCGCGTACACGCCCAGCTCACGGCGGCCCTGCGCGTCGGGAGCGCCCAGGGCGAGCTGGAGCCGCACCGCCCCGCGCTCGGGCAGGACGAGCGGGGCTTCGAGCGTGAGCTCGTCGACCAGGTCGCAGCCGACCTCGTCCCCGGCACGCAGCGCCAGCTCGACAAAGGCCGCACCGGGCAGCAGGACCGTCCCGGCCACCGCGTGATCCGCGAGCCACGGCAGCGCCTCCCGGGACAGCCGCCCGGTCAGCAGGGCACCGTCTTCCGTCGCCAGCCGCACCGCAGCGCCGAGCAACGGATGACCGGCACCCTCCAGCCCCAGTACGGACACATCGCCGGACGTCCGGCTCGTGGGCTCCAGCCAGTAACGCTCCCGCTGGAACGCGTACGTGGGCAGATCCAGGTGCCGCGAGGGGCGCCCGCCCAGCATCTCGAGCCAGTCGACCCGCACCCCGCGCACCCACGCCATCGCGAGCGAGGTGACGAACCGCTCCAGCCCGCCCTCGTCCCGCCGCAGCGTGCCGACGACCACGGCCTCGCGCTCCACCGCACCGACCGTCTCCTCGACGGCCATGGTGAGCACCGGGTGCGCGGTGGCCTCGAGGAACGCGTTGTGATCGTCCCCGAGGAGAACGCGGATCGTCTCTTCGAAGCGGACGGTTTGGCGGAGGTTGGTGTACCAGTAGTTGGCGTTGAGTGTGGTGCCGTCGATGGGTTCGGTGGTGACGGTGGAGTAGAGGGGGATGGTGGTGGGTTGGGGGGTGATGCCGTGGGCGGCGTTGA
>NZ_JBIRXG010000108.1:0-2445 GCF_044388685.1 Streptomyces sp. NPDC020192 | reverse complement strand
GGAGGCGTCGATGAAGTCACCGGTGAGCGAGTTGAGCACCACGTCCACGCCGCGGCCCTCGGTGGCGCGCCGGAACGCGTCCTCGAAGTCCAGCGCGCGGGACGACGCCAGACGCGCGCCGTCGATGCCCCGCGCCCGCAGCACCGGCCACTTGCTCTCGCTCGCCGTCGTGTAGACCTCGGCGCCCAGGTGCCTGGCGATCTGGAGCGCGGCCATGCCCACGCCACCGGCGCCCGCGTGCACCAGGGCCCGCTCGCCGGCGCGCAGTCCGGCCAGGTCCACCAGGCCGTAGTACGCGGTCAGGAACGCGGTCGGCACCGAGGCGGCCGTCGCGAACGACCAGCCCGCCGGGATCGGCGCCACCAGCCGCCGGTCGGTCACCACCACGGAGCCGAAGCCGCCGTCGCTCAGACCCATGACCCGGTCGCCGACCCGGAGGTCCGACACGTCGGCGCCCAGCTCGGTCACCACACCGGCGACCTCGCCGCCGAGCGGTCCGGCCTCGCCCGGGTACATGCCCAGGGCGTTGAGGACGTCGCGGAAGTTCAGGCCCGCCGCGCGCACCTCGATGCGGATCTCGCCGCTCTCCAGCGGACGCTCGGCGTCCGGGAACGACACCAGGCGCAGGTTCTCCAGGGTGCCCTTGGCCGTCGAGTCCAGGTGCCAGGCGCCGGCCCGCGGTACGGCCAGACCGGTGTCCGCCCGCGACAGCCGGGCGGCGTGCAGCGTGCCCGCGCGGACCGCCAGCTGGGGCTCACCGGTGCCGCGCGCGACGGCCAACAGACCGGCCGTCATCCCGGTCGCGGCGTCGGTGTCGATCAGCGTGATCCGGCCGGGGTTCTCGGCCTGTGCCGAGCGCACCAGGCCCCATACCGCGGCGGCGCCCAGGTCGGTGACCGTCTCGTCGGGGCCCGCGGCCACCGCGCCGGAGGTCACCACGACCAGCTCCCGGTCCCCTGCCTGCCAGGTGTGGAGCTGGTCCAGCAGCCACCGGGTGGCCTCGTGCGCCCCCTCGACGGGGCTGTCCCCGCCGGAGACGGCGACCACCAGCGGCAGCGCCGCGTCGGAGGCCACGCGGTCGGCGTGCGGGTGCAGCACCGCGCCCTCCAGCCACCCCACGTTCGGGCCAGGTCCGGCCACCACCCCGGCGGCCACGCTCTCCCAGTCGTCCAGCGCCGGGTCCTGGGTGTCCAGGGGCGTCCACCGCACGGCCAGTACGGTCTCGTCCTGGCCACCGCCCGCGGCGCTCAGCGCCTGCGGGGTCAGCGGGCGGACGACCAGCGAGCCCAGCGACAGCACCGCGTCGCCCGCCTCGTCGGCCACCGCGATCGAGAGCGAGTCGGGGCCGGTCTGCGTCAGGCAGGCCCGCACCCGGCTCGCGCCCGAGGCGTGCAGCACCACGTCACCGAAGCTGAACGGCAGCCGGCCGAACTCCGCGGGCTCCAGGTCGACGAAAGCCAGCGCGTGCATCACGGCGTCCAGCAGCGCCGGGTGCAGACCGAAGCCGCCCGCCCGGCCCGACTGCGGCTCGGGCAGCGCCACCTCGGCGAAGACATGGCCGTCGCGGCGCCAGGCCCGCTCCAGGCCCCGGAACGACGGGCCGTACACGAAGCCCTGCGCGGCGATCCGCTCGTAGATCCCGTCGGTCTCCAGCGCCTCCGCGCCCGCCGGCGGCCACACCCCGGCCAGCGCCTCGAACCCGGTCGCGTCGGCCGCGGCCGTGTCCTCCACGGCACCGCTGGCGTGCCGGACCCACGGCTGCTCCACCCCCGTGTCGGGGCGGGCGTACACCGTGACCGGCCGCCGGCCGTCCTCCGGCTCGCCCACGAGGACCTGGACCTGGACACCGCCGCGCTCGGGCAGCACCAGCGGCGCCTCCACGATCACCTCGGTGACCCGGCCGCACCCCACCACGTCGGCGGCCTGGACCGCCAGCTCGACGAAGCCGGTGCCCGGGAAGAGCACCACACCCTGCACGGCGTGGTCGGCCAGCCAGGGCTGGGCCGCGACCGACAGCCGCGAGGTGAACACCACGCCGCCGCCCTCGGGCGACGACAGCACCGCGCCCAGCAGCGGATGTTCCACCGCCACCAGACCGGCGGCCGCCACGTCGGCGGCCGCCAGGCCGCCCTCGGGCCAGTAATGGCGCCGCTGGAACGCGTACGTCGGCAGGTCGACCCGGTGGTGTCCGGAGCCCGCGAACAGCGCGTCCCACGAGACCGGCACACCCCGCGTGAACAGCTGCCCCAGCGCGTGCAGCACGGTCCGGCCGCCGGTGCGGTCACGGCGCTGGAGGGCCACCGTGGTGACGCCGTCGAACTCGACGAGACCGGCCAGCACCGCGTCCGGGCCCGCGTCGACGAAGGTGTCCACGCCCTGCTCGGCCAGCCACGCCAGCCCGTCGGCGAACCGCACCGCCGAGCGCACCTGCCGCGCCCAATACTC
>NZ_JBIRXG010000107.1:0-2486 GCF_044388685.1 Streptomyces sp. NPDC020192 | reverse complement strand
TTGCACGAGCTGACGCGCGACCTGGACCTGTCGGTCTTCGCGGTGTTCTCCTCGATGTCCGGCCTGCTGGGCGCTCCGGGGCAGGGCAACTACGCGGCGGGCAACGTGTTCCTCGACGCGCTGATCGAGCGGCGCCGCCACGAGGGGCTGCCCGGCGTGTCGATGGTCTGGGGTCCGTGGACCCCGGAGGTCGGCCTGACGGGCGCCCTGTCCGAGGCCGACGTCCGCCGCATGCACAGCTCCGGCATGCCGCCGCTGTCGGTGGCGCAGGGTATGCGGCTGTTCGACCGGGCCGTCCTCGCGGACCTCCCCGTCGTGGCGCTGACCCGGCTGGACGCCCCCGTCCTGCGCGGCCAGGCCGACCTGCCGGTCATGCTCAGGACGCTGGTCGGCGCCAGACCGCGGCGGGCCACGGCCGACGCCCGGCAGCAGTCCGGCGGTCTCGCCCAGCGGCTGGCCGGGCTCACCGCCCAGCAGCGCGACCAGCACCTGCTCGCCCTCGTCCGGGACAACGTGGCCGTCGTCCTCGGCCACAGCAGCGGGAACGACGTCGACCCGGGCCAGGCGTTCCGGGAGGCGGGCTTCGACTCGCTGACGGCCGTGGAGCTGCGCAACCGGCTCCAGACCGCGACCGGTCTGACGCTGCCGGCCACGCTGGTCTTCGACTACCCGAACGCTACCCGTCTGGCGGCCTACCTGGCCGAGCGGTCTGGTGACACCACCGGGACCGCCACGCGGCAGGAGCTGCCCGCGCCGGTGTCGGTGGCGGACGACCCGATCGTGGTCGTGGGCATGGCCTGCCGCTTCCCCGGCGGGGTGACCGGGCCCGACGACCTGTGGAACCTGGTCGCCACCGGCACGGACGCGATGTCGCCGTTCCCGGCGGACCGCGGCTGGGACCTGGACGGCCTGTACGACCCGACGGGCACCCGCCCGAACACGGCCATGGCCAACGAGGGCGGCTTCCTGACCGCCGCCGCGGACTTCGACGCCGGCTTCTTCGGGATCTCCCCGCGGGAGGCCCTGGCCATGGACCCGCAGCAGCGCATGGTCCTCGAAGTGGCCTGGGAGGCCCTGGAACACGCGGGGATCGACCCGACCGCCCTCGGCGGTACCCCGGCCGGTGTCTTCGTCGGCAGTTACCACTCCGGTTACGGCGACCTCGTCGCCGAGGCCGGTGGCGACGCCCAGGCCCAGCTGATGACCGGTGGCGCGCAGAGCGTGCTCTCCGGCCGGATCTCGTACGTCCTCGGCCTGGAGGGCCCGGCGGTCACCGTCGACACCGCGTGCTCGTCCTCGCTGGTCGCGATGCACCTGGCCGGCCAGTCCCTGCGCTCGGGGGAGAGCACCCTCGCGCTGGCCGGCGGTGTCACCGTGATGGCCACCCCCGGCACGTTCGTGGAGTTCACCCGCCAGGGCGGGCTCGCGGGCGACGGCCGCTGCAAGGCGTTCGCCGAGGCGGCCGACGGCACGGGCTGGTCCGAGGGCGCCGGCATCGTGGTGCTGGAGCGTCTCTCGGACGCCCGGCGCAACGGCCACCGCGTCCTGGCGGTCCTGCGGTCCAGCGCCGTCAACCAGGACGGCGCGTCGAACGGTCTGACGGCGCCGAACGGTCCGTCGCAGCAGCGGGTGATCCGCCAGGCGCTGGCCGCGGCCGGTCTTTCGCCGGCCGATGTGGACGTGGTGGAGGCGCACGGTACGGGTACGACGCTGGGTGACCCGATCGAGGCGCAGGCGGTGCTGGCCACTTACGGCCAGGACCGGCCGGAGGACCGGCCGCTGTGGCTCGGCTCGGTCAAGTCGAACGTGGGCCACACCCAGGCGGCGGCGGGTGTCGTCGGCGCCATCAAGATGGTGCAGGCACTGCGCCACGGGGTGCTGCCGCGGACCCTGCACGTGGACGAGCCGAGCACGCACGTGGACTGGAGCCAGGGTCGGGTGCGGTTGCTGACCGAGTCGGTGCCGTGGCCGGAGACCGGCCGTCCGCGTCGTGCGGGCGTCTCCTCGTTCGGTATCTCGGGGACGAACGCGCACGTGATTTTGGAGGCCGCGCCCGGCGTCGAGCCCGAGACGGAGGCCGGGCCCGGGACCGGGCCGGTCGCCGAGGACGGCACCGAGACGGTGTGGGTGGTGTCGGCCCGTTCGGAGCAGGCGCTGCGTGCGCAGGCCGAGCGGTTGCTGCCGTCGGTGGATGTGCAGGATCCCCTGGATGTGGGTGCGGCGCTGCTGTCGCGTTCGCTGTTCGAGCACCGCGCGGTGGTCGTGGGTGCCGACCGCGGCGAGCTGACGGCCGGGTTGCGGGCGTTGGCCGCTGGGGAGCCGGGTGCCAACGTGGCGGAGGGTGTGGCCAAGAACGGCCGCCGGGTGGCGGTGCTGTTTGCGGGTCAGGGTGCCCAGCGGCTGGGGATGGGCCGTCGGCTGTATGGGGAGTCGGTGGTGTTCGCGGCGGCTTTCGATGAGGTCGTGGCCGAGTTGGACCGGCATCT
>NZ_JBIRXG010000106.1:0-2487 GCF_044388685.1 Streptomyces sp. NPDC020192 | reverse complement strand
TCCGCGAACGCCTCGGCGAACACCGGGTACGCGGCGGCCAGTTCCTCACCCATCCCGGCCCGCTGCGCACCCTGCCCCGCGAACACGAACGCGGTGACACGGTTGTCGCGGGCTCGGGCGGATTCGAGGTGCGCGGCAGCACGGCCGGCCGCCAACGCGGTGAGCCCGTCGGCGAGTTCGCCCCTTTCGGTGCCGACGACGACCGCGCGGTACGGCAGCGCCGCCCGGCCGGTGGCGAGGGAGTAGGCGGTGCCGAGGAGGCTGGTGTCGTCCTGCAGCCAGTCCGCCAGCCGTGCGGCCTGCGCCCGCAGCGCCCCCTCGGACCGGGCCGACAACAGCCAGGGCACGGCGGGCAGTTCGGCCGACCCGGCGCGCTCGGTCTCCTCAGGTGCCTCTTCAAGGACGACATGCGCATTGGTACCGGACACACCGAACGACGACACACCCGCCCGACGCGGCCGACCCGCACGGGTCCACTCGCGCTCCTCAGTGAGCAGCTCCACCGCACCGGCGGACCAGTCGACCTCCGCAGACGGCTCGTCCACGTGCAGCGTGCGCGGGAGTACACCGTGCCGCATCGCCTGCACCATCTTGATCACACCCGCCACACCGGCGGCAGCCTGCGCGTGACCGATGTTGGACTTGATCGAGCCCAGCCACAGCGGCTCATCCCGCTCCTGACCGTAGGTCGCAAGCAGCGCCTGCGCCTCGATCGGATCACCCAGCCTGGTACCCGTACCGTGCGCCTCCACCGCGTCGACATCGCCAGGCCCAAGACCCGCACCCGCCAACGCCTGCCGGATCACCCGCTGCTGCGACGGACCGTTCGGCGCCGTCAGACCATTCGACGCACCATCCTGGTTCACCGCCGAACCACGCACCACAGCCAACACCCGGTGCCCATGCCGACGCGCATCCGACAACCGCTCGACGAGCAGCATGCCGACACCCTCGGACCAACTGGCCCCGTCGGCCGCGGCCGCGAACGACTTGCAGCGCCCGTCGGGGGCGAGGCCGCGCTGCCGGGAGAACTCCACGAACGTGCCCGGAGTCGCCATCACGGACACGCCGCCGGCCAGGGCGAGGTCGCACTCGCCCGACCGCAGCGCACTGATCGCCCAGTGCAGCGCGACCAGGGACGAGGAACACGCGGTGTCGACGGTGACCGCCGGGCCCTCCAGGCCCAGGGTGTAGGCGATGCGGCCGGAGGCGACGCTGCCGGAGTTGCCCATGCCCAGGTAGCCTTCGAGGTCCTCCGGGGTGGTGCCGAGCCGGGCCGCGTAGTCGTGGTACATCAGGCCAGCGAAGACGCCGGTGGCGCTGCCGCGCAGCGCGGTCGGGTCGATGCCGGCGCGTTCCACGGCCTCCCAGGCGGTCTCCAGCAGCAGCCGCTGCTGCGGGTCCATCGCCAGCGCCTCACGCGGGCTGATACCGAAGAACTCGGCGTCGAACCCGGCGGCGTCGTGCAGGAACCCGCCCTCGCGGGCGTAGCTCGTCCCCGTGTGGTCGGGATCGGCGTGGTACAGGGCGTCGAGGTCCCAGCCCCGGTCCTCCGGGAACGGGGAGATGACGTCCCGGCCCTCGGCGACGACACGCCACAGGTCCTCGGGCGAGGCCACGCCGCCGGGGTAGCGGCAGGCCATGCCGACGATCGCGATCGGCTCGTCCGTGCGTACGGCGGTGGGGGCGGTCCGGGACGAGCCGGCCGTGACGCCGAGCAGTTCGGCGAGGATGTGCCGGGTCAGGGCGGCCGGGTTGGGGTGGTCGAACACCGTGGTGGCCGGCAGGCGCAGGCCCGTCACCGTACCGAGGCGGTTGCGCAGGTCGACTGCGGTCAGGGAGTCGAAGCCGAGTTCGAGGAAGGCCCGGTCCTCGGCGATGGCGGCGGCCGACTCGTGTCCGAGGACGGCGGCGGCCTGACCGCGCACCAGGTCGAGCACGGTCCGGGTCCGCTCGGCCGGGGTCTGCGCGGCGAGGCGGTCACGCAGGGTGCCGGCGTCGGCGGCGCGTGCCGTGCGGCGGGCCGTGGCGCCCGCGAGGCTCCGCAGGACGGCGGGCACACGGGTGCCCTGCGCGCGGAGCGCCGTGAGGTCCAGGCGCGCGGCGACGGTCAGCGGTGCCTCGGCGGCGCAGGCGGCGTCGAACAACTCCAGGCCCCGTTCGGCGGGGAGCGGGAGGATGCCGCCCCGGGCCAGGCGCGTGGTGTCGGCGCCCGAGGTCATGGCGCTCGCCGGTGCCCACAGGCCCCAGGCGATGGAGGTGGCGGGCAGCCCCTGCGCCCGCCGGAGCCCGGCCAGCGCGTCCAACGCCGCATTCGCGGCCGCGTAACCGCCCTGCCCCGCACTGCCCACCACACCCGCGAGCGACGAGAACAGCACGAAGGCACGCAGGCTCAGACCAGCCGTCAGCTCGTGCAGGTGCCAGGCACCGTCGACCTTCGCCTTCAGCACGGTGTCAACCCGATCGGCCGTCAGCGACTCCACCGTG
>NZ_JBIRXG010000105.1:0-2569 GCF_044388685.1 Streptomyces sp. NPDC020192 | reverse complement strand
TCCAGCACACCGGCCGCATGCACGACACCGGTCAGCGGGAACCCCGCGACCACACGCCCCAGCGCATCCCGGTCGGACACATCACACGCCACCACCTCCACCGTGGCGCCCAACTCACCCAGTTCGGCGACCAGTTCACCGGCTTCTCCCCGACGGCTCGCCAACACCAGCCGCCGAACACCGTGCTCGGCCACCAGATGCCGGGCCACCAGTGCGCCCAGTACCCCCGTGCCACCGGTCACCAGCACCACATCGTCCGCGCCGAACGGCACACCACCACCGTCGGACCGGACACCGGTACGAGCGAGGCGCGGGACGTACGTCTCCCCGGCGCGTACGGCGACCCACGACTCGTCGGCCAGGGCCGCGGCGGCGGGCAGGGCACGCTCGGAGTCGGGGTGGCCGTCGAGTACGACGTGGCCGAACCGGCCCGGGTGTTCGGCCTGGGCGGAGCGCAGCAGACCGCCGACGGCGGCGCCGGCCAGGTCCGTGTCGCGCGTGACGACGACCAGCCGTTCGGCCCGGTCGTCGGCGATCCACCGCTGGATCGCCGCGAGCGCCGCCCGTACGGCCTCGCGTACGGCCGCCGGACCGGCGTCCGTCCCGTGCGGTGCGTCCAGGTGCAGGAGTTCGACGGCGGCGCCGTCCGCGGGTGCGGTGGCGGCGACCGGGACCCAGTCCAGGTGCAGCAGCGGGTCGGTGGGGGTGCGGGCGGCGGCGACCTGTTCGGCGGTGACGGCCCGCAGGCGCAGCGAGGCGACGGTCGCCAGGGGTGCGCCGGCCCCGTCGGCGAGGTCGACGGCGACGGTTTCGTCGCCCAGCGGCGTGAGCCGTACCCGTGCCGCGCGGGCGCCGACGGCGTGCACGCGCAGCCCGTGCCAGGCGAAGGGGAGTCCGCCGTCGCCGACCAGGCCGCCGAGGCCGATCGAGTGCAGGGCCGCGTCCAGCAGGGCCGGGTGCAGCAGGAAGCCCGACTCGTCGGTGTCGGCCGGGAGTTCGACCTCGGCGAGCAGGTCGGTGCCGTGCCGCCAGGCCGCGCGGACACCACGGAAGACCGGCCCGTACTCGAGGCCGCGGTCGGCGAGGCTGTCGTAGAGCGCGGACACGTCGACGGGTTCGGCGCCGGCGGGGGGCCACTGGGTCAGCGGCGTACCGGGCGTGGTGTCGCCGGGGGCGAGGACGCCCTCCGCGTGCCGGGTCCAGGGTGCCTCGCCGTCCTCGGGGCGCGCGTGCACGCTGACGGTACGGCGGTGATCCGCCTCCGCGCGGCCCACCCGTACCTGGAGGTGCAGGGCGCCACGCTCGGGCAGGGCCAGGGGCGCACCGAGGACGAGTTCGTCCAGGGTGCCGCAACCGACGCGGTCGCCGGCGGCGAGGGCGAGTTCGGCGAGCGCCGCGCCGGGCAGCAGGGTGGTGCCGAGGACGACGTGGTCGGCCGTCCAGGCGGCGGGGTCCGCGGCGAGCCGTCCGGTCAGTACGAGGCCGCCGTCCTCGGCGAGGTCGACGGCCGCGCCGAGCAGCGGGTGCCCGGCGGCGGTCAGCCCGGCTCCGGCCAGTTCGCCGGCGGACGGACCGGAGGGGGTCAGCCAGTAGCGGGTGTGCTGGAAGGCGTAGGTGGGCAGGTCGGCCTGGCCGGTGACGCCCGCGAAGTGTCCCGTCCAGTCGACGTCGGTGCCCGTGGTGTGCAGGGCCGCCAGGTTGGTGAGCAGCTGCCGGGGCCCGTCGTGGTCGCGGCGGAGGGTGCCCACGACGACGGCACTCCGCCCTGCGGCCTCTGCCGTCTCCTGCACCGCGGTGGTCAGCACCGGGTGGGGGCTGATCTCCACGAACACTCCGTGGCCGGCGTCGAGCAGCCCGCGCACCGCTGGTTCAAAGCCCACCGGCTCCCTCAGGTTGCGGTACCAGTAGCCGGCGTCCAGCGTCGTACCGTCCGCCCACTCCCCCGTCACGGTGGAGAACAGCGGAACCGTGCCCTCGCCCGGGTGGATCCCCTCGAGGTCCGCCAGCAGACCCGCACGCACCGGCTCCACCAACGCCGAATGCGACGCGTAGTCCACGGCGATACGACGGGCCCGCACGCCCCGGTCCGCACAGTGCGCCAGGAACTCCTCCAGCGCCACCGCCTCACCGGCGACCACCACCGACCCCGGACCGTTCACAGCGGCAACCGCCACCCGGCCCGCCCAGGCGCCCAGCAGCTGCTCGGTGTCGTCGAGCGCGGCGGCGACCGACACCATGCCCCCGGTCCCCGCAAGCCCCGTCAACGCCTGGCTGCGCAGGGCGACCACACGGGCGCCGTCCTCCAACGACAGCGCCCCCGCCACACACGCGGCGGCGATCTCCCCCTGCGAATGACCCACCACCGCCGACGGTACGACGCCGTACGAACGCCACACCTCCGCCAACGACACCATCACCGCCCACAACACCGGCTGGACGACGTCGACCCGGTCCAACCCCGGAGCACCCTCCGTGCCCCGGACCACATCCAGCAACGACCAGCCCACAAACGGCTCCAGAGCCGCCGCACACTCCGCCAGCCGCTCGGCGAACACCGGCGAGGAATCCA
>NZ_JBIRXG010000104.1:0-2675 GCF_044388685.1 Streptomyces sp. NPDC020192 | reverse complement strand
TGAGTCGCTGACCTGCGGTGATCAAACTCCGATGACACAAACTCGCGTCCGTCAAAGTCCGATGGCAAACGGTCAAGATCCAGTGGCACGGGACAAGCGGGCAGGCAGGTGAACCAGCCGACCTCGCGTCTCGACATGCTGCGGTTCGCCCGCCGCGTCGTCGAACAGCAGACCGCGCGACAGCTCGCCCTGATTGACTGGTGGATCGCCGATGAAGAACGCCGGGAACGCGAACGACAGCAGGGGGAAGAGCGTCGGCCACCGCAGCCGGAGTGGCTGATCCAGTACGGGCTCAACCGCAGCAACATCGACGCCGTACACGTAGGCGGCTGCTGGGCGGCCACCAAGAGCGGGCGGTGCCGCCCGGCAACCCGGCAACAGGCACTCGACGCACTGCGAGGCCAGGTACCGGCATGCCCCCACTGCCGGCCGGACACAGCCCTCGGCATTCTCGACTAGCGCCAGAATGGTCAGGCACTGCGCGGACGGCGGCCCGTCGTCTTCTTGGCGGCCTTCTTGGCAGGCTGCTTCTTCGCGGCCGTCTTCTTCTTCGGCTTCGGCAGCTCGTGCACCTGCGCCGGACCCGCGCTCCCCGTGCGGGAGGCCTTGGCCTTCTGCACCGACTCGTTCAGCGCGGTCATCAGATCGAGTACCTGGGCCGGCTGCTCCGGCTCGGGCGCCGTGGAGAGCGGCTTCTCCTCGCGCTTCGGGCGGTCCCGCGGCGGGCTGACCACGAAGATCCACCTCGCCACCGAGCAGGGCCAAAAACTCATGTCCCTGATCATTACGGCCGGGCACCGCCACGACAGCCCGCAGTTCCAGCCGGTCCTCGAGAAAATCCGGATCCCCCGCACCGGCCATGGCCGGCCCCGCACCAGACCCGACAAGGTCCGCGCGGACAAAGCCTACGGCTCCCGCGCCAACCGCTCCTACCTACGCAGACGCCGGATCGACTGCACCAACCCGGAGAAAGCTGACCAGGTCCGCAACCGCAAAAAGCGCGGCTCCCGCGGCGGCCGTCCGCCGAAGTTCGACAAGAACGACCACAAACAACGCCATGCCGTGGAGTGCGGCATCAACCGGCTGAAACGCCACCGGGCCGTCGCCACTCGGTACGACAAACTCGCCGTCCGCTACGAAGCGACCGTGCTGGTCGCGGCCATCAACGAGTGGCTGTGACCAGCACGTTCACAACAGAACTTAGCCCGCCTTCCCCTCCAGCCCTCGAGTGGTCGGCCGCTCGCGACCCCAGGCGGCCAGCGGCTGGAGTGCGTCGTTGAGGCGCTTGCCGTCCTCGGTCAGTGAGTACTCGACGCGGGGCGGCACCTCGTCGTAGGAGACGCGGTGCACGACGCCGTCCGCTTCCAGCTCGCGCAGGTGAGAGGCCAGCACCTTCTCGGTGATCCCCGGAAGCAGTCGACGCAGCTCGCCGAAGCGACGGTAGGGGTGCTCGTGGAGCGCCCAGAGGATCAGCACCTTCCACTTGCCGCCGATCACCTCCATCGCGGTGTCGATCCCGCAGACGTGTCCGTCTGGTGCGCCCGGCCGGTTCAGCGTCGTCATGCCCCACCCTTCTGACGTGCTCGCTCACCCCGGGGTAACCACCCACTACCAAGTGGGTACTTGATCACCTCAGGCTCAGTGACCAGCCTAATCGGCATGGCACAAAAAACTGTTGAGAAGACTCCTGTCACGATGCTGGGCCTCGGCGCGATGGGCACCGCGCTGGCTCGCACCTGGCTTGCCGCCGGCCACCCGCTCACCGTCTGGAACCGCACCCCAGCCCGCGCCGCGGCGCTCGCCGCCGAGGGTGCAAGGGTCGCGGACACCGCCGCTGAGGCGGTCGCAGCGAACGCCCTGATCGTCGTTTGCCTGTTGGACGACACCTCAGTCGACGAGGTGCTGGCCGGCACCGACCTGGCCGACAGGGACCTGGTCAACCTGACCACCAGCACCCCTGCCCAGGCCCGCGCCCGCGCCGAGTGGGCCCGCAAGCGTGGCGCCCGCTACCTGGACGGCGGGATCATGGCCGTCCCTCCGATGATCGGCGTCCCGGAAGCCGCCGGCTATATCTTCTACAGCGGCTCGCGGGAGCTGTTCGAACGACACCAGGGGACCCTGGTTGTCCCGGTCGGCACTACCTACGTCGGCGAGGACGCGGGCTTCGCGGCCCTGCACGACGTGGCCCTGCTCAGCGCCATGTACGGGATGTTCGCCGGGGCCGCGCACGCCTTCGCCCTGATCCGCAAGGAGGACATCGACCCTGCGGCGCTCGCCCCGCTGCTCGCTGACTGGCTCGTCGCGATGGCCCCGGCAGTTCACCAGACCGCCGACCAGTTGCGCAGCGGCGACTATACCAAGGGCGTCGTCTCCAACCTCGCCATGCAGGTGGCCGGTACGCCAACCTTCCTGAGCACCGCTGAGCAGCAGGGTGTCAGCCCGGAACTGCTCAACCCCTACTTCGAGCTGATGCGCCGCCGCCTGGCCGAGGGCAGCGGCGAGGAGGACCTGACAGGCGTGATCGACCTGCTCGTGCACTGACCAGCACTTTCGCAACAGGCCCTAGCTTGATCTTTAACGTCAATGCCGTTGACTTAGGGGTCTGGTGGGGGTGCGATGGCAGGTATGACCTGCAGCGTTTCGACTGGCCAACAGGTGGGCTTGGGCGGTCGCGG
>NZ_JBIRXG010000103.1:0-2790 GCF_044388685.1 Streptomyces sp. NPDC020192 | reverse complement strand
AATGACCATTAGCCTTCTCGGATGATCTGCTGACGCCTGCTCACCCCCCGTCGACTGCGTGTCGCTACGAAAGCCATGACCGATCCGTGGTACGACAGCGGCAGTGCCAAAGCCTGCTCGTCGTACAGCCCGGCACGAGATCGCAGAGTGCAAGAGATCACCTCGTGGATCATGCGGCCTCGGGAGACGCTCACCGAAAGCCAGGACGAGCGGCTGCTTCAAGTCCGGCTCGCCTGCCCGGACATCACTCGGGCCTGCGACCTCGCCCGCGCCTTCGCCGACATGGTCCGCCACCAGCGCGGATACCTCCTGCTGGGATGGATCCGGCAGGCCGAACAGGACGCACCGAAGCCCATGCAGGGCTTCGCCGGCTTCCTACGCCAGGACCTCGACGCCGTCACTGCCGGACTCACCCTGTCCTGGAGCTCCGGGGTCGTCGAAGGGCATGCAATGAGGGTGAAAAAGCTCAAGAGGGCTATGTACGGCCGAGCCTCGCACGAACTCCTCCGGACGCGGATCCTCACCCAGCCATGAGGGCTCTGGCACATGCTCGACTCATGCGACGAGCCTGGTGGCAAAGGCCGCGATCAGGGCGTCCGCCCTCAGCAGCAGCTCAGGGTTGCAACGTGCAATTCGAGGTGGTGGTCCGATCCGACGAGTGGATAGCTGTACCAGCGATCCGGTTGCTCATCATCGGTGGCCTCAAGGCCGAGTTCGACCGTCTGTCAGTCGGTGCCATCAAAGTCGTACCCGGCGTAACGTGCCAAGAGAGCCAAGAAGGGCTGGACGTTCTCGTTCCAGATCCAGCCCTCTACCGCGCGTTCCCGGTCGCTCTCTGCCATCCAGCCAGAGTGCCACATGCGGCACGTTCGCTCCCTGCCATATGTCCGTTCACGGAACTGCGGACAGAGCCTTGAAAATCCCCACCACTCGCTCCGACGATGGCCAGACCTGCTCGCTTCGGTTTCCCGCCCGTGGGGTGAGTTGGTCGACGGCTGGAAGGTGCGTAAGGCGTCAGTTCTCCTGGCTGTGGCGGGCCTTGTGGACGGGTTGGCGGCCACCGAGGCCGGCTGGGGCCGCGGTCAGCGCCGCGAGAACGATCAGCGTCGCGGCGGTCATGCAGGCGGTCTGCGCGGCGGAGGGCAGGAGCACAGCGTTGGGGCCGACCTGCAGGAGCGCGTACAGGCCCATGCCGGCCGGAACGCCGATCGCGGCCGCGGGCAGGGCCGGCAGCAACTGGGCCGCGATCAGTCCGGTGGTGACCTGCCCCGGAGTGGCGCCCAGCGTGCGGGCGACGGCCAGAGAACGGCGTGCGTCGAGGGCGGCGTTCCAGGCGGTGGCCGCGGCGTTGACTCGCCGTCAATATCGAACACCTCAGCACCCAGGAACCCACCGACACGACCCTCCGTGCACGAGTGCCGGGGTCGCCATGGTCACCAGCGAAGATGGGCCAACCCTCACCGGCGGCTTGGCACCACCTGCACAACCTACGGGTCCACGAACCGACCACCAGTGGCAGTCACACTGGGTGGCGCGGGGCTCGGGCTGGTGGCAGTGGGACGGCGCAGGTGCGGATAGCGGCGGTAGCCGACGCCCTTCTCGGTCGGCTCGCCAAACGCCTCGGGGTGCAGGTAGGTGCCGTGCTCCTCCTCGGGCTTGTCCTCCTCCTCGGCCAGCGGGTGGGCCAGGGCCCAGGCGTCCGCGCGGACGCCCGTCACCTGCCAGCAGACCTCGAGCCCCGACGGGCCGCCCCGGATGTCGAAGCCGTCCCCGGTGTCGTGGCGTGCAACGTGGATGTTCGGTGCCGGGGCGTCGAGCGGAGTGAGCTGGAAGCGCAGATCGGTGTTGAGCGCGGTGAACCAGGACGGGAGGGTCACCGTTCCCTCACCCTGGTCGTCGAGGACGGCTACTCCGTCGTACATGTTCTTCCGCTCGGAGGATTCCACGAAGGAGTGCGAGAGAACCCGGTGCTCCGGATCCTGCGGGTGGTCGATCTGGAAGCCGCCGCCCTGGTTGAACAGATGGCCGGACACGCGGACATCGCCCTCGAAAAGGGCCGCGTTCCCCCCATTGGCGAGCAGCGCGGTACCGGCGACATCCGAGACGGCGGCGTAGACACCGACGCCGGTCGTCGCGACGCCCAGCACGCCGGTGCCAGTGCCTTGTGCCTCCACACCCGTCCCCTCCTCGGCCCGTGCAAAGACCGCTGTCCCAGAGAGCGTGGCGCCCTGCAGCCCCGGCTGGCCGGCCGCGCCCCTACCCATCACCCCGGGGCCCTGCGAGCTGCTGCCGAACACCCCGGCGGAGCCACCACCGTCGCTGTGGCCGAACACCCCGTTGTTCTGGGCGCTTGTCCCCATGACTCCGGGGCTCTGCCCGCTGTTCCCCGACACACCCGGACCGTCCTGGCCCGCCCCGGAAGGATCCACCCCGCTACCGAACACCCCCGCCCCCACGCCCTGCCCGGACACCCCGAAGCCCTGCGTACTCACCCCGGACACTCCCGGGCCCGCCGTGCCCTGCCCGGACACCCCGGCACCCTGCGCGCTCGTGCCGGAGACCCCGGGGCCGGCCGTCCCGGAACCGGACACCCCGGCACCCTGGGCGCTCGTCCCCGACACGCCGGGGCCGGCCGTGCCCGCGCCGGACACACCCGGCGACGCACCCCCGCCCTGCCCGAACACCCCGACGCCCTCCGTACTCACCCCAGGCACACCCGAACCGGCAACACCCGACCCGAACACCCCCGCCGCCTGCGCACTCGCCCCGAACACACCCGGACCGGCCGAC
>NZ_JBIRXG010000102.1:0-2843 GCF_044388685.1 Streptomyces sp. NPDC020192 | reverse complement strand
AACCGCTGCTGCGGGTCCGTCGCCAGCGCCTCACGCGGCGACATCGCGAAGAAGCCCGCGTCGAAGTCCATGGCGCCCTCGACGAAACCACCCGCGTGGGCCAGCTCCGTCAGCAGGCCGGTGTCCCAGCCGCGGTCGGACGGGAAGCGCGACATGGCGTCGCGGCCCTGCGACAGCAGGTCCCACATGCCGTCCGGGTTCCACACACCTCCCGGGAAGCGGCAGGACATACCGACGATGACCAGCGGATCGTCCTCGACCGATCGCAGCACGGGCAGCGCGTCGACCGGGACGGCGGCGACCCCGCCGAAGCGCTCGGCCAGGAAGTCCGCGAGACGCGCCGAGTTCGGGTAGTCGAAGACGAGCGTCGAAGGCAGGCCGAGACCCGTGACGGCCTGCAGCCGGTTGCGCAGCTCGACCGCCGTCAGCGAGTCGAAGCCGACCTCCCGGAAGGGCTTGGTCTCGTCGATGTCGGCGCCCGTCTGGTAGCCGAGTACCGAGGCGACGTGGTCGCGCACCAGGGCGAGCAGGTGCGTGAGGCGCTCCTCGGCCGACAGCGCGGCCATGCGCTGCGCGAAGCCGTCACCGCGCACCTCCCCCGCGGCCACCACGCGGCGCACCGGACCAGGGACCAGGCCGCGCAGGACCGCCGGGAGCTCGCCCTGGGCGCGCAGGCGCGGCAGGTCGAGACGGGTCAGGGCGAGGACCGGGCGCTCGGCCACCAGCGCCTGGTCGAAGAGTGCCAGGCCCTGCTCCACCGTCAGCGGCGGCACCCCCGAGCGCGCGATACGGCGCATGTCGACCTCGGACAGGGTGCCGGTCAGGCCCACGTCCTGGGTCCAGGCGGCCCACGCCATCGAGACACCGGGCAGGCCGTCCTGGCGGCGCTGCTCCATCAGCGCGTCCAGGAACATGTTGGAGGCGGCGTAGTTGCCCTGTCCCGGGCTGCCGATCAGCCCGGAGAACGAGGAGAACACCGCGAAGACGCTCAGGTCGGCGTCCCGGGTCAGCTCGTGCAGATGCCAGGCCGCGTCGACCTTCGGGCGCATGACCCGGTCCATCTGCTCCGCGGTCAGCGACGAGAGGGTGCCGTCGTCCAGGATGCCCGCGGTGTGCACGACGCCGGCCAGCTTCGTCCCGGCGAGCGCCTCCGCCAGGGCCGCACGGTCGCTGACGTCGCACGCGGCGACGGTGACCCGGGCCCCCTGGGCGGTCAGCTCGTCCACGAGTGCGGTGGCGCCTTCGGCGTCGGCGCCCCGGCGGCTGAGGAGCATCAGGTCACGCGCACCGTGCCGCGCCACCAGGTGCCGGGCCACCTCGCGGCCCAGACCGCCGGTGCCACCGGTGATCAGGACGGTGCCGTCGAAGTTGATCGGGTCGGGGGACTCGCCGGAGCCGGGGACACGGGCGAAACGCGGGCCGCGCAGGGCGGTGCCGCGTAGGGCGAGCTGCGGCTCGTCCGCCGAGAACGCGCGGGCCACCAGGGTGGCGTCCAGCTCGGCGTCCGGCTCGATGTCGAGCAGCACGAAGCGGCCTGGGTCCTCGGTCTGCGCGGTCCGTACGAGGCCCCACACGGAGGCGGCGGCCGGGTCGGTGACGGTCTCGCCGGGCCCGGTGGCGACCGCGCCCCGGGTCACGACGGCCATGCGCGTGCCGGTGAAGTTCTGCAACCGGCCGAGCACCCAGTTCGCCGTCTCGTGGACGGACCGCACCACATCGCCGCCCTCGGGGGTGACCTCCAGCACCACCACGTCGGACGAGACGGCGTCGGCGGCACCGGCCGGGCCCCGTACGGTGATGAACTCGATGTCCTGACGGCCGGCCTCCGGCGCCGACACGTCGAGCCAGTCGAGGGCCAGCATCGTGCCGGGCTGCGCCTCGGTGGCCAGGGTCTGCGGCGTGAGCGGGCGCAGCACGAGGGAGCCGATCGACAGCACCGGCTGCCCGGCCTCGTCGGCCAACGCCAGGGCGATCGCGTCGGGTCCGGCGGGGGTGATCCGGGCCCGTACCCGGGTGGCTCCGATGGCGTGCAGGGTGACGTCGTTGAACGTGAAGGGCAGCCGGCCGAGTTCGGTGGGTTCGAGGTCGGCGAACGTGGAGGGGTGCAGTGCCGCGTCGAGCAGCGCCGGGTGGATACCGAACACGCCCGCGCTGGTCCGCTCGTCCTGCGGGAGGACTATCTCGGCCAGGATGTGGCCGTTGTGCCGCCACGCCCTGGTCAGGCCCTGGAAGACCGGGCCGTAGCCGAAGCCGTTGTCCGCGCTGCGCCGGTAGAAGTCCTCCAGATCGACCGGTGTGCTACCGGGCGGCGGCCAGGCCCCGGCCAGCTCCCCGGCGTCCACGGCGACCGTCTCGTCATCGACGACACCGGTGGCATGCCGAGTCCACGGCTCGTCCTCACCGGTACGGGCATAGACGGCAACGGTGTGCTCCTCACCGTCGACCACCACCTGCACCTGGACACTGTCCCGCTCCGGGACAACCAGCGGCGCCTCCACGATCAGCTCACGCACACGGCCCGCACCCACGGCATCCGCACCCCTGATCGCCAGCTCCACAAAGCCCGTACCCGGGAACAACACCGCCCCATGCACCGCGTGATCCACCAGCCACGGCTGCGCCCGCAGCGACAACCGCGACGTCAGCACCACCGAACTCGAACCCGGCACCGACACCACCGCACCCAGCAACGGATGCCCGGCCGACACCAACCCGGCAGCCGCCACATCACCGGCCACCAACGAAGGCTGCGGCCAGTACCGGCGCCGCTGGAACGCGTACGTCGGCAAGCTCACCCGCCCCGGCTCGACACCCGCGAACAGGCCCTCCCAGGCCACCGGGAC
>NZ_JBIRXG010000101.1:0-3346 GCF_044388685.1 Streptomyces sp. NPDC020192 | reverse complement strand
CCTGCTCCGAACGGGCCGACACCACCCACACCGTCTCGGTGCCGTCCTCGGCGACCGGCTCGGTCCCGGGCCCGGCCTCCGTCTCGGGCTCGACGCCGGGCGCGGCCTCCAAAATCACGTGCGCGTTCGTCCCCGAGACGCCGAAGGACGACACGCCCGCGCGCCGCGGCCGTTCCGCCTCCGGCCAGGCGACCTCCTCGGTGACCAGCTCGACCCGGCCCGCGGACCAGTCCACCTGTGACGACGGCGCGTCCACGTGCAGCGTGCGGGGCACCACCCCGTTCCGCATCGCGAGCACCATCTTGATCACGCTGGCGATACCCGCCGCGGCCTGCGTGTGGCCGATGTTGGACTTCAGCGACCCCAGCAGCAGCGGCCGGCCCTCCGGACGGTCCTGGCCGTAAGTGGCCAGCAGCGCCTGCGCCTCGATCGGGTCCCCGAGCCGCGTACCGGTGCCGTGCGCCTCCACGACGTCCACATCGGCGGAGCCCAGACCGGCCGCCGCCAGCGCCTGACGGATCACCCGCTGCTGCGACGGACCGTTCGGCGCCGTCAGACCGTTGGACGCACCATCCTGGTTCACCGCACTGGACCGCACCACCGCCAGCACCCGGTGCCCGTTGCGCTCGGCATCCGAAAGACGCTCGACGACCACGACACCGACACCCTCGGACCAGGCGGTGCCGTCCGCCGCTTCCGCGAACGCCTTGACCCGGCCGTTGGCGGCCAGGCCGCCCTGGCGGCTGAACTCGATGAAACCGCCGGGGGTGGCCATGACCGCCACGCCGCCGACCAGGGCGAGGGAGCACTCTCCCGAGTTCAGGGCCTGACCGGCCCAGTGCATCGCGACCAGCGACGACGAGCATGCCGTGTCGACACTCACCGCCGGGCCCTGCAGGCCGAGGGTGTACGCCACCCGGCCCGACAGCACGCTCAGCAGACCGCCGGTCAGCAGGTGACCCTGAGCCTCGGGCGTCGCGCTGACGACCTCGCTGTAACCCGACGACGCCGCGCCGATGAAGACACCGGTGGCGGTGCCGGCCAGCGCGGCCGGGTCGATGCCGGCGTGCTCCAGCGCCTCCCAGGACGCTTCGAGCACCAGTCGCTGCTGCGGGTCCGTCGCCATCGCCTCGCGCGGGGAGATGCCGAAGAAGCCCGCGTCGAAAGCGCCCGCGTCGTCGAGGAAGCCGCCTTCCCGTGTCACCGAGGAGCCCGCGCGCTCACCGTTCGGGTCGTAGAGCGCTTCGAGGTCCCAGCCGCGGTCGTCCGGGAAGCCGGACATCACGTCGACGCCGTCGGTGACGACGCGCCACAGGTCGGACGGGTTGTTCACCCCGCCGGGGAAGCGGCAGGCCATGCCCACGATCACCATCGGGTCGTCGGCACCGCTGGCCACCAGCGCGGGCAGCGCGTCCGTGACCTCCGTCGACGCGTCGCCGAACCGCTCGGCCAGGTAGCCCGCGATACGACCGGCGTTCGGGTAGTCGAAGACGAGCGTGGCGGGCAGGCTCAGCCCGGTGACGGTCTGGAGCCGGTTGCGGAACTCGACCGCGGTCACCGAATCGAAGCCCAGCTCCTTGAACGCCTGGGCGGCGTCGACCTGGTCGCCCGAGTCGTACCCGAGCACGGCGGCGGCGTGGTCCCGGGCCGCCTTCAGCACGTAGTCGTAGCGCTGCTGCGCGGTCATGGACCGCAGGTGGCCGCCCTCCTCGGACTCCTCCGGCTCGGCGGCACCGGCCGCCTCCGGCAGCAGCGAGAACAGCCGGCTGGGCCGCGCCAGGCTGAACGCCGGCGCGAACCGCGACCAGTCCATGTTCGTGACCGTGACGTTGGTGTCGCCGTCGCTGAGCACCCGGTGCAGAGCGGCGACCGCCAGCTCAGGCCGCATCGGGTGCACACCGAGTCGCTCCAGGTACTGGGCGTAGTCGGCGTCCGCGGCCATCATGCCCGGGGAGTCCCAGGCGCCCCAGGCCACGGACACCGCCGTCAGGCCCTGCGCCCGGCGGTGTGCCGCGAGCGCGTCGAGGCAGGCGTTCGCCGCGGCGTAGCTGCCCTGGCCCGCGCTGCCCCAGGCCGCCGCACCCGAGGAGAACAGGACGAACGCGTCCAGCTCCAGGTCCCGGGTGAGTTCGTCGAGCAGCAGCCCGCCGGTGACCTTGACCCGCAGCTGTGCCCGCAGTGCCTCCGTGGTCAGGGTCTCCACGGCGCCGGCCTCGTCGACGACACCGGCCGCGTGCATGACGCTGCGCAGCGGCAGGTCCGCCGGGACCGAGGCGATCAGCTCCGCGATCGCCTCCCGGTCCCCCACGTCGCCCGCCACGATGCTCACGCGGGCGCCCGTCGCCTCCAGTTCGGCGCGCAGCTCCTGCGCACCGTCGGCGGCCGGGCCACGGCGGCTGACCAGCACGATGTGTTCGGCGCCGACCCGGACCAGCCACCGCGCCACGTGTGCGCCGACCCCGCCCGTACCGCCGGTCACGATCGCCGTGCCACTGGTCCGCCAGGACGCGGGCAGCGTGGCCGCCGGGGCTTGGACGAGGCGCCGGGCGAACAGCCCGGACGACCGGACGGCGAGCTGGTCCTCGCCGTGCCCGCCCGCGACCACCGCGCGGAGCCGCTGCCGGACCGCGTCGTCGATGACCTCGGGAAGGTCCACGAGACCGGCCCACCGCTCGGACAGCTCCAGGGCGGCCACCCGGCCGATGCCCCAGGTGGCACCCGGCCAGACGCCACCGACCTGCTCCTGCCCGTGCACCGCGACCGCGCGGCGGGTGACCGCCCACACCGGCACCCGCAGGTGCTGTACCAGCCGGACGGTGGACAGCAGGCCCTCGACGTCGTCCCGGACCGCCAGCAGCGACACCACTCCGGGGCAGCCGGGGTTGAGCACCGGGGCCGAGCCGTCGTCCTCGATCAGCTCGCCGCCGACGGCCTCGGCCACCGCCGTCATCCAAGGGTCGGCCGCGTACCCCTCGGGCACGATCACGGCCCACCGCGCAGCGGGCGAGTCGAGGAGCTGCCCGGTGGCGGACACGGGCGCCCAGGTCTCCCGGTAGCGCCAGCCGTCGGCCTGCGACTCGGACTGCCGCTGGTCGCGCCACCGCAGCATGGCGGGCACCACGTCCGACAAAACGGTGCTGTCCACGCCCAGCGAGCGCGCGAGTTCGGAGACGTCGGTGTTCTGCATCGACTCCCAGAACTCCGCGTCCACCGGGTCGCGCAGCGCGGCGTCGTCGGCCGGCGACGACGGTTGCGGCCAGTACCGGCGCCGCTGGAACGCGTACGTCGGCAAGCTCACCCGCCCCGGCTCGACACCCGCGAACAGGCCCTCCCAGGCCACCGGGAC
>NZ_JBIRXG010000100.1:0-3818 GCF_044388685.1 Streptomyces sp. NPDC020192 | reverse complement strand
TGACCCGCCAGGTGCAGCGCCACCAACGAGGACGAGCACGCCGTGTCGACCGTCACCGCCGGGCCCTCAAGACCCAGCGTGTACGCCACCCGGCCGGACGCCACGCTGAAGGCGCCGCCGGTCAGCAGGTGGCCCTGCGTCTCCTCCAGCGGGCTGACCAGCTCGCCGTAGCCCGACTGGCTGATGCCGAACATGACCGCGGTGGAGCTGCCGGCCAGGGACTGCGGGTCGATCCCGGCGTCCTCCAGCGCCTCCCACGAGCTTTCCAGCAGCAGGCGCTGCTGCGGGTCCATCGCCAGGGCCTCGCGGGGCGAGATGCCGAAGAAGGTGCTGTCGAATTCGTCGGCGTCGATGAAACCGCCGCTGCGGGTGACGGAGCTGCCGCTCCGGGCGCCCTGGGCGTCGTAGAGCTGCTCGATGTCCCAGTTGCGGTCGTCGGGGAACGCCGAGATGGCGTCGCCGCCCTCGGCGATGAGCTTCCACAGCTCGTCCGGGTTGGTGACACCGCCGGGGAACCGGCAGGCCATGCCGACGATCGCCAACCGGTCGTCGTCGGCGAGGACCCGGCCCGGCACCGTGCCGCCCGCCCGGAGCTCGACACCGTCGACCAGGCTCGCCAGGTACTGGGCGAGCCGGAGCGGCGTCGGGTAGTCGTAGACCATCGAGTCCGCCACCGGCAGGCCGGTGCCGCGCTTGATGCGGTTGCGCAGCTCGACGCCCATCAGCGAGTCGAAGCCCATCTCCCGGAACGCCGTGGTGACGTTCAGGTGCTGGCCCGAGGCGTGGCCGAGTACGGCGGCGGCGTGGTCGTGGATGAGGGTGAGGAGGTAGTCCTCGCGCTCCGGCTCGCTCAGCCCGGCCATCCGCTCGGCCAGGCCATCGGCGAGCTGCCGCTGGTCACCCGCGCGGCGCCGCGCCCGGCCGCCCACCAGCGACCAGAAGACGGGCAGGTCGTCGCGAGCCCGGAGGGCGGCGATGTCCAGGTCGGCCAGGCCGAGGAGCGCACGCTCGGACGCCAGGGCCCGGTCAAAGAGGGCGAGGCCCTGCGGCACCGACAGCGGCCGCATGCCCGAGCGTGCCAGCCGGCGCATGTCGGCCTCGGACAGTGCGGCGGTCAGGCCCACGTCCTGTGTCCACGCGCCCCAGGCCATCGAGACGCCCGGGAGGCCGGCGTGGCGCCGGGCCTGCATCAGCGCGTCGAGGAAGACGTTGCCGGCCGCGTAGTTCGCCTGCCCCGGGTTGCCGAGGATGCCGGACAGCGAGGAGAACACCGCGAAGAACGACAGGTCCATTTCGGCGGTCAGCTCGTGCAGCGCCCAGGCCGCGTCCACCTTCGGCACGAGCACCCGGTCCAGCCGCTCGGCGGTCAGCGACGAGACGAGCCCGTCGTCCACCACACCGGCGGTGTGCACCACACCGGTCAGGGAGGCGCCGGCGAGCGCGTCGGCCAGCGCAGCACGGTCGCCGACGTCGCAGGCGGCGACCGTGACGTCGGCGCCCTGCGCGGTCAGCTCGTCGACCAGCTCCCGCGCGCCCTCGGCCGCGGTGCCACGGCGGCTGAGCAGCAGCAGGCTCCGTACGCCGTGCGCGGCGACCAGGTGCCGGGCCACCTCCCGGCCCAGACCACCAGTACCACCGGTGACCAGCACCGTGCCCTCGGGGTCGATGTGCGGCTCCGGGCCGTCCTGCGGGGCGACGCGGGTCAACCGCGCCGCCCGGATCGTCTCACCGCGCAGCGCGAGCTGCGGCTCGCCGGTGCGCAGCGCCCGGGTCAGCTGCCGTACGTCGAGGTCCTGGCCCGGCTCCGCGTCCACGAGGAGGATCCGGCCCGGGTGCTCCATCTGCGCGGTGCGCAGCAGGCCCCACACCGCGGCCGCGCCGAGGTCCGGCACCGGCTCGTCGTGGTGGGCGGCGATCGCGCCCCGGGTGAGGACGGCCAGGGTGGTGTCGGCGAAGCGCTCCTCGGCCAGCCAGTGCTGGAGCTGTTCGAGGACCCACCGCGTCGTCGCGTGGACGACCTGGACCATGTCGTCCAGCTCGCCCCCCGACACGGCCAGCGCCACGTACCGCGGCGGGCTCTCCTCGCCGAGGACGTCTTCGAGACTCGCGTACGCCGCCTCCGGCAGCCATGAGGCATCGGTCGCGGGCGCCGGGACGAAAGCGAAGCGAGCGTCGTCCGTGCCATCCTCCGGCGTGGGCAGCTCGGGCCAGTCGAGGGCCAGCGCCGTCCCGCCCCGGGACGCGGCCGTCGGTCCGGAGACGGGCGGCGCGCCCAGCGTCACGGAGCCGATGGTCAGCACCGGGTCGCCGTTGCCGTCGGCCAGTTCCACGCTGACGCTGTCCGGGCCCGTACGGGCCACCCGCGCCCGGGTCGCGGTCGCGCCCTCGGCGTGCAGGGTCACATCGGCGAAGCCGATCGGCAGCCGGCCGGCCGGGGCAGGCTCCAGCTCCGCGTAGGCGCTCGCCTGCACCGCGGCGTCCAGCAGCGCAGGGTGGACGCCGAACTTACGGGCCCGGTCGGCCTCGTTCTCGGCCACCGCCACCTCGGCGAAGACCGCGCCGTCGGCCTGCCACACCTGGCGCAGCCCCTGGAAGGCCGGTCCGTAGACGAGGCCGCTGTCGGCGGTCAGCTCGTAGAAGCCCGAGACATCCACAGGCGAGCCGTCCGCGGGCGGCCACTGCCACCCGCTGGACCCGGCGGCGAGGGCGTCACCGAGGACGGCGGTGGCGTGCCGGACCCACGGGTCGTCGTCGGTGGCACGCGAGTAGATCTCCAGCCGGCCGTCGTCGACGACGACCTGGACCTGCACGCTCTCGGACTCCGGGATGACCAGCGGCGTCTCCACGTCCAGTCCGCGCAGGCCACCGGCGCCCACGGCGTCCGCGCCGCGGATCGCCAGCTCCAGGAAGCCCGTACCGGGGAACAGCACCGTCCCCTGGACGGCGTGGTCGGCCAGCCAGGGCTGCGTACGCAGCGACAGCCGCGACGTCAGCACCACCGTGTCCGAGCCCGGCAGCGCGACCACCGCGCCCAGCAGCGGGTGCCCGGCGGAGGCCAGACCGGCGGCGGTCACATCACCACCCGCAATGGACGCCTGCGGCCAGTAGCGGCGCCGCTGGAACGCGTACGTGGGCAAGTCCACCCAGCGGGGCTCGGCGTCGGCGTACAACGCGTCCCAGTCGATCGGCACGCCCTGGACGAACAGGTCACCGGCGGCGAGGAGCGCGGTCTGCAAGCCGTCGCGGTCCTTGCGCATCAGCGCCACCGCGACCGCGTCGGCGGAGTTCGCCTGGGCCAGACCGGCCACGACCCCGTCCGGACCCGCGTCGACGAAGGTGTCCACGCCCTGCTCGGCCAGCCACGCCAGCCCGTCGGCGAACCGCACCGCCGAGCGCACCTGCCGCACCCAGTACTCCGGTGACGCCATGTCCGCCGGCTCACCCGTCAGGTCCGACACCACCGCAATCCGCGGCGGCGAGAACCTCACCTCCGCGATGGCCGCCATGAACTCATCCAGCATCGGCTCCATCAGCACCGAGTGGAACGCATGCGACACCCGCAGCCGGGTCGTCTTCACACCCTGGTTCTCGAAGTGCTCGCCGATCGCCGTGACAGCAGCCTCCTCACCGGAGACCACCACCGAGCCCGGCGCGTTGACCGCCGCGACCGACACACCCTCAGTCAGATGCGGCAGCACATCCTCCTCCGGCGCGGCGACAGCCACCATCGCACCCCCGGCGGGAAGCGCCTGCATCAACCGGGCACGCGCCGCCACCAGCCGGCACGCGTCCGCCAAATCGAAGACGCCGGCCACATG
>NZ_JBIRXG010000099.1:0-4074 GCF_044388685.1 Streptomyces sp. NPDC020192 | reverse complement strand
GACCGCCGGCCGGTGTGCTCGACGGGCTCGGTGTCGGGGGCGGCTTCCAGGATGACGTGGGCGTTGGTGCCGCTGATGCCGAAGGAGGAGACACCCGCCCGGTGCGGGCGTCCTGTCCGAGGCCAGATGGTGTCCTCGGTGAGGAGGGACACGGCGCCCGCGCTCCAGTCGACGTGGGGTGTGGGCTCGTCGACGTGCAGGGTGCGGGGCAGCAGCCCGTGGCGCATCGCCATGACCATCTTGATCACGCCGGCCACTCCGGCGGCGGCCTGTGCGTGTCCCATGTTGGACTTCACCGAGCCCAGCCACAGCGGCCGGTCCTCCGGCCGGTCCTGTCCATATGTCGCCAGCAGTGCCTGGGCCTCGATCGGATCGCCGAGCGTCGTCCCCGTGCCGTGTGCCTCGACCGCGTCCACGTCACTGGGGGCGAGGCGGGCGTTGGCGAGGGCCTGCCGGATCACCCGCTGCTGGGACGGCCCGTTGGGTGCGGTGAGGCCGTTGCTGGCGCCGTCCTGGTTGACGGCGGATCCGCGTACGACGGCCAGGACCCGGTGGCCGTTGCGCTGCGCGTCGGACAGGCGCTCCACCAGCAGGAGCCCCACGCCCTCCGACCAGCCGGTACCGTCGGCCGCCGCCGCGAAGGACTTGCAGCGGCCGTCCGCCGCGAGCCCCCGCTGCCGGCTGAACTCGACGAAGACGCCCGGGGTTGCCATGACCGCCACGCCGCCCGCGAGCGCCAGGTCGCACTCACCGTTGCGCAGGGCCTGGCAGGCGAGGTGCAGGGCGACGAGCGACGACGAGCAGGCCGTGTCGACCGTGACCGCCGGGCCTTCCAGGCCGTAGACGTAGGCGATGCGGCCCGAGACCACGCTGCCCTGCGTCCCGGTGAGGGCGTAGCCCTCGACGCCTTCAGGAAGCCGGCTTCCGGGGCCGGCGTAGTCGTGGTGCATGAGGCCGGCGAAGACACCGGTCCGGCTGCCCTTGAAGGCGGTGGGGTCCAGGCCGGCCCGTTCGAAGGCCTCCCAGGAGGTTTCCAGGAGCAGCCGCTGCTGCGGGTCCATGGCCAGGGCCTCGCGCGGTGAAATGCCGAAGAAGCCGGGATCGAAGTGTCCCGCGTCGTAGAGGAATCCGCCCTCGCGGGCGTACGAGGTGCCCGGGCGGGCGGAGTGCGGATCGTAGAGGTTGTCCAGGTCCCAGCCGCGGTCCGTCGGGAAGTCGGCGATCACGTCCCTGCCCTCGGCCACCATCCGCCAGAGGTCCTCCGGCGAGCGGACGCCTCCGGGGTAGCGGCAGGCCATGCCGACGATCGCGATCGGCTCTCCGTCGACGGCGATGCTCACGGCAGCCCGTGGCCGGTCCACGGCGGCGGGAGCGGTCCCCAGGACCTCGGTCCGCAGCCGGTGCACGACCGAGGTGAGCGTCGGGTGGTCGAACACGAGCGTGGCCGGGAGGCGTACCCCGGTGGCCGCGGCCAGGCGGTTGCGCAGCTCCACCGCGCTGAGCGAGTCGAAGCCGAGTTCCTTGAACGCCCGCTCGGCGTCGATGGTGTGGGGCGAGCGGTGGCCGAGCACGGCGGCGACATGGCCGCGCACCACAGCCAGCAGCTCCTCGTCGCGCTCGGCGTCGGTGAGCTGGGTCAGGCGGGCGGCGAGCGCGGTGCTGTCGGAGTCCGCGCCGGCACGGGAGGCCCGTCGTGCCGGCGTACGGACGAGACCGTGGAACAGGTGGCCGAGCAGGCCGGAGTCGGCTCGTTCGCGCAGCGCGGCCGGGTCCAGCGCCACGGGCACGAGCAGGCCGTCCGCCGAGTCCGCGGTGGCCTTGTCGAGGAGGGCCAGGCCGGTGTCGGACGGCAGTGGGCGGATGCCGGAACGCGCCATCCACGTCAGGTCGTCCGCCGACAGATGGCCCGTCATCCCGCTGCTCTCGGCCCACAGACCCCACGCCAGCGACACCCCGGACAGCCCCTCGGCGCGCCGCCGCTCGGCCAGCGCGTCCAGGAAGGCGTTGGCGGCCGCGTAGTTGGCCTGGCCCGGGTTGCCGAAGACACCGGCGACGGACGAGAAGAGCACGAACGCGGAGAGGTCAGCCTCCCGGGTCAGCTCGTGCAGGTTCACGGCCGCGTCGACCTTCGGCCGCATCACCCGCTCCAGGCGCTCCGGAGTGAGCGCCGCGACCACTCCGTCGTCCAGGACGCCCGCGGCGTGCACCACACCGGTCAGTGGGTGCTCTCGCGGGATCCCGGCCAGCACGCGGGCCAGCTCGTCCCGATCCGCGGCGTCACAGGCCGCCACGGAAACCTCTGCGCCCAGCTCGCCGAGTCGCGCGACGAGTGCGGCGGCGCCCGGAGCATCGGCGCCCCGGCGACTGGTGAGGAGCAGCCGGCGCACGCCGTGCACGGTCACCAGATGACGGGCCACCAGAGCGCCCAGCGCGCCGGTACCGCCCGTGATGAGCACGGTGCCCGCATCGGACCAGGAGGCGGTGGCCCCCTGGGACGCCGTACTCGCCCGGCGCAGTCGAGGCACCAGTACCTCGCCCCCGCGCGCGGCGAGCTGGGGCTCGTCCGTACCGAGCGCGGCGGCCACCGGGCCCAGGACCGTGCCCGCGCCGGACTCCACGTCCACGAGCACGAACCGCCCGGGGCTCTCGGCCTGAGCCGACCGCAGCAGACCCCACACCGGCGTGGCCGCGAGATCCACGCGCCCGCCGTCCCCGCCCGCCGCCACCGCGTCACGGGTCACGACGACCAGACGCGACGCCTCCGCGCGGTCCGAGGCCAGCCAGTCCTGTACGACCCCGAGCACGCGGGCGGCGGTGGCGCGGGCCGCGACGGCGACCGGCTCGTCACCGGCGTCCGGGACGACGGGGAGGAGAACCGCGTCCGGCACCGGCTCGCCCGCGTCGAGAGCGGCGTTCAGCCGGGCGAGATCCGGGTAGCGGCGGACGGAAGGCCCGAGACCGAGGTCGGTGTCCGAGCCGACCACGGCCCAAGTCTCCTGATCCGCAGGGACCGTTGGGGCTGCGGCGAGCGGGGTCCACTCGATCCGGTACAGGTCGTCGTGCCGCGTCGCGCTCGCGCCCCGCAGCTGTTCGGGAGAGACCGGCAGCAGCGTCAGGGATTCGACGGTCGCGACCGGCCGCCCGGCGGGGTCCGCCAGAGCCAGCGTCACGGCGTCCGCACCGGTGCGTGTGGCCCTGACGCGCAGGTCCGTCGCACCGACCGCGTGCACGCGGACACCGGACCAGACGAACGGCAACCGGACCGGAGCGCTGCCGCCCACGGAGTCCAGCAGCACGGTGTGCAGGGCCGCGTCGAAGAGCGCCGGATGGATCGCGTACCGGCCCGCCTCCTCCACCTGCTCCTCGGACAGCCGGACGTCCGCGTACACCTCGTCGCCGAGCCGCCAGGCCCTTTCGAGTCCCTGGAAGACGGGCCCGTACTCGTATCCGGTGACGGCCGCGTCCTCGTAGAAACGGTTCACCGCGAGCGGCTCGGCACCGCGCGGCGGCCAGACCGTGAGGTCGGCCGCATGCTCCCCGTCGCCGGCGCAGGAGAGGACACCGCTGGCGTGGTGGGTCCACGGAGCGCTTACATCGGGTGCGTCCTCCGGGCGGGAGTAGATGTGCACCGCGCGCTCCCCGCCTTCGCCAGGTGCGTCGACGACGAGCTGGAACCGCACGGGCGCGACCAGCGGCAGAGGCGCGTGCAGCGTCAGCTCCGCGACGGTCGGGCAGCCCACCTCGGCACCGGCATGAAGGGCGAGTTCCGTGAAGGCGGTACCAGGAAGCAGAGGAGTTCCGTGTGCCGTGTGATCGGTGAGCCAGGCGTGCGTGCGAGGGGCGATGCGTCCGGTGAGAGTGAGCTGGTTCGTCTCCGCGTTGTGGAGTGCGGCGGCGAGCAGGGGGTGATCGGTGGGGTGAAGACCGTAGGCGGTGGGGTCGTTGGCCGTGGCGGGTTCGGTGAGCCAGTAGCGCTGGTGCTGGAAGGGGTAGGTGGGGAGGTCGAGCCGGTACGGGTGTGGCGCGTCTGAGGTCGGGGTCCAGTTGATGGGGAGGCCGTGGGTCCAGGCGTGG
>NZ_JBIRXG010000098.1:0-4095 GCF_044388685.1 Streptomyces sp. NPDC020192 | reverse complement strand
CGCGTGGCCGGTTGATGCAGGCGTTGCCGGAGGGCGGCGCGATGGTCGCGGTGCAGGTGAGTGAGGCGGAGCTGGAGTTGCCGGAGGGGGTGGAGTTGGCGGCGGTCAACGGTCCGTCGTCGGTGGTCCTGTCCGGGAACGAGGAGGCTGTCCTGGCTGAGGCTGCGCGTTGGTCGGGTCGTCGTACGAAGCGGCTGTCGGTCAGCCATGCCTTCCACTCGCACCTGATGGACCCGGTTCTTGAGGATTTCCGGCGGGTGCTGGAGTCGGTGACCTTCCACGCGCCGAAGCTGGCGTTCGTCTCGAGTGTGACCGGTGCTGTGGTGGGTGAGGAGTTGTGCGACCCGGGGTATTGGGTGCGCAACGTTCGTGAGACGGTCCGTTTCGCGGATGCTGTGGTGGCGGCGCGGGCCGGTGTGTTCGTGGAGTTGGCGCCGGACGCGGTGTTGTCGGGGCCGGTGGTGGAGTCCGCCGGGGACGGGGTGGTGTGTGTGCCCGCGCAGCGGGCGGGCCGGGCGGCCGCTCATGCTGTCGTGACGGCGCTGGGTGTGCTGCACGCTCATGGTGTCGCTGTTGCGTGGGACCGGTTCTTCGCGGGTACGGCAGCGCGTCGCGTCGACCTTCCGACGTACGCCTTCCAACGCGAACGCTTCTGGCTGGACGTCCCCGCGCCGCAGACCCGTGGGGCCTCGGACGACGCCTTCTGGGCCGCCGTCGAGAGCGGTGACCTCGCCGGACTGCTGGGCGTGGCGGAGGACGCCGGGCTCGACGCCGTACTGCCCACCCTCGCGTCCTGGCACGACAGGGAGCGCGCCGACGCGGTCGTGGACGGATGGCGGCACAGGGTTCGCTGGACCCCGCTCCCGGAGGTCGGCGCCGCGGTGCTGACCGGCCGGTGGCTGCTGGTCGGGCCGGAGGGCGAGCAGGCGCTCGTCGCCGACGTGACCAGCGCCCTGCGCGAGCACGGTGCCGAGGTCACGCACCTCGCACTGCCCGAGGGTGCCGACCGGGAGACGGCCGCCGAGCTGCTCCGGGGGGTCGACGGCGCCGGTGTCACCGGAGTGCTCTCCCTGCTCGCGTCGGCGGCCCGCCCGGTGCACACCACCCTCGCTCTCGTCCAGGCGCTCGGCGATGCCGGGATCACCGTCCCGCTGTGGTGCGCCACCTCCGAGTCCGTCGCGGTCGCCTCCACGGACGCGGTCCCCGAGTCCGCCGTCGCCGCGGCGGGCCTGTGGGGGCTCGGCCGGGTCGTCCGCCTCGAGACCCCCGAGCGCTGGGGCGGGCTGGTCGACCTGCCCGGCACGCTGGACGAGCGGGCGCGCCGCCGGCTCGCCGCCGTCCTGGCCGGGACCGAGGACGAGTGCGCCGTACGCGAGAACGGCACCTTCGCGGCCCGCCTCGTACGGGCCGACGACGCTCCCCGCCGCGAGTGGCGGCCCCGGGGCACGGTCCTGGTGACCGGCGGCACCGGCACCCTCGGCGCGCGGGTCGCCCAGCGGCTCGCGGAGCGCGGGGCGCAGCACGTGCTGCTGGTCAGCAGGCGGGGCCCGGCGGCCGACGGCGCCGCCGAACTGGCCCGCGCCGTCGAGGCCGCGGGCGCCACGGCGACCGTCGCCGCCTGCGACGTCGCCGATCCGGAGGCGGTCGCGGCCCTGCTGGCGCGGGTACCCGCCGACGCTCCGCTGACCGCGGTGGTCCACACGGCGGGCGTCCTCTCCGACGCCCCGCTGGACACGCTCACCCCGGAACAGGTCACCGCCGTACTCCGGGCCAAGGCCGACGCCGCCCTGGTCCTGCACGCCGCGACGGCCGGGCTCGACCTGGACGCGTTCGTGCTGTTCTCCTCGCTCGCCGGCACCCTCGGTAACCCGGGACAGGCGGCCTACGCCGCCGCGAACGCCGTACTCGACTCGCTCGCCGCGCATCGCCGGGCCCTCGGACTGCCCGGCACCGCCATCGCCTGGGGCCCCTGGGTCGGTGGCGGCATGCTCGACGAGGCCGTGGCGGACCGGTTGCGCCGTGCCGGTGTCACCCCGCTCGACCCCGGCCACGCCCTGGCCGCCCTCGAGCGTGCCGTGGTCGCCGCGGACGCGCACGGTGTCGTCGCTGACGCCGACTGGACCGGCCTGAGCGCCGGCTCCATGCTGGCCGAACTGTCCGGCCCGGCACCCGTCGAGGTGCCCACGGCGCTCACCGGCCCCGACCGCGAGCGCGCCGCCCTGGACCTCGTACGGTCCTGCGCCGCCGCCGTCCTCGGCCGCTCGGGCACGGCGGACGTCGAGTCCGACACCGCCTTCCGCGACCTGGGCTTCGACTCCATGGCCGCCGTGCAGCTGCGCAACCGCCTCAGTGCCGCCACCGGAGTCGCGCTCCACGCGACCGCCGTGTTCGACCACCCGAGCGCCCGCGCCCTCGCCACCCACCTGCTCGCCCTGGCGACCGGCGAGGACACCGGCGCGACCGCACTCCCGGGTACGGCCGTCCGCACGGACGAGCCGATCGCGATCGTCGGCATGGCGTGCCGCTTCCCCGGCGACGTGGCCTCGCCCGAGGACCTGTGGCGACTGCTCGCCGACGGCACGGACGCCGTCGGCCCTATCCCGGCGGACCGCCAGTGGGGACCCACCGACGCCTACGCCGAGGGCGCATTCCTGCGTGGGGCCGGGGAGTTCGACGCGGACTTCTTCGGTATCTCGCCGCGCGAGGCGCTGGTCATGGACCCGCAGCAGCGGCTCGCCCTGGAGACCGGCTGGGAGGCCTTCGAACGGGCCGGCATCAATCCGCACACGGTTCGCGGCACGTCCGTCGGCGTCTTCCTCGGCACCAACGGCCAGGACTACGCGGCCCTCCTGGCCGGCGCCACCGAGGCCCATGCGGGCCACATCGGCACCGGCAACTCCGCCAGCGTGCTGTCGGGCCGTATCGCCTACACCCTGGGCCTGGAGGGCCCGGCGGTGACCGTCGACACCGCGTGCTCCTCGTCCCTGGTCGCGCTGCACTGGGCGATCAGTGCGCTGCGGTCGGGGGAGTGCTCCATGGCCCTGGCCGGCGGTGTCACCGTCATGGCCACCCCGGGTGCCTTCGACGAGTTCTCGCATCAGCGGGGCCTGGCGGCGGACGGGCGCTGCAAGTCGTTCGCGGCCGCTGCCGACGGGACCGGCTGGGGCGAGGGTGTCGGCATGCTGCTGGTGGAGCGGCTGTCGGATGCGCGTCGCAACGGGCACCGGGTGCTGGCCGTCGTACGCGGTTCCGCGGTGAACCAGGATGGTGCGTCGAATGGTCTGACGGCGCCGAACGGTCCGTCGCAGCAGCGGGTGATCCGGCAGGCGTTGGCGGGTGCGGGTCTTGGGCCTGGCGATGTCGACGCCGTGGAGGCGCACGGTACGGGTACCAGGCTGGGTGACCCGATCGAGGCGCAGGCGCTGCTTGCGACCTACGGTCAGGAGCGGGATGAGCCGCTGTGGCTGGGCTCGATCAAGTCCAACATCGGGCATACGCAGGCTGCTGCGGGTGTCGCCGGTGTGATCAAGATGGTGGAGGCCATGCGGCACGGTGTACTGCCGCGGACGCTGCATGTGGACGAGCCGTCTGGGGAGGTGGACTGGTCCGCCGGTGCGGTGGAGCTGCTGACGGAGGAGCGCGAGTGGACCCGTGCGGGTCGGCCGCGTCGGGCGGGTGTGTCGTCGTTCGGTGTGTCCGGTACGAACGCGCATGTCGTCCTGGAAGAGGCACCAGAGGAGACGGAATCCACCGGGACCCCCGAACTTCCGGCCGTGCCTTGGCTGTTGTCGGCCCGGTCCGAGGGTGCGCTCTCGGCGCAGATCGAGCGGCTGCGTGCGTTCGTCGCGGAGCACCCGGAGACGCGTCCGGCCGACATCGGCCTCAGCCTGGCCACCGGCCGAGCCGCGCTGGCCCACCGTGTGGCGGCGGTCGGCGAGACCACCGAGGAACTGCTCGCTGCCCTTGACACCACCCTTCCCGCCGTGGCCCGTGAAGCCCGGACCGCGTTCGTGTTCGCGGGGCAGGGTGCGCAGCGGGCCGGGATGGGTGAGGAACTGGCCGCCGCGTACCCGGTGTTCGCCGAGGCGTTCGCGG
>NZ_JBIRXG010000097.1:0-4124 GCF_044388685.1 Streptomyces sp. NPDC020192 | reverse complement strand
TGGACCCACGGCCTCCCCATCAACTGGACCCCGACCTCAGACGCGCCACACCCGTACCGGCTCGACCTCCCCACCTACCCCTTCCAGCGGCAGCGTTACTGGCTGGAGTCCGCTCCCGTCCCGGTCCCGGTGAGCCATGCCGACGACACGGACGCGCGCTTCTGGGACGCGGTGGAGCGTGAGGATGTTGAGGCGCTCTCCGAGGCGCTGAGTCTGAACGGCAATGGCGAGGCAATGTCGTGGAGTTCGGTGCTGCCCTCGCTGTCGAGCTGGCGGCGACGGCAGAAGGAGTACTCGGCCCTCGACAGCTGGCGCTACCGGATCTCCTGGCGGCGGGTCACCGTCCCCAACCTGCCGACGCTGAGCGGCGATTGGCTGCTGGTGGTGGGGGCGGAGTCGCCCGAGGATTCGTGGAACCAGGTCGTCGCCCGGGCCATGGCTTCGCGTGGCGCTCGCGTCAGCGTGCTCAGTGTCGACTCCGAACGGCTCGATCGGGTCGAGTTGGCCGACTGTGTCCGCGAGCACCTTTCCGGCGGGGCACGGCCGGCCGGGGTCCTGTCCCTGCTGGCGCCGGGTGCCGGTGCCGCGGAGTCGGACCGTCCCGCCGTACCCCGGGCCCTTGCGGCGACCATCGCCCTGGTTCAGGCGCTGGGTGACGCCGGCGTCGACGCGCCGCTGTGGTGTGTGACGAGCGGGGCGGTGTCCGTTTCCGGCACGGAGCACTCCGTGCCCGAGCAGGCGGCTGTGACCGGTCTGGGGCGTGTGGTGGCGCTGGAACAGCCGCTGCGATGGGGCGGGTTGATCGATCTGCCCGCGCATCCCGGCGATCTCGGTGAGCAGTTGGCGGCCCGGTTGGTGGGTGTCCTCGCCGATCACGGTGAGGAGGATCAGCTCGCGTTGCGGGCGTCGGGTGTGTTCGGGCGTCGGCTTGTGCGTGCCCCCCTGGGTGACAGCGCGCCGGTGCGGTCCTGGAAGCCGCGGGGCACTGTCCTCGTCACCGGGGGCACCGGAGGCGTGGGCGGTCGGGTCGCGCGGTGGCTGGCTGCCGCCGGTGCGGAGCATCTGCTGCTGGTCAGCCGGAGCGGCGCCGAGGCTCCGGGGGCCGACGAACTCTCCGCGGAGCTGGCGGAGTCGGGGGCGCGGGTGACCGTCGCCGCGTGTGACGTGGCGGATCGCGACGCGCTGGAGCGGCTGCTGTCCTCGGTGCCCGCCGAGTACCCGTTGACCGCGGTGGTGCACGCCGCGGGTGTGCCGCAGCAGAGCATGGTGGACGAGGTGACGCCCGCCGAGGTGGAGGAGATCCTCTCCGCGAAGGTGCTGGGTGCCCGGCATCTGGACGACCTGCTGGCCGGCACCCCGCTCGACGCGTTCGTGCTGTTCTCGTCGAACGCGGGGGTGTGGGGCAGCGGCGGCCACGGCGCCTACGCGGCGGCCAACGCCTACCTGGACGCGCTCGCCGAGCGGCGCCGGGCGAACGGGCTCACCGCGACGTCGGTCGCCTGGGGTGCCTGGGCCGCGGGCGGCATGATGGCCGCCGAGGGCGCGGCCGAGTACATGGGTCGGCGCGGGGTGCTCGACATGGCGCCGGAGCGGGCCATCGCCGCACTGGTGGCCGCGGTCGAGCAGGACGAGACGTTCGTGGCGGTCGCCAGGGTGGAGTGGGAACGCTTCGTCGTCGGCTTCACGTCGCTGCGTCCCAGCCCGCTGATCGGAGAGATCCCGGAGGCGCGCCGGGCGCTCGCCGAGCTGGCCGCGGAGGCGGACGGGACCGCGGACGTGTCCACGCTCGTGCGGGACCTGGCCGGCATGACGGCGGACGACCGGCGGGCCGCCCTGCTGGAACTGGTGCAGTCGCATGCCGCGGACGTACTCGGTCATGCGGGCGGCACAGCGGTCGACGGGAACCGCGCGTTCAAGGAACTCGGCTTCGACTCCCTCACCGCGGTCCAGCTGCGCAACCGCCTCAACGCGGCCACGGGCCTGCGCGTGCCGGCCACGCTCGTGTTCGACCATCCCACTCCGGCCGCGGTCGCCGGATATCTGGAAGCCCAGCTCCTGCCCGGCACGTCGGGGGCCCCGCTGCCCGTGCTGGAGGAGATCGACCGGCTGGACGCGTCGCTCTTCGACGTTCCGGCGGACGGCGAACTCCTGCTCGCCGTGCAGAACCGGCTCCAGGAACTCCTCTGGAAGCTCGCGGACAGGTCCGCGGCACCAACCGACGAAGGGGCCGCATCCGAGGGCGACTTCGCCTCGGCCACGGCCGACGACATGTTCGACCTCATCGACCGGGATCTCGGACTGTCCTGATCTTCCCGATCAGGAACCAAGGCGCGCATGGAGGTGTCACGGATGCCGAACACGGAAGAGAAACTCCTCGCATACCTGAAGCGGGTCACCGCCGACCTCAAGCAGGCCCAGCGACGCCTGCGTGAAACCGAGGCCTCGGACACGGAACCGATCGCGATCGTCGGCATGGCCTGCCGCTACCCCGGAGAGGTGCGGTCCGCCGACGACCTGTGGCGGCTGCTGGCCGAGGGCGGGGACGCGATCTCGAAGTTTCCCGACGACCGCGGCTGGAACACCGAGGAGCTGTACGACCCCGACCCCGACAGCCCCGGCCGGAACTACGTGCGGGAGGGCGGCTTCCTCTACGACGCGACGGAGTTCGACGCCGACTTCTTCGGGATCTCACCGCGCGAGGCCCTCGCCATGGACCCGCAGCAGCGCATCATGCTGGAGGTCGCCTGGGAGACGTTCGAGCACTCGGGCCTGAACCCGGAGTCGTTCGCCGGGAGCCGCACCGGCGTGTTCGCCGGCATCAGCAACGTCGACTACACCTGGGGGCACGCGCGCGTTCCCGAATCCGTCGAGGGGTACTTCGGGACCGGAAACTTCGCCAGCGTGCTCTCGGGCCGCCTCGCCTACACGTTCGGCCTCGAAGGCCCCGCACTCACGATCGACACGGCCTGTTCGTCGTCCCTCGTGGCCCTGCACCTGGCGGCCCAGGCCCTGCGCCGGGGCGAGTGCGAGGCGGCCCTGGTCGGCGGGGTCACGGTGATGTCCAACCCGTCCGGCTTCGTGGAGTTCAGCCGCCAGCGGGGGCTCGCTCCGGACGGCCGCTGCAAGGCCTTCGCCGCGTCCGCCGACGGCTTCGGCCCGGCCGAGGGCGCGGGCATGCTCCTGGTCGAGCGCCTGTCGGACGCCGTCCGCAACGGCCACCGGGTGCTGGCCGTCGTACGCGGCTCCGCCGTCAACCAGGACGGCGCCAGCAACGGGCTCGCCGCGCCGAACGGCCCCTCGCAGGAGCGCGTGATCCGGCAAGCTCTCCAGAACGCCCGGCTGTCGCCCGAACAGGTGGACGCGGTCGAGGCCCATGGGACGGGTACGACTCTGGGCGACCCGATCGAGGCCCAGGCGCTCCTCGCCACCTACGGCCAGGGACGCCCCGCGGAACGCCCGCTGTGGCTCGGCTCGGTGAAGTCGAACATCGGACACACCTCGGCCGCCGCGGGGGTGGCCGGGGTGATCAAGATGGTGATGGCCCTACGGCACGGGCAGTTGCCCCGGACTCTGCACGTCGACGAGCCGACCCCGCAGGTCGACTGGTCCTCCGGAGCCGTCTCCCTCCTCACCGAACCCATCCACTGGCCCGACACCGACCGCCCCCGCCGAGCCGCCGTCTCCGCCTTCGGCATCAGCGGCACCAACGCCCACATCATCCTCGAACAAGCCCCCACCGACGAGAGCCGGCAGACCCACCCCCCGGTACCCGCCTCCCCCTGGATCCTCTCCGCGAAGACCCCGACAGCGCTGCGCGCCCAGGCCCGACAACTCCACGCGCACCTCACACACCACCCTGACCTCACCCCGACCGACATCGCCCACGCCCTCGCCACCACCCGCACCCCCCACGAACACCGCGCGGCCGTCATCACCGACGATCGCGAGGCACGCCTCGCCGCCTTGGCCACTCTGGCCGAGGGCTCGCCCGATCCCCACGTCGTCAACGGCACGGCGGTGTCCGCGGGGCGTACGGTGTTCGTGTTTCCGGGGCAGGGCTCGCAGTGGACCGGCATGGGACGCGAACTCCTCGACACCTCACCCGAGTTCGCAGCCCGCATCGC
>NZ_JBIRXG010000096.1:0-4284 GCF_044388685.1 Streptomyces sp. NPDC020192 | reverse complement strand
TCCAGGTCCCGCAGGGACTGTTGCAGGACGACCGCCGACACGTCGGCGAGCCAGGCGCGTTCCTCGGTGCGCTTGGCCTGGGTGATGCGAAGCCGGGACAACTCTGCCGACTTCACATACGGCAGCCCCGCCGCGTGCGCTTCCTTGCGGTCACGCAGGCAGTCGTTCCACACCACCCGTGCGCACCCGAACGCACTCGCCAGCGCACGGCGCTGGGTGGCGTCCGGGTAGGCCCGGTAGTTGTAGCGGAGCTGCATGACAAAGACATTACTACAATTGGTCTCATGGATGGAGAGAATGACTACAGACGTGGCAGGCATGTTGTTTCGGCAATGCATGTGCACTTGGTCTTCGTGACGAAGTACCGGCGCGGGGTGTTCGACGACGAGATGCTGACGCGCTGCGAAGAGATCATGCGCAAGGTCTGCGAGGACTTCGAGGCGGAGCTGAAGGAGTTCAACGGCGAACGCGATCACGTCCACCTCCTGGTGCACTACCCGCCCAAGGTCGCCGTCTCGAAGATGGTCAACAGCCTCAAGGGCGTCTCCGCTCGCCGGATACGGCAGGAGTTCACCGGACGGATCAACCGCGCCATCATGCACGGGCACCTGTGGTCGCCCTCGTATTTCTCGGCATCGTGCGGCGGAGCACCGTTGGCGATCGTGCGCCAGTACATCGAGCAGCAAAAACGTCCGCTCTGAGGTGCACGTCAGAGCAGCCTTGAGATGCATTCATCCCCGGCGTGAACGCCGGGGCCTTCTGCAAGACTCCCGCTAATCGGTAATGCCGTAGCTACGGGGCTTCGGGGCCGGCGTCTCCGGCTTGCACGGCGACCGCCGCCTCCAGCAGGGGCCAGCCGTCGACCTCCACCGCCCGCCGCTCCTCCGGTTGCCACCCACGGGCCAGCACCACATCGAGCAGCGCCCGGACGGCGCCCGGCTCGTGCAGGTTCAGGTCTGCGCCCTGGGTGAAGCCCACGTCCCCGGAGCCGAAGGGGGCCCCGCCCGGGACGTACCGGCCGGGCCCGTCGGCAAAGACAATGCGCAGCGGCCCGCCGGTGCCGGCAGGCTGAGGGGACAGGGTGAGAATCTGGCGGCAGTCCATGGACCGCCCATCGTGGCCCCTTCGGTGGCTGTGGCGCATCGTCCACATGTACACGCGCCCGTCGGCGACCAGCCTGCGGGACTTCTTCGAATGGCGAGGCACACAGGTGAGGCTACGCGGCCCGATCCACAAGACACCCCGTGCGGTGAGCAAGATTCGATGAGACTGTCCGTTCTCATCCATCGTGTCAGGGAGCCATGTCGGTGAGCTGCGCACTGACAACTGCCTTGAGACAAGACGGGCGAGCGATCCGGCTGGGGATCAATGGGCTTGGATGTCACGGGGTCGATGTCTCAATGGTCTTGTCAGTTCCGGTGAGCGCCGACCGGGCAAGTGACAGAACCACTGAGACCCCGCACAGTGGATTCTCATCGATCTTGTCAGCTTTCCGAGTCAACACCGCCTCATCGGAACATGGCGTGGCCGCCGAACGGGCGCTCCAACGCGCACTATGCGGCATGAGCGGAGGTCGTCCGGCGGTGTCCTACCGAACCGTGGTCCCGCTCGACACGTTATGTGACACCTACGGCTTGGCTGACGAGGTGATCGGCGATCCTGCCGGGGCTGCGGAGTCCAGCGCCCCCGCGTAGTCGGGCAGCTCGATGCCGTTGATCGCGCGCCCGACCAGCTCGGTGAACCATTCGCCGACGAAATCGGGGCGCGGCTCGGCGTCTGGCCCGGGGATGTCGCGGCTGCGGGCGTTCAATCGGCCGATCTCCTGGTTGGCCTCGACGAACGAGCGCATCCGCGCCTCGTAGCGGGTGAACCCGATGTCGGGGTCCCACTCGGCGGCGGCCAGCTCTCCGGCCAGCAGGTAGGCGCCGACCAGTGCCAGCCCGGTGCCCTGCCCGGACATCGGTGAGGAGCTGAACGCCGCGTCCCCGAGCAGCCCCACCCGTCCGCTCGACCAGCGGTCCATCACCACCTGGGCGACCTGGTCGAGGTAGAAGTCCGGGGTGTCGTCCAGGTGCGCGAGGATGTCCGGGGCCAGCCAGCCCAGGCCCGCCATCCGCTCACGCAGCAGGCGCTTCTGGGCCGCGACGTCACGGTGGTCGACGTCGGGGTCAGGGGAGACGAAGTAGAACATGGCCATCGCCCGGGTGGCGTCCTGGATGGGGCGCAGGAGGGCTGAGCGCCCGGACTCCTGGTCCTGGTACTCGAGCAGCCAGCGGTCCAGCCCGAACTCGTTGGGCACACTGTAGAAGGCCAGCACGTGTCCGAGGTGGCGGAGGAACCGCTCATGCGGCCCGAAGACCATCGCCCGCAGCTCCGAGTGCAGCCCGTCGGCCCCGACCACCAGGTCGAACCGCCGCCGGTCGCCGCCCGCGAAGACCACGTCGACCCCGTCCGCGTCCTGGGCGAGCTCGGCGATTCGGTCGCCGAAGATGTACTCGACACCGTCGCGGGTGTCGTCGTAGAGCACCTGGGACAGGTCCCCGCGCAGGATCTCGATGTCCGCGATGAACCCGTCGCCACCGTCGTCGTCCGCACGGAAGGTCTCCAGCACCTGCCCGTCCGCGTCCACGGTGTGCGCGCCGGCGGTGTCGGTGCACGCCGCGCGGACCGCCGCGTCCAGCCCCATGCGCCCGATGACCTCCTTGGCGACCCCGCGCGCGTCCACCGCCTGCCCGCCGGGACGCAGCTCGGAAGCCCGCTCCACCACGGTCACCTCGGCCCCCCGCCGGCGCAGCCAGTGGGCCAGGGCGGGTCCCGCGATGCTCGCCCCCGCCACCAACACCCTGGGACCACTCACCCGCATCCCCTGCTCGCCCGTCCGGATCGTACGCTCCTGCTCGGAGTCGTCGACGCCCATCACTGCCTCCATGTGCTTCCTCCCGCGCTGGAACGTTCCCAGCACAGGCCCACCGCTGTCGGTGGATCCAGGACATGGACTGTGGATCCGCACCAAACTCATCGGTACGGCCGAAATCGCGTCCACGCTCCCGCAAACATCCTGAACTCGGTATGCGCGCGTCGGGCATGGTCATGATCACCTCGACCTCGGCAGACATCGATGAGAAGCGCCAACTCCGATAAGACTTCACATCAGCCCAGGATGGTGTAAACCAGGCGAACCAGGCTGTCAGCTAGGCCGGATTCTGATGCTTCGCCAGATCTGCGCGCAACACGGTGAGACTCTGAAAGACCAGTGAGAACGGACAGAGACGAACAGGATGGTCGTCAAACTTCCCTACGGCGAGACCGGTCAAGGTCCGATGAGACAGGACACCCGCCGCGGATGGTGGCACGGCCTACCGCTGGTCGGGCCATGCATCCAGCACGTCGCCGCCGTCCTCGTCCGACAGGGTGACGCGGGCGTCGGGCATGGTGCCCCCGTAGAGGCCGACCCAGTCAGGGAACGTGTCCCGGGCGACGTCCTCACTCCCCCACCAGCCGTGCTGCACCGGCCACTCGGGGGTAGCGAGCAGCAGGTGGTAGCGGCCCGGGCTGGTCATGCGAGCCGGATCCCTCTCGCCCGGCCCGGTGTGCGGACGATCGCCTGCTTCGTCTCCAGTTCGACCAGCTGGTAGTGCACGCTGGCGCTGCGCATGCCGACCGCGTCCCCGATCTCCCGCACCGTCGGCGCCTCGCCACGGTCGGCGATCGCCTGCCAGCGCAGGACGCGCTCCTGGGTTTCGGTGAGGTGCTCTACACGGTGCATACTCAGACTAGAGCATGTGTTCGAATTCTTCGGCAAGCGGAGACACGGCCGCACGGAGAGGAGCGGTGTCCCGTGCCACTGGATCTTGACCGTTTGCCATCGGACTTTGACGGACGCGAGTTTGTGTCATCGGAGTTTGATCACCGCAGGTCAGCGACTCAGCGCACCTTCGGTGCGCGCCGGGGGCGTGGTAAAACCCGTGGCGCGCTGGAGGTGCTTCTGTCTGCCCTGACGGCCATCTGCACGGGTGCAGCCTGTCGTCACCGTTCCGTCACAAGTAGTCGCCGCACGGAACCCTGCCGCTCTCCCGCCCTGTCTGCACTCACGTACCACGACCACGCGTACCGCGGGGCAACAACCGACGACCGAAACCCGCGGACGAGACGACTCAGGGGGACGACAGCATGCGTCACAGCAACGGCATTCGCAGGGCGGCTCTGGCGACGACGGCGGTCACGGCCGTCGCGGCGGCGGTGACCGGCATCCTGCCCGGCACCGCCATGGCGGCGAGCACCACC
>NZ_JBIRXG010000095.1:0-4391 GCF_044388685.1 Streptomyces sp. NPDC020192 | reverse complement strand
TACGGCCAGGGCCGCCCCGAGGACCGGCCGCTGTGGCTGGGCTCGATCAAGTCCAACATCGGTCACACGCAGGCTGCCGCCGGTGTCGCCGGTGTGATCAAGATGGTGCAGGCGATGCGCCACGGCGTGCTGCCCCCCACCCTCCACGCCGACCAGCCCACCTCCCACGTGGACTGGACCGCGGGCCAGGTGCGGCTGCTGACCGAGGAGCAGCCCTGGCCCGAGACCGGACGCCCGCGCCGCGCGGGCATTTCCTCGTTCGGGGTGTCCGGCACCAACGCGCACCTGATCGTGGAGTCCGCCCCCGCGGCCGAGCCCCCCGTCGAGGAGCGGCCCGAGGCCGACGGCCCCGGCCTGTTCGCACCGCGCACCACCATGGCGTGGGCCCTGTCGGGCCGTACCGCCAAGGCACTGGCCGGGCAGGCGGGACGCCTGCTGGAGCGCGTGCGGGACGACCCGGAGCTCGACCCCGCCGACATCGGCTGGTCGCTCCTGCGCTCCCGCGCCCTGTTCGAACACCGCGCCGTCGTGGTCGGCGCCGATCGGGACGAGCTGACGGCCGGGCTGGCCGCGCTCGCCGCCGGGGAACCGGCCGCCAACGTCGTCGCCGGCGCCGCCCGCTCCGGCGGCCGCGCGGTGTTCGTCTTCCCCGGCCAGGGCTCGCAGTGGCAGGGCATGGCCAAGGAACTGCTCGCCACCTCGCCCGTCTTCGCCGCGAAGGTCGAGGAGTGCGCCAAGGCGCTGGAACCCCTCGTCGACTGGTCGCTGCTGGAGGTGTTGCGGGAGCCCGAGAAGTCGGCGGAGCTGCTGAAGCGCGTCGACGTCTACCACCCGGTCTTCTTCACGATGATGGTGGCGCTCGCCGAGGTGTGGCGGGCCATGGGTGTCGAGCCCGCCGCCGTCGTCGGGCACTCCCAGGGCGAGGTCGCCGCGGCACACGTGGCCGGCGCGCTGTCCCTCACGGACGCCTACCGCGTGGTCCTGGTGCGCGGCAACATCTTCGAGAACGTCCTCCTCGGCACGGGCGCCATCGCCTCCGTCAAGCTGGGGCAGGCCGCCGTCGAGGAGCAGATCGCCAAGTACACCGAGCTGTCCATCGCCGGCGTCAGCTCCCCCTCCGCCGTGACCGTCTCCGGCAGCGTGGAGGACGTCCAGGCGTACCTCGCCGAGTGCGAGGCCGCCGAGGTCCCGGCCCGCATCCTCGGCATGGCAGCGTCCCACTCGGCCGCCCTCGAGCCCCTGCGGGAGCGGCTCCTTGAGGAGCTGTCCTTCGTGCGGCCCCGGGCCGGCTCCATCCCCATGTACTCGACCGTCGACGCCGCCCTCGTCGACACCGCCACGCTGGACGCCGAGTACTGGTACCGCAACCTGCGCTCGCCGGTGCTGTTCGAGCAGACCACCCGCGTGCTGGCGGAGGCGGGCTTCGGCGCCTTCGTCGAGGCCAGCCCGCACCCGGTCCTGACCGTGCCGGTCCAGGAGATCCTCGACACGCACTACCCCGACCTGGCCGCCGAGGCGGCGGTCACCGGGACGCTGCGCCGCAACGAGGGCGGCCCGGCCCGGATGCTGGCCTCCGCGGCCCAGCTGTTCGTGCACGGCGTGCCCATCGTGTGGGACGGCGTGTTCGCGGGCCTGTCGCCGCGCCGCGTCGAGCTGCCCACGTACGCCTTCCAGCACCGCCGGTTCTGGAACGCGCTCCCCGAGCCGACGGCGGGCCGCGACCCGGTGGACGCCCTGTTCTGGGAGTCCGTCGAGGGCGGGCGGCTGGCCCAGTCGCTGGGCGTCGACGACGAGGTCGTCTCCGAGGTCGTCCCCGCCCTGCTGGACTGGCGCGAGCGCCGCCTGCGGGAAGCGGCCGCCGACGACTGGACGTACCGCCAGTCCTGGGTCCCGGTCGACGGCCTGCGCCAGGGCCCGTCGGCCGGCCGCTGGCTGGCCGTCGTGGACTCCGCCGACGACCCGTGGGCCACCGGTGTCGCCGACGCGCTCGGCCCGGACACGGCCGTCGTCGAACTGGCCGACGCCACCGCCGAGCGGCTCGCCGAAACCCGCTGCGACGGTGTCGTCTGGCTGCCGCCCACCGGCGAGGACGGCCCGGTGGCCACCCTCCGCCTGGTCCAGACGCTGCGCGCGTCCGGGCAGACCGCGCCGCTGTGGGTGCTCACCCGCGCCGCGGTGGCCGCCAGGCCGGGCGAGCCCGTCGGCGGCATGTGGCAGGGCGCCATCTGGGGCCTCGGCCGCGTCGCGGCCCTGGAGCTGCCCGGCCTGTGGGGCGGTATCGCCGACCTGCCCGCGGAGTTCGACTCCGCCGCCGCGGCGCGCCTGGGCGGCGCGCTGTCCGCGGCCCACGGCGAGGACCAGCTCGCGGTGCGCGCCTCGGGCGTCGTGGCCCGCCGGCTGGTGCGCGCTCCGGTCCGCGGCACCGGCGAGCCCTGGCGGACCAGCGGGACCGCCCTGGTCACCGGCGGCACCGGCGGCATCGGGGCGTACGTGGCCCGCTGGCTGGTCGACCGCGGCGCCGAGCACGTGGTGCTGCTGTCGCGCCGCGGCCCGTACGCACCGGGCGCGGCCGAGCTGCGGGCCGGGCTGGAGCAGGCCGGCGCGCGGGTGAGCGTGCACGCCTGCGACGTCGCCGACCGCGAGGCGATGGCGGCCGTGGTCGCCGCGATACCGGACGACCTGCCGCTGCGCACGGTGATGCACGCCGCCGGCATCGGCAGCGACCTGGCGCCGGTGGAGTCCCTGACGGCCGAACAGCTGGCGGGCGAGCTGCGGGTCAAGGCCGAGGGCGCGCTGCTGCTGGACGAGCTGACCGAGGGCATGGAGCTGGACGCGTTCGTCCTGTTCTCCTCGGGCGCCGCCTCATGGGGCGGCAGCGGCCAGGGCGGTTACGCGGCGGGCAACGCCTTCCTGGACAGCCTGGCCGAGTGGCGGCGGGCGCGGGGCCGGACCGCCACCTCGATCGCCTGGGGCGGCTGGGCCGCGCCGGGCATGACCGACATCGACGCCTCCTTCGTGGACTACCTGCGGCGGATGGGCGTGCGCACCATGCAGCCCGACCTCGCCGTCGCCGCCATGCAGCGCGTCCTGGAACAGGACGAGACCACCATCACGGTCTCCGACATGGACTGGACGAAGTTCGTCCCCGCGTTCACCCTGGCTCGCCCCAGCCGCCTGTTCGCCCTGCTCCCGGAGGCGGCCCCGGCCGCCGCCGAGCTGACCGAATCCGACGCCGGCGGGTTCGCCGGCCGGATGGCGGCCATGCCAGCGGCCGAGCGGCGCGCGTACCTGACCACCCTGGTCCGCGAGCACGCCGCCGCCGTCCTCGGCCACACCGGCGGCGACGAGATCGAACCCGGGCAGGCGTTCCGCGAGATCGGCTTCGATTCGCTGACCGCGGTGGAGCTGCGCAACCGGCTCCAGACCGCGACCGTCACGAACCTGCCCGCCACCCTGGTCTTCGACTACCCGAGCGCGGCCCGGCTGGCCGGATACCTCGCCGAGCGGTTCGGCGAGACCACCGAGCCGCAGCAGGACCTGCCGGCGCTGGTACGGGCGACCGACGACGACCCGATCGTCGTGGTCGGCATGGCCTGCCGCTACCCGGGCGGTGTGACCAGCGCCGACGGCCTGTGGGACCTGGTCGCCACCGGCACGGACGCGATGACGCCCTTCCCGGACGACCGCGGCTGGGACCTGGAGGCGCTGTACGACCCGGCGGGCTACCGGCCGGGTGCCTCGGTCACCCACGAGGGCGGCTTCGTCGACTCCGCGACGGAGTTCGACGCCGGCTTCTTCGGGATATCCCCGCGCGAGGCACTGGCGATGGACCCGCAGCAGCGGCTGCTGCTGGAGGTGGCCTGGGAGTCGCTGGAGCACGCCGGGATCGACCCGGCGACGCTCGCCGGCTCGGCCACCGGTGTCTTCGTCGGCGCGGCCTCCTCGGGCTACCTGGAAGCCATCGACGACCTCCCCGAGACCGACAGCCACCGGATGACCAGCGGCCTGCTGTCCGTCATCTCCGGCCGGCTCGCCTACATCCTGGGCCTGGAGGGCCCGGCGGTGACGGTGGACACGGCGTGCTCGTCGTCGTTGGTGGCCATGCACTGGGCCGGTCAGGCCCTGCGGTCGGGCGAGTGCTCGCTCGCTCTGGCCGGCGGGGTGAACGTCCTCGTGAGCCCCGTCGGGTTCACCGAGTTCAGCAAGCAGGGCGGGCTGGCGCCCGACGGCCGCGTCAAGGCGTTCGCCGAGGCGGCCGACGGGACCAGCTGGTCCGAGGGTGCCGGTGTGGTCGTCCTGGAGCGCCTCTCGGACGCCCGGCGCAACGGGCACGAGGTCCTCGCCGTGGTGCGGTCCAGCGCGGTCAACCAGGACGGCGCCTCCAACGGCCT
>NZ_JBIRXG010000094.1:0-4446 GCF_044388685.1 Streptomyces sp. NPDC020192 | reverse complement strand
AACAGGGCAGGCTGGGCGTACTGCGTCTGCTGCAGCAGCTCCGGATCGTCCCCGAAGAGAACCTCCCGCAACGGACGCGGCAGGTGCGGGTCCAGGGCGTCGACGGCCTCGTCCAAGGCGGCGGCGAAGGCGGGCTCGGCGTCGTACAACTCCCGCCCCATACCGAGCCGTTGTGACCCCTGCCCGGTGAACATGAACGCCACCCGCCCCGACCGCACACTCCCGGTCACGACCTTGGGATCCGGCCGGCCGCTGCTGAGGGCGTCGAGGGCCTGCAACAGGTTGTCGCGGTCGTCGCCGAGCAGTACCGCACGCTGTTCGAGAGCGGCCCGGGAGGTCAGCAGTGCTGTACCCACGGCAGCCGAGTCGAGGTCCGCGCGTGCTCGGACGAACGCTGCGACTCGCTCCGCCTGTCCACGCAGAGCCGTCTCCGACTTGCCCGACAGCACCCACGGGGTCGAGGGGCGGTTCGCGGAGGAGGACTCCGGCAGGGGCTCATCGGCCTGTTCGAGGATGATGTGGGCGTTGGTGCCGCTGACACCGAAGGAGGAGACGCCGGCGCGGCGCGGGCGGCCGGTCTCGGGCCACCGCATCTGCTCGGTGAGCAGGGAGACCTGGCCTGCCTGCCAGTCGACGTGCGGTGTGGGTTCGTCCACGTGGAGGGTGCGGGGCAGTACGCCGTGCCGTATCGCCATGACCGTCTTGATGATCCCGGCCATGCCGGCGGCGGCCTGGGTGTGACCGATGTTGGACTTCACCGAGCCCAGCCACAGCGGGCGGTCCTCTGCCCGTTCCTGCCCGTAGGTGGCGAGGAGTGCCTGTGCCTCGATGGGGTCGCCCAGGGTCGTTCCGGTGCCGTGCGCCTCCACCGCGTCCACGTCCGCGCCCGACAGCCGGGCGTTGGCGAGGGCCTGGAGGATGACCTGCTGCTGCGACGGTCCGCTGGGTGCGGTGAGGCCGTTGCTGGCGCCGTCCTGGTTGATGGCGGAGCCGCGTACGACGGCCAGGACCCGGTGGCCGTTGCGGCGCGCGTCCGACAGGCGCTCCAGCAGGAGCATGCCGACGCCCTCGGAGAAGCCCGTGCCGTCGGCCGCGGCGGCGAAGGACTTGCAGCGGCCGTCCGCCGCGAGCCCGCGCTGCCGGCTGAACTCCTGGAAGAGCGTGGGCAGGGCGAGGACCGCGACGCCACCGGCCAGCGCCAGCGAGCACTCCTCCTGCCGCAGCGCACGGCAGGCGAGATGGAGTGCGACCAGGGAGGACGAGCAGGCGGTGTCGACGGTGACGGCCGGCCCCTCCAGACCGAAGGCGTACGAGATCCGGCCCGACGCGACCGCGGGGGCCACGCCCGTCATGGTGTAGCCCTCGGCGCCCTCCGGCACGTCCTGGGCGCCGCTGCCGTATCCGGACGGGGACACACCGACGAAGACGCCCGTACGCGTGCCCGCCAGGGACGTGGGGTCGATACCCGAGCGCTCCAGGACCTCCCAGCAGCTCTCCAGCAGCAGCCGCTGCTGCGGGTCCATGGCGAGGGCCTCGCGTGGGGAGATGCCGAAGAGCGCGGCGTCGAAGTCCCCGGCCGCACCGATGAAGCCGCCGTGGCGGGTGTGCGAGGTGCCCGGCCGGTCGGGGTCGGCGGCGTACAGGGAGTCGAGGTCCCAGCCGCGGTCCTCCGGGAACGACGAGATCGCGTCCCGCCCGTCGGCGACCAGCTCCCACAGGTCCTCGGGGGAGCTGACGTCACCGGGGAACCGGCAGCCCATGCCGACGATGGCGACGGGCTCCCAGTCCCTGGCCTCGACGGCCTTCAGGCGGCCGCGCGTCTGGCGCAGGTCGGCCGTGACCCGGTTCAGATAGTCGCGCAGCTTCTTCTCGTCGTTCGGCATTGCAGAACCTCCGTGAGGCACGTGCAGTCGGTGTCGCGCTGAGGGGTGGGCGGGCCCGGCCGGTCGTCAGGCCGTTCCGAGCTCCCTGTCGATGAGCTCGAACATCTCGTCGTTGGAGACCGCCGCGAGGTCCGTGCCGTCGGCCGTGTCCGACGGATCGGCCTCCGCGCGGGTCCACTCCCACAGGAGGGACTCCAGACGCTTGGCGATCTTGGTGCGGGTGTCGGTGTCCGGTGTGTACGACGACAAGGCCCGTTCCAGGTCGTCGAGTTCGCCGAACACGGGCTCGGGTGCGTGCGCGCCCTTGAGACCCAGCTCGGCACGTAGATGGCGTACCACCGCCTCCGGCGTGGGATGGTCGAAGACCAGCGTCGGCGCGAGACGCAGACCGGTGGCCGAACCGATCCGGTTGCGCAACTCCACCGCCATGAGGGAGTCGAAGCCGAGATCGCGGAAGGCCCGCGCGGGCTCGACGGCCTCCAGTGTCGCGGCCTTCATCGCGCCGTGGCTCATCACGGAGGCGGCGTTCTTGCGCACGATCTCCAGCAGCGTCCGGTCACGCTCGGCGTCGGACAGACCGGCCAGCTGATTCAGGAGTGCGGAAGGATCGCTGTCGCCGTCTTCCGGCCCCGAGCCGCCCGCCGCCTCGAGGGCCGCCCTGGCCTCCGGTATCAACTCGAAGCCGTGAGTGGGCCGTTTGGCGTGGAACGCCACCGCGAACCGCTCCCAGCGGATGTCGATGATCACCGGGCTCGGCTCGTCCCGCTCCAGTGCCTGTTCGAGGGCGGTGGTGGCGGCTGCCGGGTCCATCTCGTGGATTCCGTGCGTACGGCCGCGCTCCCCGACACCGCCCTCGGCCATGCCGCCGCCGGCCCAGGTGCCCCAGCCGACGGCCGTGGCCGGGCGGCCCTCGGCCCGCCACTGTTCCGCCCACGCCTCCAACACGGCGTTGCCGGGAGCGTAGTTGCCGAGGCCCGGCAGACCGAACGTCGACCCGAACGACGAGAACAGCACGAACGCCGAGAGATCCATGTCCCGGGTGAGTTCATACAGGTGCACGGCCCCGCCCACCTTCACCCGCAGCACATGCTCCATCCGCTCCGGCGACAGCGTGTCGATGACCCCGTCGTCCAGGACGGCTGCGGTGTGCACCACTGCCGTCAGCGGCGCATCGGACGGCACCTGCTCGCGCAGCAGCCGCCGTAGGGCCTCTTTGTCGGCCACATCGCAGGCCGCGACGGTGACCCGGGCACCCGACGCGCCGAGTTCGGCGACCAGTTCCTCGGCCCCCGGTGCCTCGATGCCCCGCAGGCTCACCAGCAGCAGATGGCCGGCGCCGCTCCGCGCCAGCCAGCGTGCCACCTGCCGGCCGAGCCCGCCGGTGCCGCCGGTGACGAGAACCGTGCCCTCGGGCTTCCACTCCCGGACCACCGGCGCGTCTGCCGTCGCGGCGCGCACGAGTCGTCGTACGAACACTCCCGAGGGCCTGAGCGCCACCTGGTCCTCGCCTTCGGGGCCGGCGAGGAGGCCAGCCAGGCGTGCCGCCGTCCGGTCGTCCACCCGCTCGGGCAGGTCCACGAGGCCCGCCCACAGATGCGGGTGCTCCAGCCCCGCCACCCGGCCGAAGCCCCAGACGGCCGCCTGCTCCGGCTGGCTCGGCCCGTCGGACCCGGCCACCGAGACCGCCCCGCTGGTCGCGCACCACACAGGTGCCTCCAGACCGAGGTCGAGCAGCGCCTGAACGAGGACCGTCGTACCCACCAACGAGCTGGGCACGGAAGGGAATTCAGGGTGCGTGGAGGAGTCGAGGGCGAGCAGGGACAGCACGGCGTCCGGGAGTGGCTCCTCGCCCAGCACCTCTTGGATCCGCAGGCCGAGGCGCGACCGGTCGAGGCGGTCCGCGGTGTCCACGGCCAACACGACGACACGGCCGCCGGCCTGCCCGACGGCCCGGGCGATCGCCTCGCACCAGCCGCCGTCCGCGAGCGCCTCGGGAACGACCAGCAGCCATGTGCCGGTCAACGACGCGTTCTCGGAGACGGTCGTGGGCTTCCACACCACCTTGTAGCGCAGGTCGTCCAGAGCCGACTGTTCACGCCGCTTACGGCGCCAGCCCGCCAACGCGGGCAACACCTCGCCCCACGAGGCGATGTCACCGCCCAGGTCGATGGCTGTTGCCAGAGCTCCGAGGTCCTCGCTCTCCACCGCCTCCCAGAACCGTGCCTCGGCCGGAATCCCCTCGACGGAGGGGACCACGGCCGCGCTCGGCTCCAGCCAGTACCGCTCTCGCTGGAACGGGTACGTCGGCAGGTCGAGGGGCGGTGTCCGCACACCTCCCAGAACCGTGGACCAGTCCACCGGCAGACCGCGGGTCCACGCGGTGGCGAGGGCGGTGTGCAGCTGGGCTAGGCCGCCGTGCTCCCGGCGCAGGGTACCGATGACCACCGCGTCACGCTCCGCTGCGCCGACCGTTTCCTCGACGGCCATGGTCAGGACGGGGTGGGCGGTGGTTTCGATGAAGTGGCGGTGGCCGTGGGTGAGGAGGGTGTGGGTGGTTTCTTCG
>NZ_JBIRXG010000093.1:0-4545 GCF_044388685.1 Streptomyces sp. NPDC020192 | reverse complement strand
GCGAAGAGGGCGGGTTGGACGACGTCGACGCGGTCGTAGCCGGGCGCGCCGGGGCTGCCGCGTAGTACGTCGGTGAGTGACCAGTCGACGTAGGGTGCGAGGGCGGTCTCGCATTCCGCGATGCGGGCTGCGAACTCGGGTGAGGTGTCGAGGAGTTCGCGTCCCATGCCGGTCCACTGCGAGCCCTGCCCCGGAAACACGAACACCGTACGAGCCACGTCCAGCGCCGTGGCCTGGACGACGCCGGGGTGGGGTGTCCCGTCGGCGAGGGCGGTGAGGGCATCCGTGAAGCCCGCGCGGTCGGAGGCCAGAACGACGGCGCGGTGGCTGAACGTGGCACGGTCGGCGGCCAGGGAAGCCGCAACAGCCTGCGGGCTCAGCTCCGCGGCCTCGTCGGACTCCGCGAAGGCACACAGCCGGGCGGCCTGGGCGCGCAGGGCGTCCGTCGTACGGCCCGACACGGCCCAGGGGACCACGCTGGCCGTGACGTCGGCAGGGGCGTCCTCCGTGGGCTCGGCGGTGAGCGGCGCCTGCTCCAGGATCACGTGGGCGTTGGTGCCGCTGGCGCCGAAGGAGGAGACGCCCGCTCGGCGCGGTCCGTCCGATGCGGGCCAGGCGATCGGTTCGGTCAGCAGGGACACCCGGCCCGACGTCCAGTCGACGTGCGGTGTGGGCGCGTCGATGTGCAGGGTGCGGGGCAGCAGTCCGTGGCGCATCGCCATGACCGTCTTGATGAGTCCGGCCATGCCGGCGGCGGCCTGGGTGTGGCCGATGTTGGACTTCACCGAGCCCAGCCACAGCGGCCGGTCCTCGGGGCGGTCCTGTCCGTACGTAGCGAGCAGGGCGTCGGCCTCGATCGGGTCGCCCAGTGTCGTACCGGTGCCGTGTGCCTCGACCGCGTCGATGTCACCGGGCGCGAGGCGGGCGTTGGCGAGGGCCTGTCGGATCACTCGCTGCTGGGAGGGCCCGTTGGGTGCGGTGAGGCCGTTGCTGGCGCCGTCCTGGTTGACGGCGGAGCCGCGTACGACGGCCAGGACACGGTGACCGTTGCGGCGGGCGTCGGACAGGCGCTCCACCAGCAGCACACCCACGCCCTCGGACCAGGCCGTACCGTCCGCCGCCGCCGCGAAGGGCTTGCAGCGGCTGTCCGGGGCGAGCCCGCGCTGCCGGCTGAACTCGGTGAACAGCACCGGCGTGGTCATCACCGCCACACCGCCGGCCAGCGCCAGCTCGCACTCGCCGTTGCGCAGCGCCTGGGCGGCCAGGTGCAGGGCGACCAGGGAGGAGGAGCAGGCGGTGTCGATGGTGACGGCCGGCCCCTCCAGGCCGAAGGTGTAGGAGACGCGGCCCGAGACGACGCTGGACGAGGTGCCGCTGAGGAAGTGTCCCTCGACACTCTCGGGCGCGACGTTCGAGGCGTACTCCTGGTACATCGCTCCGGCGAAGACGCCCGTCCGGCTGCCCTTGAGCGTCGTCGGGTCGATGCCCGCCCGCTCGAAGACCTCCCAGGACGTCTCCAGGAGCAGCCGCTGCTGCGGGTCCATCGAGAGGGCCTCGCGCGGGGAGATGCCGAAGAATCCGGCGTCGAAGTCGGCGGCGTCGTAGAGGAATCCGCCCTCGCGGGCGTACGACGTGCCCGGGCGGTCCGGGTCCGGGTCGTAGAGGCCGTCCAGGTCCCAGCCGCGGTCGGCAGGGAACCCGGAGACCGCGTCCCCGCCCTCCGTGACCAGGCGCCAGAGGTCTTCCGGCGAGCGGACACCCCCGGGGAAACGGCAGGCCATGCCGACGATCGCGACCGGCTCGTCGGCGGCGGTCGCGGAGACCGGCACGGGTGCCGTGGTCGCCCGTGCGGCTCCGGTGAGCCGGGTCCGCAGATGACGGGCGACCGCGGTGAGCGAGGGGTGGTCGAAGACCAGGCCGGCAGGCAGCCTGAGGCCGGTCACCGCCCCGAGGCGGTTGCGCAGCTGGACCGCGGTGAGCGAGTCGAAACCAAGCGTCTTGAACGGCTGCGACGCGTCGAGCGAGGAGGGGTCGGCGTGCCCGAGCACGGCCGCCGCCTCGCCCCGGACCAGCGAGAACAACTCCCGTTCCTGCTCGGCTTCCGGAAGTCCCGCCAGGCGTTGGAGCACCGCGGAGCCCCCGTCGTCCGCGCCGGCCGCAGCAGCACGCCGTACTGGCACGCGAACGATCCCGCGCAGTACGCCGGGCAGCGTGCCGTCCTGCGCCCGGCGGCGCAGCGCCGCCGGATCCAGACGCGCGGCCACCAGAGTGGGCCGGTCGGCACGCAGGGCGGCATCCAGCAGCGCGAGGCCCTGTTCCGCGGGCATGGGCAGCACACCGGCCCCCGCGATCCGGGCCTCGTCCTGCTCACCGAGGTGCGCCCGCATGGCGCTGGACGGAGCCCACAGGCCCCAGGCGATCGACACGGCGGGCAGCCCGCGCGCCCCGCGGCGCACGGCGAGCGCGTCGAGGACGGCGTTGGCGGCCGCGTAGTTGCCCTGTCCGGCGTTGCCGAGCACTCCGGCCGCCGACGAGAACAGCACGAACGCCGACAGGTCCAGGTCCCGGGTCAGCTCGTCGAGATGCACGGCCGCGTCGGCCTTGGGCCGCAGCACCCGGTCCAGGTGCTCCGGGGACAGGGCCGCCACGGTGGCGTCGCTCAGCGCCCCGGCCGCGTGCACCACCGCGGTCAGCGGATGCTCCGCCGGAATGCCCGCGAGTATCTCGGCCAACGCCTCACGGTCCGATACGTCACACGCCGCGAACGTCACCCGGGCGCCCAGCGAACCGAGTTCGGCCGCCAGCTCCCCGGCACCCGGACTGTCCGCACCCTGGCGGCTCAGGAGCAGCAGCTGCCGTACGCCGTGCTCGACGACGAGATGCCGGGCCACCAGCCCGCCCAGCGTCCCGGTACCACCTGTGATGAGCACGGTCCCCTCGGACGACACCGCGGGGCGAGTGTCCGGTTCCGGTCGCGGCGGCACGGGCGCCCGCACCAGCCGGGGGGTCAGCAGGGTGCCGCCGCGCAGCGCCGCCTGCTCCACCCCGGACGCCGCGAGTCGTCGTACGGCCTCCTCGGCGATTTCGGGCGTGTCGGTGTCGAGCAGCAGGAAACGCCCCGGGTGCTCGGACTGCGCGGAGCGCATCAGACCCCACAGCGCGGTCTGGCCCAGGTTGTCGACGCCCTCATCGGGCAGCGCGGCCACCGCACCCCGGGTGACGACGACCAGGCGCGACGCGTCGAGCCGCCCGTCGGCGAGCCAGGACTGCACGGCACCCAGCAGCGCGGACGTCCCCTCACGCACCACGTCCGGCAGAGCACCGCCACCGCTCTCGCCGCAGACCAGGAGGGCCAGGTCAGGAGTCTCGGCTCCGGAGTCCAGGGACTCGACGAGAGAGTCCATGGTGGAGTACGAGGCCGCCACGGCCACCCCGGCATCCGCACCGATGCCGACCCAACGGGCCGAGTCCAGCGAGGAGTTCGACGAGGGCAGCGCGACCCAGTCGAGCCGGTAGAGCCCGTCGTCCCCGGCGGAACGGGCACTCTCGCGTACCTGCTCCTCGGTGACCGGAAGCACGGTGAGCCGGTCGACGGTGACGACCGGACTGCCGGCCCCGTCCGTCGCGACGAGCGCGAAGTCGCTCTCGCCCAGCGACGAGATCCGTACCCTCAGCGTCGTGGCGGAGGCGGCGTGCAGCGTGACCCCGGACCAGACGAACGGCAGTCGGACCGCCTGGTCGCCGCCCTCCCCGCCGAGCAGCAGAGCATGCAGCGCGGCGTCGAAGAGCGCGGGGTGCAGACCGTAGCCCGTGGCCTCCTCGTGCTGGTCGCGCGGCAGCACGACGTCGGCGTACAGCTCGGACCCCTGCCGCCACGCCCTCCGCAGGCCCTGGAAGGCCGGACCGTATCCGTAACCCGCGCGCTCGGCCTCCTCGTAGAACCCCTCGGTGTCCAGCAGCCGCGCCTCCGTGGGCGGCCAACTCACCGGCGGTACGGCGGCATCGGTGGCGTCGGCGGTGAGCGTGGCCGTCGCATGGTGCCGCCACGCGGTGGTCGGATCGTGCGGGTCCTCCGGACGCGAGTGGATCTGCACGGTGATCTGCCCCGACGGACCGTCCGGCGCGACCGTGATCTGCAGATGCGTCGGGAGCTGTGCGTCGAGGGCGAGGGGAGCCTCGAGTGTCAGCTCCTGGATGTGCGGGGCGGACGTGTACTGCGCCGCGTGGAGGGCGAGTTCAACGAAAGCCGTGCCGGGGAGGAGCGGGGTGCCGTGTGCGGAGTGATGCGCCAGCCACGGGTGGGCGTGCGCGGTGAGACGCCCGGTCAGGATCAGCCGACCCGACTCCGCGTTGTGGACCGCGGCCGTCAGCAGGGGGTGATGAGTGGCGTGCAGGCCGTGCGCGGTCGGGTCGTTGGAGGCGGCCAGCTCGGTGAGCCAGTAGCGCTGCCGCTGGAAGGGGTAGGTGGGGAGGTCGAGCCGGTACGGGTGTGGCGCGTCTGAGGTCGGGGTCCAGTTGATGGGGAGGCCGTGGGTCCAGGCGTGG
>NZ_JBIRXG010000092.1:0-4968 GCF_044388685.1 Streptomyces sp. NPDC020192 | reverse complement strand
CAAGCGCCACACGATCGACCAGCCGAGCAGCCACGGAACACCACCCCTGGTATCCGTTGAACCGCCAACACGGCCCAAAGTCAACGGCATTGGATTTAACGTCCTGTGTCGAATAGTGCGTCGAACTTGATCACTCGGTTCGGTAACCGCCGTACGTCAAAGCGGCCTTCGTCTGAACATGTGCTCCGACCAAGTACTACAGCCGGAGATCTTGTGACGGAGCCTGCGTGGCGTCGTTGACCGGACATGATGCTGGGTGTGACGGCTGAGCAGATAGCCGGGTGGGATGCCGAACTAACCACGCTGACTGGTTCGTTGGGGTATTTGTTCAACCGGCCGGAGCCTCGGGTGGTGTTCGCGCAGTTCATCGAGGGGTTGCTGGCGGAGCTGCCGAAGAAGAACGGCTGGACGCTGTCGGAGCGTGCCGGGCATGTACCTGCGGACCGGATGCAGCGGCTGCTGAACGGATCGGTGTGGGACGCCGACCGGCTGCGTGACGCGGTCCGTGCCTACGTCATCACGCACCTGGGCGACCAGGACGCGTCGCTGGTCATCGATGACACCCAGGCACAGAAGAAGGGCACCAAGTCGGTCGGGGTGGCCTTCCAGCACTGTGGCCTGACCGGTGATGTCCGCAACTGCCAGACGATGGTGATGCTCACCTACGCCACCGCTGCCGGGCACGCCTTCATCGACCGCCGCCTGTATCTGCCCGAGGAATGGACGAAGGACCGCCGGCGGTACCGTGAGGCCGGGGTCCCTGACGAGATCGCCTTCGCCACCAAGCCCGAGCTGGCCATCACGATGCTCGAGCACGCCCGCGCGGCCGATGTGCCGTTCTCCTGAATGCTGGCCGACGCCGGATATGGCCGTGACCCGCAGCTGCGGGCCCGGTGCCACGACCACGCGGTGCCGTACGTGTCCGGCGTCCCCGTCGACCTCCCCATCGACGGACCTGCGGGCAAGCCGCGCCAGCCGGCCGTGAAACGCGCCGACGACCTGCTCCACTACGCCAAGACCCGTGACCAGTGGGAACGCCGCTCCTGCGGCGACGGCGCCAAGGGCGAGCGTCTCTACGACTGGACGGCCTTCGCCGTCCAGGTCAACCACGAGAACCCGGCTGATGGCCATGCGCACTGGCTGGTGCTGCGCCGGTCCCTGCACCCCAACCGGCCCGGCAAGGACGGACAACTCCACTGGGAGATCGCCTACTTCCTCGTCCACGCCCCCATCGGCATCACCGTCTCGGAGATCACCGCCAGGGTCGGTGGCCGCTGGCAGACCGAGGAGGACAACGAGATCAACAAGCAGCTTGTCGGCCTGGCCCAGTACCAGGTCAGTAAATGGACCCCCTGGCACCGTCACGTCACCGCCTGCATGCTCGCTACCGCGTTCCTCAGCATCCAATGCGCCGCCCTCCCCGAACCCGACCAGACCCCCGAACCCGAGCCGGATACCAGCCCGGAGCAGGCCCCCGACCAGGGAAAAGCTCCCAGCACCGACGAGAGCGAGGCCACCGGCTGATCCCCGGCCCGCTCCTGCGGCCCTCGATCCACACCATCCGGCACTGCCCGGCCGCCACCCACCTCAACCCCCACCACCCCGTGGAGACCGTCCTGACCTGCGAGTTATGGCGCCGGCTCCACCAGACCCGCGCCATGGTCAGTCACTACCGACGCCGCGGAGACCCGCTCCCGGACCGCCTCCGCCCCTGGGCCCGCCACCGGCCGATCCCACCCATCACCGACCCTCAAGATCTCCGGCTGTAGTACCAGGTGCCCGTGCGGCGGGCACTGGATCACGACGAGGAGGCGATCAAAGTGTGGAAGACGCAGGTGTGGCCGCACGTAGTCCATCGCTGTCGGGGACACTGTTGTCCGCCGGAAAGATGACCGGCTCGCTCTCCGGTCCGCCGGGTCACAACTACGACCATTCCAACCCAGAGATGAGCTGCGTCACCAGGTGTTCAGGACGCACCCTGCGCCCGCAGGAGCCTCTGGAGGTTCACGACTTCCTTTTTCAAGGCGGACTTGACGCCGGAGAGCTGCTTGGCATTCTCAGCGATAGCGGCATTCTGATATTCGGACTCGACTGCGAACCAGATCCCGGCCATGTTGGTCCGGGCTTTGCAGGACACGTCGGCCTGGGCTTCGGCGATCTCAGCGGACGACGGCGTACCCGACCCGGGGAATCCTTCCGGCACGCGCATCGGGTCGGCCTCGTGGTATCCGACGGTCTTCATACAAGCCGTCCAGGCTTTGAACACCGCGACCACCCGCGGATCAGCCATAGATTCATTGAAACTTGCCGCTTTGAGCTTAGCGACCAAGCCGTCGACGATGTTGACCGCGCCGCCCTTTGCGGCGTTAGGGCCCTTCGCGCCCTCCGCCGGCCCGCCGAGCAACCGGTCGGGCTCGTTCCTGCAGCCGAGATTTGGAATGGGCTGTCCCTTATACGAGGTGGCAGGACCGTGCGTGGTCGGGTCATAACCCGTCAGCACTTTTCGCTCGTCGGCGGGGAGCTCGGCTAGGAGTACGGCCTTGCCGCTGCCGGGAGTCGCAGTCGCCCGAGGGAAGTGATAGCCCCATTGGTGCACACTGGCAGGATCGGTCACTCCATAGCGGCGGGCGAGCACCGAATACTGAGCGAGTGCCATACTCCCAGAGGTCGGTCGGGCACCGGGATCCGGGTAGTCATATCCGAAGCGGGCAAGACATCTGCGAATGGTGACCTGGGCAAGCCAGTCGCGCTCTGCTGACTGAAGTGGAGTCAGCATGTAATTCTCGATTGGCAGGTGGAGGTCACTCATCGCTCCCGTCACGGAGGGAGCCGGCACGGGGGAGGCAGCCAAACCCTGCCCTGGTGATGAAGCGGAACCGCAACCCGACACCGTCGCGAGCGCAAGCACACCTCCTGCGATCGCCCAGCCAGCGCGCCTCTTCGGAGCCATAGGTAAGGTCCTCGCCTGAGAGAGTCATGGGAATGCCTGCCCCACTGTTGGGGGCAGGCCCTGAGGTTCCGGCTGATCTACTGGCAGTACGAACCGGACGGAACGATGGGCTCCAGGGAAGCCTCATTGTTTTTCAGGTTGGACGTGAGGTTTCCGCCCCGCCCCGGATCGAGCACGTTCGAGTCCCCATACCCCGCCGAGTTGACGTAGATAGCCTCACCACAGTTGACCGAGCCGTTCTCGGCGGAGGCAGCGTTGTTGTCGACTTCCTGCCCGGCCCCGTTCGAGCTGTTGACCCCTGCGGTGTGGTCGTCCCAGAAGGAGAAGTATCTCAGGTAGTCGGCGCCGGCCATGCCGTTGTAGAAGATCGCCCCCTCGGCGCCGGAATTGTAGTACAAGCACAGTGCCTTGCTGCAGCGCACGGGAGCGCTGTCAGTGCTCCAGTAGTCGATGTTGGTCGATGTCGCGTTCGCCTCCCCTGCGAAGAGCCCGATCGCCATCACGGCTGCGGAGCCGACCATGCCAGCACGAACAACGATGTTTTTCAGACCCATGTGATACTCCGGTCCCGACGCAGCAGGAAGCCCTTGTACGCACACCAGCAGCCCCCCGACTCGGCGGATGGCCGAGCAGGTGGATCATAACGACTTCAAGATCAAAGTCCATAGCTGCAGGCGAAGGCAGTTGAGTCACGGTTGGATCATCAGCGTGAGCGGGCGGCCGCCCCGGGGCGGCGCCGCGCAACCGCCATGATTGAGTCTCGCAGTTCCGGCCGCAGAGCTCAGCACGATTCATGGGTCGTGGAACGGCTCGTGGCTTTCGGGACCGACGACCGCTGGAGCCGCGCCGACTGGCAGCGCGCCGCTGAACGCGCCTTCACCGCCCTCGGCCAGCAGTGGCAAGACGGCCCCGACCGCGACCGGCTCCTCCTGGTCGGCTGCCTGCGCCTGGCCGGCACCCACCGCCTGGAGCTGGGCTGGCTCACCGACGCGGCCTGGGCCTACGTCAGCGACTCCGCCTAAGACTTGTCCCGTAACCCCTGGTCAGGGGGGTGAGATGATCTTGGTGTGGCTGGTGTGATCACGGCGTCGGAGCCGTCTGGATAGCCCCGTTCACCGGGCTGAGCCCGCGCTGCTTCGGCAAGTTGGTGACCGCCATACGGCGCGAGCATGCAGCCGACGTGCACCGCGGACGACCGTGGAGCCTCCCGCTGGAGGACCGCATTCTGCTGGTCGCGGCGTACTGGCGCACGAACTTGACGATGCGCCAACTGGCCCCGCTCTTCAGGATCTCCAAGTCGGCCGCCGACCGGATCATCGACCATCTCGGGCCGATGCTCGCCCTGCCGCCACGTACGCGGTTCCGTAAGGACACCGTCCTCATCGTCGACGGCACGCTGGTCCCCACTCGGGACCACGCCGTCACCGAGCAGTCGAAGAACTACCGCTATTCCACGGTCCATCAGGTCGTCATCGACGCCGACACCCGCCTGGTCGTGGTGGTCGGCCGGCCCGTGCCGGGCAACCGGCACGACTCCCGCGGCTGGGAAGAGTCCGGCGCCAAGGCCGCCATCGGCAACACGATGACCATCACCGACGGCGGCTATCAGGGCACCGGACTGGTCATTCCGCACCGTCGCCGCAAGGGTGAAGAGCTCCCGGACTGGAAAGAGGAACACAATCGGTCCCATAAGCAAGTCCGCGCACGCGTCGAGCAAACCTTCGCCCGCATGAAGGGCTGGAAGATCCTGCGTGACTGCCGCCTCAAAGGCGACGGCGTTCACCACGCCATGCTCGGCATCGCCCGCCTGCACAACCTCGCCCTCGCCGGATAGGCGAACAGGCGGCACCACGGCAGCCATGCCCCTCTCAACTCCAAGATCGTTACGGGGCATGCCTTAGAAGTCATCTCATTTGGTAAGCTTGCGGTAGCAGATGAGGGTGCAGGCGATGCTGGTGAAGGCGAGGAAGTGCTCGGCTTTGCGCTCGTAGCGGCGGTGCAGGCGGCGGCATCCGGCG
>NZ_JBIRXG010000091.1:0-5163 GCF_044388685.1 Streptomyces sp. NPDC020192 | reverse complement strand
AACAGGGCAGGCTGGGCGTACTGCGTCTGCTGCAGCAGCTCCGGATCGTCCCCGAAGAGAACCTCCCGCAACGGACGCGGCAGGTGCGGGTCCAGCGCCGCGACTACCTCGTCCAAGGCGGCGGCGAATGCGGGCTCGGCGTCGTACAACTCCCGCCCCATACCGAGCCGTTGTGCTCCCTGCCCGGTGAACATGAACGCCACCCGCCCGGGCCGCGCGCTCCCCGTGACCACCCCGTTCGTCGGCTTGTCGGAGGCCAGTGCGCGCAGGCGCCGTGCGAACTCGTCATGGCCCGAGGCCAGGACGACGGCGCGATGGTCGAGGGCCGCGCGGGTGGTGAGCAGGGCTGCGGAGACGGCGGAGACGGAGATGCCGGGGGTGTCCTCGGCGAAGCGGAGCAGGCGGGCCGCCTGGGACTGGAGGGCCTTCCTGGTCCTTCCGGCGAGGGGCCAGGGCACGGGGTTCGTCGATCGCTCGGGTTCGTCGGTGGTGGGTGATGCTTCCGGCGGGGCCGCTTCCAGGATGACGTGGGCGTTGGTGCCGCTGATGCCGAAGGAGGAGACGCCGGCCCGGCGCGGGCGGCCCGGCTCCGGCCACTTCAGTTCCTCGGTGAGCAGCGACACGTTGCCCGCGTCCCAGTCGATGTGGGGTGAGGGCGCGTCGACGTGCAGGGTCCGCGGGAGCACTTCGTGCCGAAGCGCCATGACCATCTTGATGACGCCCGCGACACCCGCCGCGGCCTGGGTGTGGCCGATGTTGGACTTCACCGAGCCCAGCCACAGCGGGCGGTTCTCCGGCCGGTCCTGTCCATATGTCGCCAGTAGCGCCTGGGCCTCGATCGGGTCGCCGAGCGTCGTCCCCGTGCCGTGTGCCTCGACCGCGTCCACCTCGGCGGGCTTGAGGTGGGCGTTGGCGAGGGCCTGCCGGATCACCCGCTGCTGCGACGGTCCGTTGGGTGCGGTGAGGCCGTTGCTGGCGCCGTCCTGGTTGACGGCGGAGCCGCGTACGACGGCCAGGACCCGGTGGCCGTTGCGGCGGGCGTCGGACAGCCGCTCCACGAGGAGCACACCGGCGCCCTCGGAGAAGCCGGTGCCGTCGGCCGCCGCCGCGAACGCCTTGCAGCGGCCGTCCGCCGCGAGTCCCCGCTGCCGGCTGAACTCGGTGAAGAGGCCTGGCACGGCCATCACCGTCACGCCTCCGGCCAGAGCGAGCGAGCACTCGCCGTTGCGCAGGGCCTGGCAGGCGAGATGGAGTGCGACCAGGGAGGAAGAGCACGCCGTGTCGACGGTGACGGCGGGCCCCTCCAGGCCGAAGGCGTAGGAGATCCGGCCGGACAGCACGCTGGCCGAGGTCCCGGTGCCGACGTATCCCTGGACGCCTTCGGGGAACTCGGGGAGGCCGATCGCGTAGCCGGAGGCGATGGCGCCGGCGAAGATGCCGGTCCGGGTTCCGCCGAGCGAGGTCGGGTCGATGCCGGCCCGTTCGAAGACCTCCCAGGAGGTCTCCAGGAGCAGCCGCTGCTGCGGGTCCATCGCCAGGGCCTCACGGGGTGAGATGCCGAACAGCAGCGGATCGAACTGCCCGGCGTCATAGAGGAATCCGCCCTGGCTCGTGTACGACGTGCCCGGGTGGTCGGGATCAGGGTCGTAGAGCGCGTCCAGGTCCCAGCCGCGGTCGGTCGGGAAGCCCGAGACGGCGTCCCGGCCCTCGACGAGCAACTGCCAGAACTGCTCGGGGCTCTGCACCTCGCCGGGGAAGCGGCAGGCCATGCCGATGATGGCCACCGGCTCCCGGGACGCCGTGGTGAGCTGGTGGTTCTGGCGCCGCAGCCGCTCGTTCTCCGACAACGACGCGCGCAGCGCCTCGACGATCTTCTCGGGTGATGTGGTCATTTCCGGACCTCCGTCTCGGGGGTCTCCAGCGCGAGCTGCACGAGATCGTCGAGGCCCATCGTGGCGATCGACAACCGCTCGCTCTCGGCCTCGCCCCCGGTGTCACCGACGCCGGCGAGCCGGAGCAGGACGTCGACCAGCCCCGCCTCGCGCAGCTGCTGAAGGGACAGGGACGCGAGCGCCTCGCGTACGGCGGCCTCCTGCGGGTCGACCTGCGGGACCGCCCCGAACTGGGGTTCCAGGCCGGTGCGCAGGTGCTCGGCGAGGCGAGCCGGGGTCGGATAGTCGAAGACGAGGCTGGGCGGCAGCCGCAGCCCGGTGGCGGCATTGAGGAGGTTGCGCAGCTCGACCGCGGTGAGCGAGTCGAAGCCGAGCTCGTTGAAGGCGTGGTCCGGGTCGATCGAGGCGGACGAGGCGTGTCCGAGGACGTTGGCCGCCTGGGTCCGTACGAGTTCCAGGAGTTCCCGGTGCCGGTCGGCCTCCGGCAGTGCGGCGAGCCGCCGTACGAGCACCGCCCCGCCCTCGTCGCCGCCCTGGTCCGCGGTCCGCCGGACGGACGTACGGACCAGGCCGCGCAGTACGCCGGGCAGCACCCCGGCCTCGGCCAGGCCGCGCAGAGCCGGCGGATCGAGCTGGACGGGTGCGACACAGGCCTCGTCCAGCGTGCAGGCGGTGTCGAACAGCGCGAGCCCCTGCTCGGCGGAGATCGGCACCACGCCACTGCGCGACATCCGGCGCCGCTCGCCCTCGTCCAGGTGCCCGGTCATACCGGTCGCGTCGGACCACAGACCCCACGCGAGCGAGAGAGCCGGCAGGCCCTGCGCGTGCCGGTGACGGGCCAGCGCGTCGGTGAACACGTTCGCCGCCGCGTAGTTGGCCTGACCGGGGTTGCCGAACAGACCGGCGATCGAGGAGAAGAGGACGAACGCCGTCAGGTCACGGTCCCGGGTCAGCTCGTGCAGGTTGACGGCGGCGTCGGTCTTGGGCCGCATGACCCAGTCGACGCGCTCCGGAGTCATCGCGCCGATCACACCGTCGTCGAGCACGCCCGCCGTGTGCACGACCGCCCGCAGCGGATGGGCGGCGTCGATGCCGTCCAGCACGCCGGCCAGGGCGTCCCGGTCCGCCACGTCGCAGGCGACCACCGTCGCCTCGGCGCCCAACTCGGCGAGCTGAGCGATGAGTTCGGACGCCCCGGGAGCGTCCGCGCCGCGTCGGCTGGTCAGCAGCAGATGCCGCACGCCGTACCGCGTCACCAGATGCCGGGCGAAGAGACCGCCCAGCGTGCCCGTGCCGCCGGTGATGAGCACGGTGCCGGAGGGGTCCCAGACGGGGACGGTGACCTCGGCCGGTACGGTCACCCGGGCCAGCCTCGGCACGAGCACGGCCCCGTCGCGTACGGCGATCTGCGGCTCGCTCACCGACAGGGCGGCGGCGATCGCACCCGGCAGCGCCGTCACGGAGACCTGCGGGTCGTCCACGTCCACGACGACGAAACGCCCGGGGTTCTCGGACTGCGCCGAGCGCAACAGTCCCCACACCGGGGCCTGCACCAGGTTCGCGTCCTTCGCGTCGGCGTCCGTGGCGACCGCGCCCCGAGTGATCACGACCAGCTGCGACGACTCCAGCCGGGGATCGGCCAGCCACGTCTGCACCTCGGTCAGCATCAGAGAGGTGGACGCGCGGGCGTCCGCCGCGATGTCGCCGGTGGACACCGGGGCACAGGCCAGCAGGACCACGTCCGGCACCTCGTCGCCCGAGTCCAGCGCCTGCACCAGGCTCGCGACGTCGGCGTGGGCCGACGCACGCACGCCTGTCGCCAGGACGGCCGCCACCAGCGGTTCGGCCTCCCGCCCGAGCACGACCCAGTCGCCGGCCGGATCCGCCCCGGCACCGGCGGCCCGCATCGGTTCCCACGCCGAGCGGAAGAGATCCCGCTCGGACTGCTGCGCACTGGGCAACTGCCCCGGCGAGACGGGACGCGACACCATCGACCCGACGGAAGCGACCGGCCGGCCCGCCCCGTCCGCGAGCCGCAGCGCCACCGCGTCCGTGTCCGCCGACGACAGCCACACCCGCAGCGTCCGGGCGCCCACGGCACGCAGCGACACATCACTCCAAGCGAACGGCAACCGTACCCGCTCGGTGTCGGCGAAGAAGTCCCCCACACCGATGGCGTGCAGCGCGGCGTCGAGCAGTGCCGGATGCACCCCGAACCGCCCCGCCTCCTCCCGAGCCTCGTCCGGCAGGGCCACCTCGGCGTAGACGTCCTGCCCATGGCGCCAGGCCGCCCGCAGACCGCGGAACACCGGCCCGTAGCCATGGCCCACCTCGGCCAGACCCTCGTAGAAGCCCTCCAGGTCGACCGGCTCGGCACCGGCGGGCGGCCACACCGTGAGGTCGAACTGCGGCGCGTCGGCCCGCTGCGCCAGTACGCCGCTCGCGTGCCGCGTCCACGTGTCGGACTCCTCCGTGTCGTCCTCCGGACGCGAGTACACGTGCAGCGCCCGCCGCCCGGTGTCGTCGGCCTCGCCGATCACCACCTGCGTCCGCAACGCCCCCCGTTCCGGCAGAACCAGGGGTGCTTCGAGAGTCAGCTCCTCCAGGCACTCGCAGCCGGCCTCGTCACCCGCCCGCAACGCCAGCTCCACGAACGCGGCCCCCGGCAACAGCACGGTGCCCAGCGCCACATGGTCGGCCAGCCACGGATGCGTACGCAGCGACAGCCGCCCGGTGAGCACGAGTTGATCCCTCTCGGCCGGACGCACCACGGCCCCCAGCAGCGGATGACCGGGTGCCGTGAGGCCCGCCGCCGCGAGGTCGACGGGACCGCCGTCGCCCGGCTCCAGCCAGTAGCGCTCCCGCTGGAACGCGTACGTCGGCAGCGCCGCGACCCGCGCGGAGCGGAACGCGGGCAGCGACGCCCAGTCGACGGGGAGCCCTCCGGCCCACGCGGTGGCGAGGGCGGTGTGGAGCTGGGTGAGGCCGCCGTGGTCCCGACGGAGAGTGCCGATGATCGTGGCGTCCGTGGCGGTGTCCTGCGCCGTTTCCTCGACGGCCATGGTCAGGACGGGGTGGGCGGTGGTTTCGATGAAGTGGCGGTGGCCGTGGGTGAGGAGGGTGTGGGTGGTTTCTTCGAAGCGGACGGTTTGGCGGAGGTTGGTGTACCAGTAGTCGGCGTTGAGTGTGGTGCCGTCGATGGGTTCGGTGGTGACGGTGGAGTAGAGGGGGATGGTGGTGGGTTGGGGGGTGATGCCGTGGGCGGCGTTGA
>NZ_JBIRXG010000090.1:1281-3378 GCF_044388685.1 Streptomyces sp. NPDC020192 | reverse complement strand
GTGCCGGGCACGCTGTTGGGTGTCTGAGGGAATGAAATCCCTCTGAGATGCCGGCCCCGGTGAAGCACTGACGATGTTGGTGTGTGACGGGTGGCTGGTCGTTGTTTGAGAACTGCACAGTGGACGCGAGCATCTGTGGCCAAGTTTTTAAGGGCGCACGGTGGATGCCTTGGCACCAGGAACCGATGAAGGACGTGGGAGGCCGCGATAGTCCCCGGGGAGTCGTCAACCAGGCTTTGATCCGGGGGTTTCCGAATGGGGAAACCCGGCAGTCGTCATGGGCTGTCACCCGCTGCTGAACACATAGGCAGTGTGGAGGGAACGAGGGGAAGTGAAACATCTCAGTACCCTCAGGAAGAGAAAACAACCGTGATTCCGGGAGTAGTGGCGAGCGAAACCGGATGAGGCCAAACCTACGACGTGTGAGACCCGGCAGGGGTTGCGTCGTGGGGGTTGTGGGATCTCTCTTCTGTTGTCTGCCGGCGACAGGACGAGTCAGAAACCGTTGATGTAGGCGAAGGACATGCGAAAGGTCCGGCGTAGAGGGTAAGACCCCCGTAGTCGAAACGTCAGCGGCTCGTTTGAGAGACACCCAAGTAGCACGGGGCCCGAGAAATCCCGTGTGAATCTGGCGGGACCACCCGCTAAGCCTAAATATTCCCTGGTGACCGATAGCGGATAGTACCGTGAGGGAATGGTGAAAAGTACCGCGGGAGCGGAGTGAAATAGTACCTGAAACCGTGTGCCTACAAGCCGTGGGAGCGTCGGAACGTGCTTGCACGTTCTCGTGACTGCGTGCCTTTTGAAGAATGAGCCTGCGAGTTTGCGGTGTGTTGCGAGGTTAACCCGGGTGGGGAAGCCGTAGCGAAAGCGAGTCCGAATAGGGCGTTTTTAGTAGCACGCTCAAGACCCGAAGCGGAGTGATCTAGCCATGGGCAGGTTGAAGCGGAGGTAAGACTTCGTGGAGGACCGAACCCACCAGGGTTGAAAACCTGGGGGATGACCTGTGGTTAGGGGTGAAAGGCCAATCAAACTCCGTGATAGCTGGTTCTCCCCGAAATGCATTTAGGTGCAGCGTCGTGTGTTTCTTGCCGGAGGTAGAGCACTGGATAGGCGATGGGCCCTACCGGGTTACTGACCTTAGCCAAACTCCGAATGCCGGTAAGTGAGAGCGCGGCAGTGAGACTGTGGGGGATAAGCTCCATGGTCGAGAGGGAAACAGCCCAGAGCATCGACTAAGGCCCCTAAGCGTACGCTAAGTGGGAAAGGATGTGGAGTCGCACAGACAACCAGGAGGTTGGCTTAGAAGCAGCCACCCTTGAAAGAGTGCGTAATAGCTCACTGGTCTAGTGATTCCGCGCCGACAATGTAGCGGGGCTCAAGCGTACCGCCGAAGTCGTGTCATTGCAGCATATAGCCCCAACGGGTGCTGTGATGGGTAGGGGAGCGTCGTCTGCCGGGTGAAGCAGCACCGGAAGGTAGTTGTGGACGGTTGACGAGTGAGAATGCAGGCATGAGTAGCGATACAAACGTGAGAAACGTTTGCGCCGATTGACTAAGGGTTCCTGGGTCAAGCTGATCTGCCCAGGGTAAGTCGGGACCTAAGGCGAGGCCGACAGGCGTAGTCGATGGATAACCGGTTGATATTCCGGTACCCGCTGTGAAGCGTCAAACATCGAGCATCGTGATGCTAAGGCCGTGAAGCCGTTCCGGACCCTTCGGGGAATGGAAAGTGGTGGAGCCGCCGGACCAAGCGGTTAGTAGGTGAGTGATGGGGTGACGCAGGAAGGTAGTCCATCCCGGGCGGTGGTTGTCCCGGGGTAAGGGTGTAGGCCGTGCGATAGGCAAATCCGTCGTACATGTGGCTGAGACCTGATGCCGAGCCGATTGTGGTGAAGTGGATGATCCTATGCTGTCGAGAAAAGCCTCTAGCGAGTTTCATGGCGGCCCGTACCCTAAACCGACTCAGGTGGTCAGGTAGAGAATACCGAGGCGTTCGGGTGAACTATGGTTAAGGAACTCGGCAAAATGCCCCCGTAACTTCGGGAGAAGGGGGGCCAGCTCTGGTGAGAGGACTTGCTCCTCGAGCTGGGGATG
>NZ_JBIRXG010000090.1:0-1186 GCF_044388685.1 Streptomyces sp. NPDC020192 | reverse complement strand
GGTGGCCGCAGAGACCAGCGAGAAGCGACTGTTTACTAAAAACACAGGTCCGTGCGAAGCCGTAAGGCGATGTATACGGACTGACGCCTGCCCGGTGCTGGAACGTTAAGGGGACCGGTTAGCTCCATTTCGGTGGGGCGAAGCTGAGAACTTAAGCGCCAGTAAACGGCGGTGGTAACTATAACCATCCTAAGGTAGCGAAATTCCTTGTCGGGTAAGTTCCGACCTGCACGAATGGCGTAACGACTTCTCGACTGTCTCAACCATAGGCCCGGTGAAATTGCACTACGAGTAAAGATGCTCGTTTCGCGCAGCAGGACGGAAAGACCCCGGGACCTTTACTACAGTTTGATATTGGTGTTCGGTTCGGCTTGTGTAGGATAGCTGGGAGACTTTGAAGCAGGCACGCCAGTGTTTGTGGAGTCGTCGTTGAAATACCAGTCTGGTCGTGCTGGATGTCTAACCTGGGTCCGTGATCCGGATCAGGGACAGTGTCTGATGGGTAGTTTAACTGGGGCGGTTGCCTCCTAAAGGGTAACGGAGGCGCCCAAAGGTTCCCTCAGCCTGGTTGGCAATCAGGTGTTGAGTGTAAGTGCACAAGGGAGCTTGACTGTGAGACCGACGGGTCGAGCAGGGACGAAAGTCGGGACTAGTGATCCGGCGGTGGCTTGTGGAAGCGCCGTCGCTCAACGGATAAAAGGTACCCCGGGGATAACAGGCTGATCTTCCCCAAGAGTCCATATCGACGGGATGGTTTGGCACCTCGATGTCGGCTCGTCGCATCCTGGGGCTGGAGTCGGTCCCAAGGGTTGGGCTGTTCGCCCATTAAAGCGGTACGCGAGCTGGGTTTAGAACGTCGTGAGACAGTTCGGTCCCTATCCGCTGTGCGCGTAGGAGTCTTGAGAAGGGCTGTCCCTAGTACGAGAGGACCGGGACGGACGAACCTCTGGTGTGCCAGTTGTTCTGCCAAGGGCATGGCTGGTTGGCTACGTTCGGGAGGGATAACCGCTGAAAGCATCTAAGCGGGAAGCCTGCTTCGAGATGAGGACTCCCACCCACTTGATGGGGTAAGGCTCCCAGTAGACGACTGGGTTGATAGGCCGGATCTGGAAGCCAGGTAACTGGTGGAGGTGACCGGTACTAATAGGCCGAGGGCTTGTCCTCAGTTGCTCGCGTCCACTGTGTT
>NZ_JBIRXG010000089.1:0-5304 GCF_044388685.1 Streptomyces sp. NPDC020192 | reverse complement strand
GGTGAGATCGCTCGGGTACGACTTGCGCATGCTCATGCCACAAGCCAAGCGAACCCCGAACGCCTGACCGGCGGCAATGTCCCAACGTCACACCAGCGAGCGACGACAAGCCGGACGGAAGGTCACGTTCCGCACTCTCAGTAACGCGCGTACCTGGGGCGAATGTGGCACCGTGCGCGCAGGCGGGTCCGTCGCTCCCCCCGTGGTGGCGGACCACGTCTTACTCTGCGGCGGGCGCCGGCTCCGGCAGGGTGTCGTCCTCGAGGGCCTGCCGCAGGTCGGTGTACATCCGCAGCCGCACGCCGGGCTGGCCTCGGCGCGGCTGTACCGGCCGGCGGCCGGTCAGGACGAGAAGTGGCCGAACCTGGCGCCGGTGCTGTCGACCAAGACGATCGACTGGGACCTGATCCGCCAGCAGTACGACCAGATCGTGAAGTACACCACCGCCCTGCGCCTGGGCACCGCCGAGGCCGAACAGGTCCTGCGCCGCTTCACCCGCGGCGGACCCAAGCACCCCACCTACCGCGCGATCGAGGAACTGGGCCGCGCGGTGCGTACGGCGTTCATCTGCGACTACCTCGCTGACGCCGACCTGCGCCGCGAGATCAACGACGGGCTCCAGGTCGTGGAGAACTGGAACTCCGCCAACCACGACCTGTTCTACGGCAAGGACGGCGACCTGGCCGGCTCCGACAAGGAGTCCCAGGAAGTCTCCATGCTCGCCCTGCACCTGCTCCAGTCCGCGCTGGTGCACGTCAACACCCTGCTCCTCCAGGACATCCTGAACGAGGAGAAGTGGCAGAAGCGGCTCACCGACGCCGACCGGCGGGCCCTGTCCCCGCTGTTCTGGACCCACGTGAACCCCTATGGCCGCTTCGAGCTGGACATGAACTCCCACCTCGAACTGGCCGGCGCCGTGACGACGGCCAGGGTTCCCAGCCCCCGCCCCGCGCCCGGAGTGCCCACTGCCCAGCCGGCAGGCGACCGGGCAGGCTCGGTCTGAACGGCCGCCCGGCTCTCCTCGCTCTGGTACGACCACATCAACTTCCTCGGCCGCTGCTCCTACATCCGGCCTCCGGCAACCGGGCCTGGGGCAGCGGCGCGACCCGACCGCATGGCATGCGTGATCCGGCGCGTCAGGGGATCCGGGCCTCGATGTGGGCGAGTTGGGCGGCGAGGATTTCTTCGAATGCGGCGCGGCGGTCGGCTCCGAGGGGGCGGACGTCGCGGGCGAAGTGGGCCAGGGCGGGGAAGTGTTCGGGGTCGGCGCCGAGCACCGCGACGCGGAACTGCTCCATGCCCTGTTCGCACTCCTTGGGGGTGAGGGTGCTGATACCAGCCTCGGAGGCGATCAGCGCGGCGAGGAGGATCACGGTGCGGTGATATCGCGCCGGGACCTCCTCGTCGGGCAGGCCTGATGCGCGCAGGGCCTGCAGCAGCTCTTCCATGACCAATCGGGATCCGGTGCCGCCGGACCCGTAGTGCCCCCACACCCCGGCGAGTTGGGGTTGCTCGCCGAAGGCATCGCGCAGGCGTAGGGCCAGGGCGGTGATGCGATGCTTCCAGTCGCCCTCGGGGTGGTAGCCGTCCATGGCAGTCATGAGGATCCGGTCGGCTACCGCGCGCAGCATTTCGGTCTTGTTGCGGAAGTGCCGGTAGAGGCTGGAGGAGTCGGTCCCGAGCGCTGCGGCGAGTTTGCGCACGCTGAACGACTCGGCGTCGCTCGTGCGCAGCAGTTCCGCCGCCGTGTCCAGGATCTCCTCGGTCGACCATCGCCTTCGGCCCGTCATTTCGCCCCTCTCGTCCGTGCCCAGCCTAACCTATGCACTTGTTGATGCACGCAGTGCGTGCATAATGAGGGCAACGCACTGTCCGGCCACAACGACACACCCGACATCCGGCCGGGAGGGAAGAAGGACACATGAGCGAGACCACTACCGCGACACGGCCGCCGGAGCCGGACTTCTCGGCGATCACGACCGAGGAACTGCTCGCCTACCGCGACGCGGAGAACCACTGGCGGGCCTCCAGAGCGGCGCGGACGATCCTCGGCGAGCCGGACCCCGGCGCCGCGATCGCCTGGCAGGAGATCGCGCTGCCCGGCCGCGACCTACCGGTCCGGGTCTACCGGCCGGCCTCGACGGGAGACGCCGAAGCCGCAGCCCGCACCGACCTGCCACTCGTGGTCCATGTCCACGGAGGCAGCTTCGTGGGCACGGCGGTGCAGTGCGACTGGACCAACAGCCGCCTCGCCGCGGGGCTGCCCGCCCTCGTCGTCTCGGTCGAGCACCGCCTCCTCGCCCCCGGCAGTCCGCTCGCGAATGCCGCCGACGACGGCTGGGACGTGCTCCAGCACGTGGTGCGGCACGCAGCGCAGTGGGGCGTCGACCCGGCGCGCGCGGCCGTCTTCGGTGAGAGCTGCGGCGCGCTGATCAGCGCGCTGACGGCCATCCGAGCCAGGGAGGCCGGCCTGAAGCTCAATGCGCAGGTGCTGGTCAACCCCGCAGTCGACGTGACCGAGACGATGTTCGACCACCCCTCGATCGCCGAGTACGCATACAGCCCGACCCAGGCCCTGCCGCAACTGCGGCTCTTCCAGCGGCTCGCCGTCCCGCCGGGAGCCGACGCCGGCGCAGTCTCGCCGCTGTACGCAAACGACCTGAGCGGGCTTGCCCCGGCGCTCGTGGTGGTGCCCACCCAGGACGCGGTCGCCGACCACGGCCGCCGCTACGCCGAGCGGCTGCGCGAGGCAGGGACCTCCGTGCGGCTCTCCGAATACCCGGGTGCAAAGCACGCGTTCCTCACCTTGCCCCGCGTGGAACCACAGGCCGAGGCCGCTCAGGCGGAGATCCTCGCGTTCCTCCGCGCGGCCCTGGCGAAGTGACGGAGCAACGATGCCCCCCACCCTCGGACCCGCCGGTCTCCCGACTTGGCCTCGGCTGCATGAGCATGACCGGCGCCTACGGCCCCACTGACCCGCGCGAGGCTGCGGCCACTGTGCTGGAGGCCCTCGATTCGGGCGTCACCATGTTCGACACCGGCGACTTCTACGGCGACGGAGCAAACGAGGAACTCCTCGGCCGAACCCTCGCACCGCACCGCGACCGCGCCATGCTGGCCACCAAGACCGGAGTCCGGCGCACCGCCGAGGGCCTGGTGCCCGCCGGCTCACCCAACGATCTGCGGCGTGCCTGCGAAGCGTCGCTGCGCCGGCTGCGCACCGATCACATCGACCTGTACTACCTCGCCCGCATCGACCCCGCCGTCCCCGTCGAGGAGTCCGTCGGCGCCCTGGCCGACCTGGTCGACCAGGGCAAGGTGGGCCACATCGGCCTGTCCGAAGTCTCGGCCGCCACCCTCCGCCGCGCCCACGCCATCCACCCCATCAGCGCCGTCCAGACCGAGTACTCGCTGCGGGAACGCCATGTCGAAATCGACATCCTGCCCACGATCCGCAGTCTCGGCGCTGCCCTGATCGCCTACAGCCCCCTCGGCCGCGGCCTGCTCACCGGGGCCGTCCGCGCCACCATGCGCTACGAACCCGGCGACTTCCGCGCCACCGCCCCCCGCTACAACGGCGACGCCCTCAAGGCCAACCTGACCATCGTCGACGCCATCACCCACCTCGCCGCCGCCAAGAGCGCCACCCCCGCCCAGACCGCCCTCGCCTGGCTCCTCACCCGCGGCAGCGACGTCATCCCCATCCCCGGCAGCTCCCGACGCCCCCACCTGCGCGACAACCTGGCCGCCCTCGACCTGCACCTGACCGCCACCGACCTCGGCGACATCGACGCCGCCGTCCCCGACACCGGGGCCCAGGGCGCCCGATACAGCGACCACGGCATCGCCCTGATCGACCAATGAAGGAAAATCAAGGGAGAAGCACCCTGGTGACGAAGCCATACCATGCGCGAGGAGCGCTCGCAGCGATGTATGCGGGCCTTGCGCTCACTGTCCTCGCGACGATCGCCACGTACGTCGACCGCGGCACCACCCATCTGCTGGCCGCCCACATCCGCGCCGGCTATCCCAGCTACCCCCAGGCACGGATCGACTCGGCCGTCACCACCTACCTGGTCGTCTTGTCCGTCATCGGAGCACTCGGCGTCATTGCCTGGCTCACGACAGCCTGGGCTGTCCAGGCAGGCAAACGGTGGGCCCGCCCCGCCGCGACCGTGATGTTCATGCTCGGCACCAGCGTCGGACTGGCCGGGCTGCTGACCAAGGACACCACCGGCGCGACCGGACTGCCGCCACAGCTGGGCTGGGCCGGGATGATTCCCTGCCTGGCAGGCGTCGTCGCGATCGCACTGCTGTGGAGGAGACCGCGACTGACGTGACCCCGGCCCCATGCGGCTCCGCACTCAAGGAGCCGACGACAACATCGCACCCGTACAGATATGCACCACCACAGGTCACGACCACCACACGCCATGGAGGAAGACACAGTGCAGCACATCGGCATCATCGGAGTGGGCGAGATCGGCCGGGCCATCGTCGAGGGCCTGCGCAACGAGGGCGGTGCGTCTCCAGACGTCTTCCTCTCTCCCTGGGGGGCCCGCACCGCCGCGGAACTGTCCGAGCGCTACGAGGGCGTCCAGGTGTGCGCCGACAACCAGGAGGTGGTGGACCGCTCCGAGGTGGTGATCATCGCCGTGCGCCGCCAGGACCACCACGAGGCCCTCACCGGGCTGAAGCTGGACGACGACAAGACCGTGGTCAACCTGATGGCCGGCGTCGCCACCGACGAGCTGCGCCGAACCCTCGCCACCGGCGCCCCGATCGTCCGCGCCATCCCGCTGCCCGCCGTGCGCGAGCGCCGCTCCGTCACCGTGACCTGCCCCTCACACCCGGTGGTGGACTCTCTCTTTGAACAGCTGGGTGGAGCGCTCTCGGTCGCGGACGAGGCCGCCTTCAACGTCTTCTCCGCACTGACCGGGACGCTCAGCGCCCACTACGCCTACCTCGCCACGCTCACCTCGTGGGCCACCGGCCATGGCATCGCCCCCGACGCCGCCGACCGGTATGTGCGCGGCCTCTTCCAGAACGTCGGCCGCTCCCTGAGCGACGAGACCCGCCCCCTGCACCAACTCGCCGCCGATCACGAGACACCCAAAGGGAACAACGAGCGCATCCGCACCACCTGGTTCGATCCGGCCAACGCCTCGGCCCTCACACGGGCCCTGAACGGCCTCCTCGCCGATCTGAACTAGATGATCGATTCCAAGGGATCGGCTGCGCGCGCAAGGAGAGGGAGTCCAACGTCAGTGTGTGAAGACAGAGTTGGACTCCCTCGCCACCGCA
>NZ_JBIRXG010000088.1:0-5336 GCF_044388685.1 Streptomyces sp. NPDC020192 | reverse complement strand
GCGAAGAGGGCGGGTTGGACGACGTCGACGCGGTCGTAGCCGGGCGCGCCGGGGCTGCCGCGTAGTACGTCGGTGAGTGACCAGTCGACGTAGGGCGTGAGGGCGGTCTCGCACTCCGCGATGCGGGCTGCGAACTCGGGTGAGGTGTCGAGGAGTTCGCGTCCCATGCCGGTCCACTGCGACCCCTGCCCGGGGAACACGAAGACCGCTCCCGCCCCCTGGTGTGCCGAGCCGGACACGACTCCCGGTGCGGCCTCTCCGGATGCCAGGGACTCCAGACCCCGGACGGCCTCGGCGAGATCCGTGGCCAGGATGACACCGCGGTGTTCGAGTGCCGCGCGTGTGGTGGCGAGGGCACGGCCGATGCCGGCGAGGTCGCCCTCGGGGTCAGGGTCGGACGAGAGCCGTGTGCGCAGCCGTGCCGCCTGGGCTCGTAGGGCTTCGGGGCTCTTGCCGGACAGCGCCCAGGGGACCGGCGTCGACCCGTTCTCGGCTCGGGGCGGCACGGCGGTGTCGTCCGTGCCTTCGTCCGCCTCGGGACGTGGTGCCTCCTCCACGATCACGTGGGCGTTGGTGCCGCTCATGCCGAAGGAGGAGACACCGGCCCGGCGCGGGCGGTCCGAGGCGGGCCAGGGGGCCGCTTCGGTGAGGAGGGAGATGCTGCCCGACGTCCAGTCGACGTGCGGCGTGGGCTCGTCCAGGTGCAGGGTGCGGGGCAGTACGCCGTGCCGCAGGGCGAGGACGGTCTTGATGATCCCGGCCATGCCAGCGGCGGCCTGGGTGTGGCCGATGTTCGACTTCACCGAGCCCAGGCGGAGCGGGCGGTCCTGCGGACGCTCCTGCCCGTACGTCGCCAGCAGTGCCTGCGCCTCGATCGGATCGCCGAGCGCGGTACCCGTGCCGTGCGCCTCGACCATGTCGATGTCACCGGGCGCGAGACGGGCGTTGGCCAGCGCCTGCCGGATCACCCGCTGCTGCGACGGTCCGTTGGGTGCGGTCAGGCCGTTGCTGGCGCCGTCCTGGTTGACGGCCGAGCCGCGGATCACCGCGAGGATCTCGCGTCCGTTGCGGCGCGCGTCCGACAGGCGCTCCACGAGGACGGCACCCACGCCCTCCGCGAAGCCGAAGCCGTCCGCGGCCGCCGAGAAGGGCTTGCAGCGGCCGTCGGCGGCCAGCCCGCGCTGGCGGCTGAACTCGATGAACGCCAGCGGGGACGGCAGCACCGTCACCCCGGCGACGATCGCGAGCGAGCACTCGCGGGCCCGCAGGGCCTGCTCGGCCCAGTGCAGGGCGACCAGCGAGGAGGAGCAGGCGGTGTCGACCGTGACCGCCGGCCCTTCCAGACCCAGGATGTACGCGACCCGGCCCGATGCGACGCTGGCGGAGGTGCCGGTGCCCAGATACCCCTCCACTCCTTCGGGGGCGTCGGTCACCTGTGCGCCGTAGCCGGAGGCCACATGGCCGACGAAGACACCGGTCCGGCTGCCACGCAGGGACTGTGGGTTGATCCGGGCCCGCTCCAGCACCTCCCACGACGCCTCCAGGACGAGCCGCTGCTGCGGATCCATGGCCAGCGCCTCCCGCGGCGAGATGCCGAACAGAGCCGCGTCGAAGTGCCCGGCGTCGTGCAGGAAACCGCCCTCGCGCGCATACGACGTACCCGTACGGCCGGGATCCGTGTCGTAGAGGGCGTCCAGGTCCCAGCCGCGGTCGGTCGGCATGCCCGATATCGCGTCACGGCCCTCGGCGACCAACTCCCAGAACTCCTCAGGGGAGTCGGCCCCGCCCGGGAACCGGCAGGCCATGCCGACGATCGCGATCGGCTCGCTCTGCGCCTCCTGGGTCTCCCGCAGGCGCCGACGCGTGTCGTGCAGATCCGTGGTGACCCACTTGAGGTAGTCCCGGAGCCTTTCCTCGTTCGAGAGCGCGCCGTCGCGCGGCGCGGACCTCTCGTGTGACACGAGGCTGTCGTTCGCGGCGGGCTTTTCATTCGACATGGGAACCCCCTTGGACACGTGGAAGACGGGCGGACACGGACGCCGGAACCCTCATGGGCGGCCGAACTCCTCACGGATGAAGTCGAAGAGGTCGTCGTCCGACGCGGAACTGAGCCTCTCGGCGACGGACGCGCCCCCGGCCGGACCAGTCCCATCGGCCTGCCGACGGGAGTCGTTCCAACGGGAGAGCAGTTCCTGGAGCCGATCGGCGATGATCCGGTGGTCCTCGTCGGCGGCGTCCAGGGCGAACAGGCCCGCCTCGACACGGTCGAGATCGCTCTGGAGGACGGCCACCGGGTCCGCCTCGCCCAACGCCATCTCCGTACGCAGCAGTTCGACGACCGAGGCCGGCGTCGGGTGGTCGAAGACCAGAGTCGCCGGCAGCGGAAGGCCCGTCGCCGAGGTCATCCTGTTGCGGAACTCGACCGCGGTCAGGGAGTCGAACCCCAACTCCTTGAAGGCCAGTGCACCGCCGACCGCGTCGGCCGAGCCGAGCCCCAGCACGGCGGCCGCGTGCGTGCGCACCAGGTCCGACAGCACCCGGTCGCCCTCGGCCCTGGGCAGCGCGGCGATCCTTTCCCGCAGCGCGGCGGACGCGGCCGCGTTCTCGGCCGGCTCGCCCGCTCCGGGCCGTACGACGGCTTCCGCCGCCTCCGGTATCTCGTCGACCAGCCGGCTGGGCCGGGTCGCCGTGAAGACCCGGGCGAAGCGCCGCCAGTCGACATCGGCGACCGCGAGCCGGTGCTGGTCGAGGTCGAGGGCGTACCGGAGTGCGAGGAAGGGCAACTCCGGGGCGACCGAGGCGGGTTCGGCCGCCCCGGCATCCCAGGACACATGGATGGCCGCCCTGCCCTCGGCGCGCAGGTTGTGCGCGTGGGCGTCGAGGAGGGCGTCCGCCACGGCCTCGGCCGCGAGCCCGGCGGCGCCGACCGCCCCCGCGAACGACGAGAAGAAGACGAATGTGGTGTCCTCACGGACCGGAAGCGACGCGAACACGCGCTCCGCGTCCGCGTGGCCGAGGGTTTCCGCCAGGCTGTCAGGAGTGAGCTCACGGAGCGCGATGCCGTCACCTCGGGCGGCGATGTGCACGACGGTCTCCACGGGCGTGTCCGCCGACCCGAGCTCCTCGATCAGCTCGGACGACAACGCCCTGCGCGAGTCGATGTCCGTCGCGTCTACGACACGAGCCGCGCCCTCGCGCACCAGCCAGTCGGCGACCTGGTCGGCCAGGGGGCCGGAGGCCCCGGTGATCAGGGCGGTGCCCTGTGGGTTCCACACGCGTGAAGGCGTGCCGTCGGCCAGCGGCGCGCGCACCAGACGCCGGGCGAAAACCCCCGAGGTACGGATCGCCAGCTGATCCTCACCGCCGGGGTCGGCCAGGACGGCGGCCAGAGAGCGGACCAGGTGGTCCTCTGCCGCGCCCGGAGCAGGCGCCGGAAGGTCGATCAAACCGCCCCACAGACCCGGGTGTTCGAGCGCGGCCACCCGGCCCAGCCCCCACATCGCTGCCTGGTCGACGCTGATGACGTCACCGGGGGACGCGGCGACGGAGACGGCGCCGTTCGTGACACACCACAGGGAGACGTCCGAGCCGAGATCGCCCAGAGCCTGGATCAGAACGAGGTTGCCTTGAGCGGGGAGAAACGAGAGCACGCCGCCGCGGGCGTCGGGGCGTTCGCCGAGGACCGCAGTGATACGCGCCTCCAGCTCACCGGGTTCGGCGTTCTCCGGATCGACGGTCACGACGACCACCTCGGCCCCCTGACGGGACAGGCCGTCGAAGAGCGAGCGCGTCCCCGGGTCTTCCGCCTGGGTCCCGTCGACCAGCGCGATCCAGGTGCCCATCGCCGGTCCCCCCGAGCCCCCTGCCCGGGTCGGCACCGGGTGCCAGGAGACGGTGTAGCGCAGGCCGTCCACCGTGGAACGTTCGCGCTGTTTCCTGCGCCAGGAGGAGAGCCCGGGGAGCACCGCGCTCCACCGGTCCACCTCGTCTTCCCTGCTCCCGTTCCACTCCAGCGTGGTCGCCAGCGCGTCCAGATCCTCCCGCTCGACCGCTTCCCAGAACCGGCTCTCCGGCACGTCTTCGGCAGGAGCGGCGGATGGCCCGGTACGCGATTCGAGCCAGTAGTGCTGGTGGTCGAAGGGGTAGGTGGGGAGGTCGATGGGGTGGCCGGTGGTGGTCGGCCAGGTGACGGGGGTGCCGTGGGTCCAGAGCTCGGCGAGGGCTGTGCGGAGGGCGTCCGGTTCGGGGGAGTTCTTGCGGAGGGCGGAGACGGCAAGGGTGTCCGCGAGGGTGGTGCGGGCGAGGGCGGTGAGGGTGGTGTCGGGGCCGAGTTCGAGGAGGGTGGTGACGCCGTTTTGCGAGAGGTGGTGGAGGCTGTCGGTGAAGCGGATGGGTTTGCGGATGTGGTGGGTCCAGTAGTCGGGGGAGGTGAGGTTGTCGGCGGTGTGTCCGGTGGTGTTGGAGATGACGGGGATGTGTGGTGCCTGGTAGTCGATGGTGGTGGCGGTCTGCTGGAACTCGTCGAGGACGGGGTCCATGTGGGGGGAGTGGAAGGCGTGGGAGACCTTCAGGTGGCTGGTCTTGCGGCCGAGGGCTCGGAAGTGGTCGGCGATGGACTCGGCTTTCTCCGCGTCACCTGAAATGACCGTGGAGTCAGGTGAGTTGAGGGCTGCGATGTCGACACCGTTCGTCAGCTGTTCGGCGACTTCTTCTTCATTCGCTTGTATGGCGATCATTGCTCCGCCGGTGGGGGCGGCCTGCATGAGCCGGCCCCGGGCGGCGACCAGCCGTGCGGCGTCGTCGAGGGACATCACGCCGGCCGCGTGGGCGGCGGTGAGTTCCCCGATGGAGTGGCCGAGCAGGTAGTCGGGGCGCAGCCCGTAGGTGTCGGTGACCAGCCGGTACAGCGCGGTCTCCAGAGCGAACAGGGCGGGCTGGGCGTACTGCGTCTGCTGGAGCAGCTCCGGGTCGTTCCCGAAGAGAACCTCCCGCAAGGGTCGCGGCAGGTGCGGGTCCAGGGCGTCGACGGCCTCGTCCAAGGCGGCGGCGAAGGCGGGCTCGGCGTCGTACAACTCCCGTCCCATGCCGAGCCGTTGTGCTCCCTGTCCGGTGAACATGAACGCCACCCGCCCGGGCCGCGCGCTCCCGGTCACGATCTGTGTGCTCTCCCGCCCGCTCGCCAGCGCGTCCAGCCCCTCCAGCAACTGACCCCGATCAACGCCGAGCACCACAGCCCGGTGTTCCAGAGCCGCCCGCGAGGTGATGAGGGCCGAGCCCACGTCCGTGGGTTCAAGACCGGGCTGAGACTCGGCGAACGAGCGCAGGCGCAGGGCCTG
>NZ_JBIRXG010000087.1:0-6228 GCF_044388685.1 Streptomyces sp. NPDC020192 | reverse complement strand
AGGCCGTTGGAGGCGCCGTCCTGGTTGACCGCGCTGGACCGCACCACGGCGAGGACCTCGTGCCCGTTGCGCCGGGCGTCCGAGAGGCGCTCCAGCACCACGATGCCGATGCCCTCGCTGAACCCGGTGCCGTCGGCCGTCTCGGCGAACGCCCTGCACCGGCCGTCGGGTGACACGCCGCCGCCCTGTCGGCTGAACTCCACGAACGTGCTCGGGGTGGCCATCACGGTCACCCCGCCGGCCAGGGCGAGGGAGCACTCGCCCGAGCGCAGCGCCTGGCCGGCCCAGTGCATGGCCACCAGCGACGACGAGCACGCCGTGTCCACCGTCACCGCCGGGCCCTCCAGGCCCAGCACGTAGGACACCCGGCCGGAGGCGACGGCGCCGTTGGCGCCGAGGCCGGCGGAGCCGGTGCCGTCGGCGGCGTCCGGCTGATCGGAGGCCGGGTAGTCGTGGTACATCAGGCCGGTGAACACGCCGGTCGACGTGCCGGCGAGGGTGCGCGGGTCGATGCCGGCGTGTTCGAGGGCCTCCCAGGACACCTCCAGCATCAGCCGCTGCTGCGGGTCCATCGCCAGGGCCTCGCGGGGGGAGATGCCGAAGAACCCGGAGTCGAAGTCCGCGGCGGCGGTCAGGAAGCCGCCCTCGCGGGTGAGCGAGGTGTCGGGGCGGTCCCCCGTCGGGTCGTACAGCTCGTCGATGTCCCAGCCGCGGTCCGCCGGGAAGAGCGACACCGCGTCGGTGCCCGAGGCGACCAGACTCCACAGGTCGTCAGGCCCGGCCACACCGCCCGGGAAACGGCACGCCATGCCCACGATGGCGAGCGGCTCCTTGTTTTTCGACTCGAGTTCCGAGAGTCGGTGGCGGGTACGCTTGAGCTCTGAAGTGACTTTCTTCAGATACTCGAAGGACTTGTCGTCACTCATTATCGCTCCCACGGCCCCGAGCTGGCGGACGTCCGATGCAGGGTCGGCATATCAAGAAAATAAAAAGTCTCAGAAACCGTAATCGATCTCAATGTCAGGCGTACACGGCGTCCCGCTTTCCAGGCAAGCTACCCCGGCCTCCAACTGTCCCGGGCCCCCTATCGGCCCCTAATGCTCCGTAATTGATGACGACCTTATATGGGTCGCACTGCTTACCCTGGGCAGCGGCGCCGCCCGCGACGGCCGGCCCGGCGGACTTCCGTGGTGGGGGGTTGACGGCGGTCGACGGATGCCGTGTGAACTGGCCCGGAGCGACAGAAGGGGACCGAGGGAGCGTTAGGGGTGAACCTCGGACTAGGGGTGAACCTCGGACAGGGAGTTAGGGGTTCCGGCCGGCGATGTGGGCACGCGACGATCGATCCGGCCGTACTGAGGAGTAGGCGCCGGGAATCGGTCCCGCGCGGCGCCGCGCCATTCAACCGCGGACGGTGCCGGGTGCAGAAAAGGGCGACACCGGTATCTGCGGTGCCGCTCGCAGGGCTGCGTAAGGGGTTGAATCATAGGGGTGTCGATCGGAATCGGTATCCCGTAGCTTCGCCCCCGTCATCCTGCATGCCAGGAATTGCATCCGGCCCGAAGTGAGGCTACATGGAACCCATGACCGAGGCAGTTCTCCGGGGCGCCGACCCGGATGAATTGAGTCGCATTCCGGTCCCCGACGACTTTCTTGCCGCCCATCTGCGACAAGAGGACGCCGGCATATTCATGGACATGGACAGCGCCAGCAAGGACGTGCGCAAGTCGGTGCGCGTAGGCCGGGTGCCGATGCCGGAGCTGGCGCCCGACGAGGTGCTGGTGGCCGTGATGGCCAGCTCCATCAACTACAACACCGTCTGGTCCGCGATGTTCGAGCCCATCTCGACCTTCGACGCGCTGAAGCGGATGGCCAAGGCGGGCGGCTGGAACGCGCGGCACGACCAGCCGTTCCACGTGCTTGGCTCGGACGCGGCGGGCGTCGTCGTACGGGTCGGTTCCGGTGTGCGCCGGTGGAAGGTGGGCGACCACGTCTCCGTCGCCCCCCTGGTGGCGGACGCCGAGGACCCGCGGACCCACGCGGACAGCATGCTCTCCGACATGCAGGCGTGGGGATACGAGACCAACTTCGGCGGTCTCGCCCATTACACCCTGGTCCGCTCCAGCCAGCTGATGCCCAAGCCGGCCCACCTGACCTGGGAAGAGGCCGCCTGTATCCCGCTGTGCGGCGGCACCTCCTACCGGATGCTGATCGGTGAGCACGGCGCCCGGATGAACTTGGGCGACATCGTCCTGATCTGGGGCGCGACGGGCGGGCTCGGCTCGTTCGCCGTCCAGATGGTCAAGAACGGCGGCGGCATCCCGATCGGTGTGGTCAGCTCGGAGCACAAGGCGGAGATCGCCCGCAAGCTCGGCTGCGAGGCCGTGATCAACCGCGAGGAGATCGGGATCGGCGTCCAGCCGGAGCCGGGCCCGGCGACGGTGAAGCTCGCCAAGCGGCTCGGCCGGGCCATCCGCGAGGCGGTGGGCGAGGACCCGCACATCGTCTTCGACTACGTCGGCAGGGCCACCTTCGGCATGTCGGTCATCGTGGCCCGCCGCGGCGGCGCCATCGTCACCTGCGGTTCGAGCTCCGGCTTCGAGCACAACTACGACAACCGCTACTTCTGGATGAACCTCAAGCGCGTCATCGGCTGCCACGGGATGAACCTCCGCGAGGCGACCGAGACGATGCGGCTGAGCGCGCTGGGCAAGCTCTCCCCGGTCCTCTCCGCGGTGTACCCCCTCGCCGAGGCGGGCGAGGCCACCCGGCTCGTGCAGAAGAACGCCCACACGGGCAAGGTCGGCGTGCTCTGCATGGCGCCCGAGGAGGGTCTCGGCGTCACCGACCACGAGCTACGTGCCCGGCTGGGTGAGCAGACGCTCAACCCGCTCAGGTCCGCGCAGTAACGGGGTCCGCGAGAGGAGGTGTGCCACACGTGACCGCCATGGAATTCACGTTACTGGCCGAGGTCGCCACCACCCTGCCCGAGGCGTTGCGGGTGCGGGGCGAGAAGCAGCCCGACAGCGTCGCCTATGTGTTCCTGCGCGACGGCGAGGTCCCCGAGGAGAGCCTGACCTACGGCCAGCTCGACAGAGCGGCCCGGACCCGCGCGGCCGCTCTGGAGGCAGCGGGGCACAGCGGCGGCACGGCCGTCCTGCTGTACCCGTCGGGCCTGGAGTTCGTCTCGACGCTGCTCGCGTGCATGTACGCCGGGATCGCGGGCGCCCCCGTACAGGTGCCGACCAGGCGCAGCGGCATGGAACGGGTGCGCCGCATCGCCGACGACGCGGGCGCGACGACGATTCTCACCACGGCCACCGTCAAGCGGGAGCTGGAGGAGCGCTTCGGTGACCTGCTGACCGGGCTGACCCTGCTCAACACCGAGTCGATGCGGGACCACTCGGCCGACGACTGGGCCGGGCGGCCCCCGGGGCCGGACGACATCGCGCTGCTCCAGTACACCTCCGGCTCCACCGGGGACCCGAAGGGCGTCGAGGTCACGCACGCCAACTTCCGCAGCAACGTGGCCGAGACCGTCGAGCTGTGGCCCGTCTGCTCCGACGGGACCGTGGTCAACTGGCTGCCGCTCTTCCATGACATGGGGCTGCTGTTCGGTGTGGTGATGCCCCTCTTCTCGGGCGTCCCCGCCTACCTGATGGCCCCGCAGGCGTTCATCCGGCGGCCGGCCCGCTGGCTGGAGGCGATCTCGCGGTTCCGCGGCACCCATGCCGCCGCGCCCAGCTTCGCATACGAGCTGTGCGCGCGCTCGGCCGCCGACACCGGCCTCTCCCCCGGACTCGACCTCTCCTCCTGGCGGGTGGCGGTCAACGGCGCCGAGCCGGTGCGCTGGGCGACGGTACGGGCCTTCACCGAGGCGTACGCCCCGGCGGGGTTCCGTCCGGAGGCCATGTGCCCGGGGTACGGCCTGGCCGAGAACACCCTGAAGCTCAGCGGCAGCCCGGAGGACCGCGTCCCCACACTGCTCCGGCTCGACGCCGAGGCGCTCCAGGAGAGCCGGGTGGTGCCGCTGGCCGGCCCGGAGTCGGAGGGTGTGCCGCTGGTGGGGTGCGGGGCGACCGTACCCACCTCGCTCGTGGCCATCGTGGATCCCGGCACCGGCGCGGAGCAGCCGGCCGACCGGGTCGGCGAGATCTGGATCAACGGCCCCTGCGTCGCCCGCGGTTACCACGGGCGGCAGGCGGACACCTCCGAGGTCTTCGGCGCCCGGATCGCCGGGCAGGAGGCGCGCGGCACCTGGCTGCGCACGGGTGACCTGGGCTTCCTGCACGGCGGCGAGGTCTTCGTGACAGGCCGGCTGAAGGACATGGTCATCCACCAGGGCCGCAACTTCTACCCGCAGGACATCGAGTTGTCGGCCGAGGTGTCGGACCAGGCGCTGCACCCCAACTGCGCCGCGGCCTTCTCCCTCGACGACGGACAGGCCGAGCGTCTGGTCCTGCTGGTGGAGGCCGACGGCCGGGCTCTGCGCAACGGCGGTGCCGACGCGCTGCGGGCCCGGGTACGCGAGGCGGTGTGGGACCGGCAGCGGCTGCGGATCGACGAGATCGTGCTGCTCCGCCGCGGGGCGCTGCCGAAGACCTCCAGCGGCAAGGTGCAGCGCCGGCTGGCCCGAAGCCGCTACCTCGACGGCGAGTTCGGCCCGACACCGGCGCGGGAGGCGGGATGACCGGCGAGGTCATCACGGCCCCCGCGGTCGCCGGCTCCCGGATTCTGGGAGTCGGCGCCTACCGGCCGGGCCGGGTGGTGCCGAACGACGAGCTCGCGGAGTTGATCGACTCCAGTGACGAGTGGATCCGCCGACACTCCGGGATCGCCGCGCGCCGCTTCGGCGAAGCGGACGAGACCGTGGTCAGCATGGCGGTCGCCGCGTCGCTCAAGGCGCTCGCCCAGGCCGGGATGGCCGCCGAGGACGTGGACATGGTCCTGCTGGCCACCATGTCCCATCTGGAGCAGTCCCCCGCCGCCGCGCCACAGATAGCGCACCTGATGGGTGCCGGGTCCGCGGGCGCGATGGACGTGAGCGCGGCCTGCGCCGGCTTCTGCCACGCGCTGGCGGTGGCCGACGCCCTGGTCAGGGCCGGGACCAGCCGGTGTGTGGTGGTGGTCGGCTCGGAGAAGATGAGCGACATCATCGACCTGCGGGACCGGGCCACGGCGTTCCTGTTCGGCGACGGGGCCGGGGCCGTGGTGGTCGGCCCCGCCGACACCCCCGGGATCGGCCCGGTGGTCTGGGGTTCCGACGGCCGGCACAAGGAGGCCATCGCGCACTCCGGTTCGTGGCTGGAACTGCGGGACGGCAAGGCCACGTGGCCGACCCTGCGGATGAACGGCCCCAGCGTCTACCGGTGGGCGATCGGAACCGTCCCGCAGGTGTGCCGCCGGGCACTCGCCGCGGCCGGGACCGAGACCTCGGAGCTGGCCGCGTTCATCCCCCACCAGGCCAACCTGCGCATCGTCGACGCGGCCGCGACCGCGCTCGGCCTGCCGCCGCACGTGGCCGTGGCCCGGGACGTGACGGACACCGGCAACACCTCGGCGGCCTCCATCCCGCTGGCGATGGAACGCCTGCTGGCCCGGGGCTCGGCGGACAGCGGCGACCTCGCCCTGCTCGTCGGCTTCGGGGCCGGTCTGACGCACGCCGCCATGGTGGTCGCTCTGCCCTGAGCGGCCCGTGGCGGCTCCGCGGACGAGGGCGGCCGTTCGCGGCGCCGCGAACGGCTCCATCGAATTCACATTCCACACGCACCGGACACTCGAATCCACTCCCTATGCACGCCATTTCCGGGGGGGAAGCATTGGACATCGGGATTCTCGGGCCCCTGGTCGTTTCGGCGCCAACAACCGGCATGCGGCGCCAAGCGCACCTAACCTCGATCCTTCATGAGTCCCCGTCAGCTTGCTGACGGGGACGTTGTATCTGTGGGGTGGGGTTTTTCGTGGGTGGGGCAGGCTGAGGGCCCGGCTCTCGCGTCGGGTGGGCACCGGGTTCCACTTCGCCGGTAGGGGTGGTGCGGGTTGTCGGGACGGTCAGAGTTGCCGGTCAGCCGGGGTTCGGGAGAGTGTGGAGCCTGTCGGTCGCGTGGGTGATGACGTCGGTCCAGGGCCATCGGGCGGTGCAGCGGAGCCGGCGGCGGCGTCCGGTGTTCACGAGTTGGGCGGCGGCGCAGAACAGTCGCAGGCGGAGCTTGTTGGGTTCCCAGCGGC
>NZ_JBIRXG010000086.1:0-6273 GCF_044388685.1 Streptomyces sp. NPDC020192 | reverse complement strand
TCGACGGCGGTGTCGATGCGATCTACTGCTCGAACCACGGTGGACGCCAGGCCAACGGTGGCCTCTCCTCACTCGACATGCTGCCGGACGTCGTCGAAGCCGCAGGCGAGATTCCAGTGATCTTCGATTCGGGTGTGCGCTCCGGCGACCATGTGGTGAAAGCGCTGGCGCTGGGCGCGCGAGCGGTAGCGGTGGGGCGGCCCTACGTCTACGGTCTGGCACTGGGGGGCGAGGACGGCATCATCCACGTGCTGCGCTCCCTCCTTGCGGAGGCTGACCTCCTCATGGCAGTCGACGGCTACCCGAAGATCGCAGACCTGAGCCCCTCGGCTTTGCGGCGTCGCCCGTGACCCGACTATTCAGCCTGTGCCAGCTACATGCGCGCGGACTTCCCGCTCGTACAGGTCCGCCAAAGGTCCTGGCCTGCGGCGCCGTCATGGGGACACGCCAACCGGTCGAGTGCCGAACGCAGCGCCGCGCCTGTGTGGTGCTCGTCCATGCCGGTCACCTACCCGCCTGCCGGCCCTACAGCGGCTTCCCCGGGGTGTGGCCGTCGTTCTGGGCATCATCGGATTCGCCGCCCAAGCGCAGCCGCGCGACGTGGCGGACGCCCTCGGGAACGACTGAGGACCACAGCTGTGTGTCTTCGGGCCTGCCCGACGAAGCAGCCAGCCAGAACTGCGACCAAGATCCGGGCCATTCCCGGACCACCCGGCCACAACGCGCCTCGACTGCACTCATTTCCCCAGTTCAACGGCATGTTAGGCGTGTACCACCAGCAGACCAAGAACCTTCTCTGTTCCTACAGCCCGAAGAAACTTGGGTTCTTCTAGAGGGATCAAGTCGGTTGCCTGGAGGGAACTTTGTCCCTCCAGGCACCTCAAGCTCGAAGTCACTATCCGTGAAGAGAGCGCTACCGTCCGCGCGGGTCGATACATCTAGTCGCTTCTGCCGGAGGTGAGACGTTCGACCTGGCCGGGCTGGAAGTCGTTCGGGACCTCCTTGCCGTTGGCGACAAGCTGGAGGACGGAGGCATCACCAAGGACCAGGTTGATCTGGCTCTTGTCCGTGAAGTTCTCGGTCTCGCCGTTGTCCAGCAGTCCGTCGAACAGAATGTGGCCGTTGTGGTCCTTCGCCGAGATCCAGCTCCGCCCGCTCTGAGCGGTCACCACGACCGTGACCCGGTCCTTGGGGGCTGCGCTCACCCGGGACGATGCGGGCGTGGACGGCGGAGCGGAAGCTTGCGACGTGGCCCGCTGGCCATCCGAAGCGATGACGGAGGGGCCGCCGCCCTGGTTGTCGTCCCCTTGCCGTGCGCGAGGGTTCGGCCGGGGGCGCCGGAGAGGTTCGTCGACGCGGCCGGGATCGGCGGGAGGCTCGACCGGCACCGGCGGTGCGACGCGCGGCCGGTCAGGGGTGGCGGGAGCGAGTGTGTTGTTCGGGTTCGGGTCCGGCCCGAGCGAGCCCAGGAGCTCCTCGGGCGTGGGACGGCCGGCCGGATCCTTGGAGAGGCAGACGGCGACCAGCGACCGCAACTCCCCCGGCAGCGCGGAGAGGTCCGCGGGCTCGTGCACCGACCGGTACATCAGCCCCATGGGCGTGCCGGTGCCGAACGCGCTGCCTCCGGCCGCCGCGACGAGTACGGCCCCGAGTGCGAACACATCGGCGGCACCGCCGACTTCGTCGCCCTGCGCCTGCTCGGGCGCGAGGTATCCGGGGGTGCCGAAGGCCGCCCCGGTGGCGGTCAGCCGGGTGGACTCCACGGCCCGCGTGATGCCGAAGTCGAGGACGCGTGGGCCGTCGTCGGCCATGATGATGTTGCCCGGCTTCAGATCCCGGTGTACGAGCCCGCAAGCGTGGACGGCTTGGAGCGCCTCGGCCAGCGCTGCCCCGCGAGACCTCAACTGCGCTTTTTCCATAGGCCCTTGACGCCCGATCAGCTCGGCTGAGCGTGGGCCCGGGGATGTACGCGGTGGCCAGCCAGGGCGCCTCCGCGTCGGGATCGGCGTCCACGACCGGAGCCGTGTGGAAACCACCGACTCTGCGGGCGGCCTCGACCTCTGCGCGGAACCGTTCCCGGAAGTGCGGGTCCGCCGCCAGTTCGGGGCGGGCCACCTTGACCGCGACGGCCCGACCGCCCCGTGACCGGGCGAGGTAGACCGTTCCCATGCCGCCCGCGCCCAGCTCTCGCTCGACGGTGTAGACACCGATCCGCCGTGGCAGGTCCGCGCCGTTCTCCATCGCCTGCGCGCCTCCCCCTGCGCACGGTCACCCGTACGTGACGCCGTCCGATGCACCCCGGCCAATCTCCGGTCCCGCGTATCCGTCCAGCAGCGTAGACGGAGACACCGCCACGGCAGTCCGGGAAGCCGGTCTCAGCCGCCGCGCCGCACCCGGGCCGCCTTGCGGGCCTCCGCGATCTTGCGGGCCTCGCTGCTCTTGCGGGACGACGACCTGCCACCGGAACCGCTCTTCGCGTCCTTGGTGCTGCCCAGGCCGCCGAACGGGACGTTGTGGTTCTTGGGGCGCGGTACGGCCGGCCCTCCGTCGAGAGGCTTTCCGGAGGGGGCCTTGGCGCCGGTGATCCGGCTCAGCTGCGCTTCGCCGGACCGCACTTTGGTGACGTTGGGGGCGACGTCGGCGTCCGCCATGACCTGGCTCGTCTCGCGGCGCTGTCCCGACAGGACGAGTGTCACGACGGTGCCGGAGCGGCCGGCCCGGGCCGTGCGGCCCGCGCGGTGCAGATAGTCCTTCGGGTCGGTGGCCGGGTCGACGTTGACCACGAGGTCGAGGTCGTCGACGTGCAGGCCGCGTGCGGCGACGTTCGTCGCTACCAGCGCGGTGACCTGCCCGTTCTTGAACTGGGCCAGGGTCCGGGTGCGCTGCGGCTGGGACTTCCCGCTGTGCAGGGCGGCGGCGGCCACGCCGCTGGCCCGCAGATGCCGCGTGAGCTGGTCGACGCCGTGCTTGGTGTCCAGAAACAGCAGGACGCGGCCGTCCCGAGCGGCGATCTCCGTGGTCACGGCGTACCGGTCCGGGCCGTGCACGACGAAGACGTGGTGCTCGATCGCGGAGACGGCGCTGGACGAAGGGTCCACGGAGTGGACGGCGGGGTCACGCAGGTAGCGCTGCACCAGCTGGTCGACGTCGCCGTCGAGGGTGGCGGAGAACAGCATCCGCTGCCCGTCGGGACGCACCTGGTCCAGGATCCCGGTGACCTGTGGCAGGAACCCCATGTCACACATCTGGTCGGCCTCGTCCAGGACCGTGATGCGCACCCGTCCCAGTCGGCAGCCCTTGCGCTCGATGAGATCGTGCAGCCGACCGGGTGTGGCGACGACGACCTCGGCGCCATCCCGCAGCACGGCGGCCTGCCGTCCGATGGACACGCCGCCCACCACGGTCGCGAGCCGCAGCCGCAGCGCCTCGACGTACGGGGTGAGCGCCTCGCCGACCTGCTGCGCCAGCTCCCTGGTGGGCACCAGAACGAGCGCCAGCGGCTCTTTCGGCTGCGCGCGCTGCCCGGCCGTCCGGGCCAGCATCCCCAGGCCGAAGGCGAGCGTCTTTCCGGATCCTGTGCGGCCCCGGCCCAGGACGTCCCGTCCCGCGAGCGCGTTCGGCAGCGCCGCCGCCTGGATGGGGAAGGGCACAGTCACACCCTGCTCATCGAGCGCCCGCAGAACCTCGGCCGGCAACCCCAGCTGGGCGAAGGACACCGCCGTGGGCACTGCCGAAGTGGCGCCCGACACCTCGGACACATCGTCCTGCTGCCGGGCGTCGGCACGTGCTGATTCGCTCACAGAGAGCCTTCCTCCGAAGGGACCGTACCGAGGAAGGCGCGGCAGGGACGCGGCCGCCGGCCAGAGACACCGAACGGAGCACCGACACAGCGACACGGCAAAAGAGCAACGTTAGCACGGGGCACGCCGTCCGGGCCTCCCGTGCCGCGCCGCTCAGCCGAGGAACGACAGCCGGACCTTGTGGACGCCAGAAGACGCTTCGAACAACCTGCGCCATGTGGTACCCAGTGAGGGACCCAGGATCAGGACGGGAGCCTCTTCTGGCCCGTCAAAGCGGTATTGCAGGGTGTTCGGTGGTGTCTCGCTCACCCGTCCGAGCCTCTCATCTGTCACGACAGCCCCTATGAGCGGGGTGCTGGCTGTAGCTGTTTGACCAGGTGGAAGACCTCCCGGGCCACGTAGCGTTTGAGGTATCGGACGATTTCGCGCCGGGTCCACCCGCAGACGGGCGAACACGATGGGATGGAGCGCGGCATTTGCCTGACGGTCGCCACCACGGTTGAGGCGACGGAACTGCCGGCGGCCCGAGGAACGCTCGACCGGGCTCACACCGCACAGCGCGGCGAAGGACGCCTCGCTGTCCAGCCGTTCCGGGTTGTCCCCCACCGTGATCAGCAACGTGACCGCAGTGTCCGGGCCGACCCCCACCACCTCGAGCAGCTGCGGGGCATGACGTTCCACGAGCCACGTCAGACGGGCGTCCACCTCGCGGATCTGCTCGGAGAGCTGGCCGATCCGGGATGCCAGCAGGCCCAGCGTGATCCGGGTGGCCTGCTCCCGTGACCCTGCGCCGGCAGGGCCGCCCGCTTGGAATGACACTCTCGCGCCGGGGCTGCAGCGGGCGCCACCGTGCCGGCCACGTGAACCAGTCCTCGGCGGCGTAGGGCCCGCACCATACGCCGCTCCCAGAAGTCGCTCCACGAAGATCCTAGGAGGGCAAGTGGTCATCGGCTCGAACGGCAGCGGCCTGGCCTACATGTGAACCTCCTACCAGCTGACCTGGCCACCTTCTGCGACAACATCGGCGACGTCACCTGGGCGGACGTCGGCAACGGCTACTTCACATCACCGTGAGACCAGGCACGTAGCTGGACCCACGGTGACCGCACCACGGTTCATCAGGGCCGGCAGGGCGGCCGGACGCTGAGCAGCTCGGTCCGCAGCACGGGCGTGCCGTCGACAGGCGCCGGGTCCTGCGAAGTTGGCTCGATACCGCCAGCAGCGATCTTGTCGAGCGTGTTCAGGCCGGCGGCACCGACAGTGCCGAACACCGTGTAGTCCGGTCGCAGCGCGGAGTTGCCGTAGACGACGAAGAACTGCGAACCGTTCGTGTCCGGCCCGGCGTTGGCCATCGCCAGCAAACCGCGCCCGTAAAGGCGACGGACGCCGGTCGGATCGCTCGGTGCCGGCGGCAGGTCCACCGGCAGCTCGTCCTTGTACTCGTACCCCGGCCCACCCTCGCCAGTGCCGGTCGGGTCGCCACACTGCAGGACCTTCAGCGTCGGATACGCCGTCAGCCGATGGCACACCGTACGGTCGTAGAACCGGTGCCGCGCCAGGTGCACGAAGCTCTGGACCGTGCACGGCGCCTTCGCCCGGTCCAGACTCAGCGGGAGCGGGCCCTGGCTGGTCCGGACAGCCATACCGACCGTGCCGTGACTGGGGGTGTGCCGCGGGTCGGGCGGCAGGGGAACCCGCCGCGCCGCCGGCTCGTCCGGGGTCTGGGTGTACTGGCAAGGACCGTGCGTGGTTCGCGGCGGGGCATCGGAAGCGGAGGCGGTGGTGCTCCCCCCGGACACGACCAACGCTGCTGCCGCCAATGCGGTCATGAGAGCTCGGTTCATCCTGCACACCCTCCAAAAGATCGCCAGATTTCGGAGCGGTCGCAGCCTAAAGCGCGGCCCGGCGGGCGAGAACCCACCCGCAAGCCACATCCGCCTCCCAGCCTTCGGCCCGCGGCCGCAGGCCACTACGTTCGGATGCGGCACAGCGTCGGCTGGCCGATCAGGGCGTCCACCCGGTGCACGACGGATGCTCCCCCGAACCCGGTCGAGCGGCCTCCCCCGTCCACGCAGAGGCCCCCACCGAACGCTCGTCATCGTCGGCCTCTTCGTGGCCGTCTGGCCCTGGCCATCGGTTACTGGCGCCTGGCCAAGGTAGAGGAGCGCTGGAACGCCCGCACCGCAGACGCGGGCTGATCCGGCTCGGCCAGGGGCCGGATCAGCAGCCGGAAGGCTCTCGCGAGGATCCGCCTCGCGGGAGCCTTCCGTTGTGCCGCCTGCCCGTGAAAAGTCAGAAGGCGATCGCGAGGCAGGACGTTCAAGGGGGGGTGCCTACGCCGTCACGGCGCGAGCAGCAGGCTGTCGCCGCGAAACCCCGTACGGCCCTTCGCCGTGAGCGGGGTGCAGATGAACTGGGTCAGTCCTCGTCCTGGGCGCGTCGGTAGAGCTTGGCGATGTCGTCGTCGAAGTAC
>NZ_JBIRXG010000085.1:0-6436 GCF_044388685.1 Streptomyces sp. NPDC020192 | reverse complement strand
TGGTCCCACTGGCGCAGACACCACCAAGCCATCGCCCGCCGCTGCCACTACCGAAGAAGAACCAGCTCAGGACACGATTTCTGACTGGAGTACTAATCCGCAGGACCGGACTACCAGCCTGCTTCGCGAGTGCGGGCGTGACCGAGACCGCGAAGTGGTCGGGGGCGCAGGCTCAGTCGGCCGCCGCGACCGCGTCCCTGATGAGTCGGTGAGCGGCCGCGTCGGTGCGGGCGGCGTCATGGGTCACCAAGCGGTCCTGGCACAGACCGCGCAGGCCGGAGACGAGGAGCGTGGCCGCTGTCCGCGCCTGCTGTGGCGGGTGACCCAGCCGGACGTAGGCCGCGGCGATGGGGCCGATCATGACCTCGACGGTCTCGGCCGCGATGTCGCCGTACTGCCCGGGATCAGTGGCGGCCAGGCTGAGCAGCTGGAGCAGCATGCGGACCGGCCCGGACTGCTCCCCGACGGTCATCGCCTCCCACAGGGTATGAGCCGCCTTGCGCAGCCCCGCGCTGTCGCGGACGTCGTCGAACATCGCGTGCGCGTCGGGACGGCTGGCGGCCAGCGCCTGGGCCAGCAGGTTCTCACGGCTGCCGAAGTAGTACAGAAGCATGCGCTTGGTGGTGCCGATCGACTCGGCGAGCGGACTCAGCGACATCTGCGCGACGCCGTGGTGCTGGAGGTGGTGCACCACCTGCTTCAGCAGCTCAGCGCGCTTCTCGGCGTTGACGGGGCGAGGCACGCTTTGACTGTACCGACCGGTACGCGTAAGGTCCAGCAGACGTAGATGTGCCGATCGGTACATTAATGGAGTGGCGCCATGGCGACGGCCAGGCGCGGGGCAGCCGAGAGGGGCGCCGTGAAACTGGTCGGATCGCGAACAGTGAAGGACCACCGGTACCGGAGAGGCGGCCACGGGGTGACCAGGGATCCGCGCGGCCGCGTCCCCCGCGGTCTCTGCAGCACGGCCGGCCGTGGCGGCCAAGGGGTGGTCCTGTGAAACACCGGATCGAGCGCCCCCGGGGCATGTCCGTGGCCAGAGTCCTCGTCGAGACCCTCACGATCCCGGCAGTGCTCTTCCTCGGCCTGCTCTTCTGCTTCCCCATGGCCTTTCACCAGCCTCAGCCCCACCACGCCAAGCTCGTGATCGCCGATCCCGCGGTGGAACGCACCGTCGACACCGCCCTGCAGCGGCAGCATCCCGGCGGGTTCGACGTCACCGCCGTCACAGACGCCCGAGAAGCCCGCCGGGCGGTGCTGGGCCGGGACGCCGCGGCAGGCTTCGCCGCCACGGGCAGACATGCCGTGCTCTACGTGGCCGGGGCCAACGGCGCGTCCCTCGATCAGGCGCTGGCCAAGGGCTTCACCCAGCTTGCGGCGCACAACCACCAGAAGCTCACCGTCACGGACGTAGCCCCCACGGTCAGCAAGGACGGGTCCGGCGCGACCCTGGTCTACTTCGGGATCGCCTGGAACGTCCCCGGCTACATACTCGCCACGACCCTGCTGCGGGCGGTGACCTTCAACCGGCGCACGAAGCTGATCACGATTGCGGGCGTCGCCGGCCTCTTCAGCGCCGTGGGTTTCCTCGTCGGCGTGGGACTGGGCTTCTTCCCCAACGACCCCGCGGCCCTGGCGATCGCCTTCCTGCTCACCACGGCCGTGGCCACGTTCTCCCTCGGCATGGCGCCCTTCGTCAAGCACTTCTTCCCCTTGGCGGGTCTGGGCCTGTACGTCGTGCTGAGCGTTCCCTCCAGCGGCCTGGTCCCCGTCCAGCTGTTGCCGGGGTTCTTCCAAGCCCTGCACGCCATCATGCCGCTGGGCAACGCGGTCGACGCCCTGAGAGGAGTCCTGTACTTCGACGGCGCCGGGGTGCTGAAGCCGGTCCTCGTGCTGTGCGCGTGGATCACCGCGGGTACGGCGCTGCTGAGCCTCGACGCGTGGCGGCACCACCGCATGGCCGTACGGCGGGGAGCGCAGGACGAGCCGGAGGACGTTCCCGAACCGCCGGTGGAGGACCCCTCCCTGGAGACGCCCACACCCACCGCGCTACCGGTCCACCCACACCACTTCGGCGAGCCGTTGCCGATGCTGGAGGGCACCGTCCGCGACGGCGAACAGCAGCCCGTCGGCCATGCCGCGGTTACCGTCATGGACACCGGCGGCCGGCAGTTGGTGCGGACCACGACGAACGCACGGGGCGAGTACGCCGTGACCGGTCTGCCCGAGGGATACATCAGCGTCGCCGTCTCGCACCCCGGCCGGGACCCCCTCGTCCGCCAGAAACTGCTGCAGTCCGGGGTGGCCGTCCGGGCCGACTTCACCCTGCACGACCGGCGCAACGGGACGCCCGTCCGCGCGGGCGCTCAACGCCTCGACCTCGGACACGCGAGACACGGATCTTGAGGCCACACGGATGGCGCCAGCCGGGGCCGACGTGGTTGATGCGCCCTGCTCGATGCACACCGCGACGATCTTGGTTTCCCGGGAAGCCGCCGCCCCCGCGTGGCGGTGGCCCCCGGCGCCATCGCACGGCCGGAGGATGCGGCCGAAACCATCGCTCTCTTTGCTGGACGTATGCGGAAAACAAGAATGCCGGGATCGGCAGCGGCCCGGGCTGGAGGGAAACACATGTCTGACAAGAATCACGCCACGGTGGCGGTCACGGGGGTGACCGGTGCGCTCGGCAGCCGGATCGCGGCCCGACTCGCCGGCCACGGCGTCCCGCAACTCCTCGTCGGACGTAGTCCCGACCGCATGCCCGAACTGCCAGGCGCCCAGCGACGCGGTCCGGCCGCCTACGCCGACGCCGCAGACATGCGCAGGGCGCTCGAGGGCGCGTCGACCCTCATCCTGGTCTCCGGACACCGTACGGGTCGCCGACTGGAAGAACACGCCACCGCGGTCGAGGCCGCGATCGCGGTCGGCGTGGGCCGGGTCCTGTATGTGTCCCTCGTCAGCGCGGCGCCCACCGCCACCTACCTCAACGCCCGCGACCAGTGGCTGACCGAACAGTTCCTGGCAGGGACCGGGATCCGCCACACAGTGCTCCGGGCGGGCTTCTACGCGGCGACGCCTGCCGCCCTCGCCAACGAGAAACTTGTCGTGAGCGGCCCTGCGACGACAGGCCAGGCCGCCTTCGTCACCCACGAGGACATCGCCGACGTGATCACGGCCGTCGCCCTCGAGGACGGTCCCCGCTCCGAGCACGACGGCGCGACCCTGGAGATCACCGGGCCCGAGGCCCTGACTCTCGACGAAGCGGTCACCCGGATCGCCGCAGCCACCGGTCGGCCCTACCGCTACGAACCCGAGACCCTCGAAGAGGCCTTCGCACGGCGATGGCGACTGGGCATGAGCGGGGAACAGATCGAGACCTGGATCTCGTGGTATCAGGCGATCGAGAGGGGCGAGGTTTCCGTGGTCACCGACGTGGTTCCTCGACTCACCGGCTCACCGGCGACTCCGATCTCGAACGCAGCCTGGTGGCCCGCGCCGAACACCGCGCGGGGTACCGCTGAGTTGAGGCGGAAGCGAAGCTAAGACGGTCCCCCGTGTGGTGAGGCGGTCGTTGGGCGGTGCATGAGGCGGGAGTCCGCGGTCGAAGGTGCGGCCTCAGGATGGCCGCCAACCAGTCCTTGCCGCACGTAAAAAGCAGGGGCGAATACGGCGTACACCCAAGGCGTCCCCTCAGGAAGGCCCGGCCGAGCCTCGGGAGCGATGTCCATCAGTGCGTGCAGGCATGCTGCAGTACGAGAACAAGGCTGACACCGAGGACGAGTGCGTCACTCCCAGGACCGTCACTTTCGTCTGATCGCTCATCTGCGGCCGTTCATTCGTGCGGAGGGCTCGGTTCCTACCGGCGACTCGGAGTCCTTGACGGCCCGGACAGCGAGCTGGCCGTCGCCCGCACTGCAGGCCCGCAAGACCTGCCGGACACACCCGACATCCGCGCGGGCGAGGGGAATGTGGCTACTGGTTTTCTGCCTGGCCAGAATGGCATGGCAAGGAACTGAGGCGCATCACACGATCTGGTGATCGGTCCGACCGTTCCCTCCCCTGTCGCGAGTAACTCCTCCTTACTGGTGCCCGTGCGATGGCGACGAGATACTCGACGACGCGCACAGGGATCGCCCTGAGTCGATCTTTCTGCGGCCAAGCCCGAAAGGGACGCCCTGAAGAAGGGCGGCGGGTCGCACGCCGACCAATCACTCGATCGTGCGATGTTCCCCGCCCTTTTCCGATCCATAGTGATTCCTGTTAGCGATCGATAAAACAAGGAGAAATGACCATGGAAAAGCTCGCACATCGCATCGGGATTGTGACTGCGTCTCTTGCATTCGCCACAGGTGCCCTCTTCTCTGCCGGCGGTTCCGCGAGTGCGGCCACTTTTTCGGCGGACACGCCCACCCCCGCCCAATCAGGTGTGGTTGCGGGGACGGGAGCCACCAGCTGGAACCACGGCGGGTACGGCGGAGTCAGGAGTGAGGGCTACCGCCACCACGGGAAGCCCTCGGACGGGCACTGCGGCCGCTACGCCTACGACCGCTTCGACCGGTTCTACCCCTGGGTCTGGGACCAGCTCACGGAGCTTGGACACGTCAACTGACCCGGGGTGTCCGTCAACGCGAACTCCCCGCCCCAGCATCACAGCCCGAGCAACCGGCAGCGCCAAAAGCCGCCCAGCCCTACACCCCTCGCCGTCGAACGCATCAAGCGCATACCTGCCACACCAACGCCTGCCCCGTCGGCCTCGCCACCCAGGCCCCGCGCCGCGCCAGGGCATTGAACGTCCACGAAACATCGGCTCGGATCCACCGCTTCCAGTCCGCCACGGCGCAAGATCATCGCTTCGCCGGCCGCATGTGAACCCGCTGATTGTGCCAGCACACGCTGCGCCGGCGTGTAGACCCGGTCACTGCCGAGTCCCATGCGGAGGAGAGGGAGTCTCATCGTGGCCAGAACCTCGTCTCCGTCATTGAGGCTGGAGGAGCGCCACCCGCTTGCGGTGGGCCGCAAGCTCCTCATCGACGCAACCGCGTGCTGCGCGAACTCGACGCGGCACACCAGGGAGAAAGCCCAGCTCACGACTTGATGACCCTGGGCACACGGTCTTGACGACTAATTGGTGAGAGCATCACCCTGCGTCATTAGATCTGTCGCGATGCCCACAAAGAGCTCCGCGCCGGGAGTGCTGACTGCGCAAGGACCGCTCACTAGATTATGCGATGCACAGCGAACACTGATGGTGTTGGTATTTAGTCCCTGATAGAAGTCGGGGGTGTTTTGCACGATGAGCGGTACTGACAGTTCCCTGAGCTCTACGCCAGCTGGGTCCCAACCTTCCTCGTCTTGTCACACGCACATCCCGGAGTGCGCCGCCACCGATCTCGACTCTCCGAAGTATGAGGCAGGCCAAACATTCACAGATGGACTGGAGCCCTGGCTTTCAGCGTGGCTGGCAGTCGGCCAGGAGAATCACTGACAGAAAATGCCATTCCCCCATCCCCTCGTTGAAGCTGATGAGCCGACAATGAATGACACCGTCATCTGGTTGATCGGATTCCGCTATCGCATTGCCCCCGATCGAATAATTCGGTGCTTCTACCTGGTCGACAACGCCAGGGACCAGCAACAGGCTCGGCAGATCGCCGCCGAACGGGCGGAGACACCCGCCGAACGTGGACGACGCAAGCACCTCATTCTTGACCAGGCTTGGACCGAAATACGGTGCCTGCACTGTGACTCCATCGGCAGATGGAAATTTGAGCTCGCGGAGGATTCCCGCTGAACGTCGTCCGCCACGGCCCAGCATGGAAGCGCCAAGCCGGGCATGGTGTAGTAGCGGTGAGTCAGTCAGAGCTGGGGAGCGTAGCGAGGGTTTGGCATGGGTGGGACGGTCGGGCTGTCCCACCAACGTGTGTCCGCGCCGCATCTAGTGACAGCGGCGGGCGCGTACTTGGTGGCGACGCCACCATCCGGACCAGTTCACCGCGTGGTCGCGGCATGCAGGAGGGTGGCGGGCTTCAGCTGCCAGCAGACGACGGATTTCAGCTGGTGTGAGGTCCACGAGGTCGGGTGCGTCGGCCGGGTCACCCCATATTCTCACTTCTGGACGGCCCTCACCGTGAGGAACGCGTGGGTGAGCATGGTGAGCGTGATGTGCCGGCACCATCCCATGTAGCGGCGGACCTCGTACTTCTACGACAGTGAGTCTTTTCCAACCTGCGCCGGTGGCTGTGCAGGGCAGCAATCGCCGGGCTGCTCCCGGGCTCAACTTCCCTCGGAATCCAGCCGCTCAGCGGCTTGGAGCAGGTACTCGGGGAGCTTCGACCTGGCGGCTAGTAGGGCTTGGTCAGGTCGGTTGTGGTGGTGCGTGTCCTGCGGGCCCGGTGTGGCGTTGAGTGTGCGTGACTCCGGACGAGATTGCTGTGGT
>NZ_JBIRXG010000084.1:0-6447 GCF_044388685.1 Streptomyces sp. NPDC020192 | reverse complement strand
GTGGTGACCTCGCTGGATGTCGCGCGGCTGGACCGGGTGCTGGCTCCGAAGGTGGATGCCGCCTGGCATCTGCATGAGCTGACGGCGGGCAGGGATCTGTCGGTGTTCGTGGTGTTCTCCTCTCTGGCGGGTGTGCTGGGCAGTGCGGGGCAGGGTAACTACGCGGCGGGCAATGTCTTCCTGGACACGCTGATGCAGCAGCGCCGTCAGGAGGGTCTGCCCGCGGTGTCCATGGCGTGGGGTCCCTGGGTGCAGAGTGCGGGTCTGACCAGCGGGTTGTCGGATGCGGACATGCGTCGTATCACCGCGTCCGGCACCCCGCCGTTCACGGTCGAGCAGGGCCTGGCCATGTTCGACGAGGCCCTGGCCGGCCCGCAGGCGGCCGTGGCGTTGACGCGGCTGGAGCTGGGTGCCGTACGGGGCCGGACGGACGTGCCGCCGTTGTGGCGCGTCCTGGCCGGGCAGCCGGCCCGCCGCGCCGCCGGCGACCACCAGGCCGGTCCGGACGACCTCGCCCGCCGGCTGGCGGCGCTGCCCGACGCCGAGGCCCGGGACGCGTACCTGCTCCAGCTCGTGACCGACCACGTGGACCTCGTGCTGGGTCACGCGCCGGGTGACGGGGTGGACACCACGAAGGAGTTCCGCGAGCTCGGGTTCGACTCGCTGACCGCGGTCGACCTGCGGAACCGCCTGCAGGCGACCACGGGGATGTCCCTCCCGGCGACGCTCGTCTTCGACTACCCGGACGCGGCCAGCCTGGCCGGCTACCTGAGCGCGGAGTTCGGTGACGCCGGTCCGGTCGCCGCCGAGCCCGAGGCCCGGGCGCCGAGGGATCCGATGCAGGATCTCTACCTCAACGCGCTGGAGAACGGCCGCGCCGACCTCGGTGACGAGTTCGCGCTCAGCGCCGCGAGGCTGCGTCCCCGGTACGGCGACCCCGCGCAGCTGGAGCGGCGGCCGGTGCCGGTGCGGCTGTCCGCCGGGGACAACACGGGTCCCCACCTGGTCTGCGTCTGCCCGCCGCTGGCCCTGAACGGGCCGCAGGCCTACAACCGGTTCGCGGCCGAGCTGGCCGCCGACTGGAAGGTTTCGGCCCTGGTGGCGCCGGGGTTCACGGCGGACGCCCCGCTGCCGGAGAGCGGCGAGGTGCTGATCGCGACGCTGGCCGACGCGGTGCAGGACTACATCGGTGACTCCGCGTTCGCCCTCGCGGGTCTGTCCTCCGGTGGCGTGCTCGCCCACGAGATCGCGCGGGAGCTGCACCGGCGGGGCAACGACCCGCTGGGCGTGGTGCTGCTCGACTCGTACCCGATGAACAGCCCGGTGCTGAAGCGGTGGAAGAACGAGATGGCCCGGGTCGGCCTGGAGCGCGCCCGTTCGCTGGACCGGCGCCAGGCCGACGAGGGGTTCCGTATCGAGGAGATCACCGCCTCGGCCTGGATCTGCGGGGAGCTGCTGCTCGACTGGGAGCCGCAGGAGCTGACCGTCCCGTCGTGTCTGGTCCGCGCCTCCGAGCCCGTGGTGGCCGAGGACGGTGCCGACTGGCAGACGCCGGTGGCGGCCTCGGCGGTCATCGACGTGCCGGGCGACCACTTCAGCATCATGGACCGGCAGTTCGCGGCCACCACCGCGGCGGCCGTACGTGAGTGGCTGGCGGGAGTGACCGGCCAGGCCGGCTAGCCGACCCGGCCTGTCGGCGAGCGGCGGGGGCCCGGACATCCGGGGCCCCGCCGCTCGGCCGTGTGCCGGAGGCGCCGGCCCGGCTGCGCGCGGTCGGCGTGAGCATCTCGGACATGCGCACGAGATCGCGGTCCGGTACGCGCGATCGAGTTACCTGCGTGAGGAGGCCGCGCGTCGATGCGCCCTTCAGAGACCTGTAAGGACATCTCGCATACGGGTGAGCAAACCTCGCTCAGTGTCTATGCCCAGGTGAATCGGTTTCTTCCATGCCTTGCGCGGATCTTGACCCGTCTTTGAGCTGGGCTCGGCAGGCTCTTGATCAGCACAAGGGACTCACATCGACCGAAAGGTGACCGACGTGTCAGTGACGGCCTCCGCGACGGGCGTCGGCCACGTCACGTCACCGCCCGGAACGCCATCGTCACCTCGCCGGTCGGCCGCCTCGCGAGTGGCCTTCTCGCCGTCGGAGCGACCCGCGCTCCCGCGATCAGGTCCGCTGAACCCGGGGTCCGGAGTCGCCGGGTGACCGGGCCCCGGCCCGAGCGGAGTCCTTGCGGGACGCAACGACGATCTTCGGAGGGAATTCTCAGGAACATGCTGGAGCGTGACGAATGCCTCGACCAGCTCACAGAACTGCTCGACAGATGCGCTGAGGGAACCGGTGCGACGGGCATCATCAGCGGCGCGGTGGGGTTCGGGAAGACCACGCTGCTGGAGGCCGTCGTGGCCAGGGCCGCGGACCGCGGGTACATGGTGCTCGGGGCCGTCGGCTCGCAGGTGGAGAGCGCGATCCCGTACGCCGTGGTGGAACAGCTCTTCCAGAGCGCCGAACTCGCCGGTACCGAGACAGACCTCCACGCTCAGCTGCAGCGCGCCAAGGAGGAGTGGTCGCAACTCGGCCTGGAGGCAGGCGCGGCCCAGGCCATGCAGGCGTACCACGGGCTGCTGGTCGAACTCAGCGCGCACCAGCCCGTCGTCCTGTGCGTCGACGACATCCAGCATGTCGACTCCGAGTCCCTGGCCTGCCTGCTCTACCTCATCAGGCGCTGCCGGCGGAACCAGGTCACCATCCTCCTCACGCTCGGCCCGTCCGGGGCCGCGCCGTGCGAAGGGGTGCTCGCCGAACTTGCCTGCCGGCCGGGCGTGGTACACGTCCGGCTGGGCGCGTTTGACGCGCAGGGCATGGCCCAACTGATCGCCGACCGGTTCGGCCAGGCGGCCGCGGAGCAGTACGCGCCGGGGTTCTACGCGATGAGTGGCGGTAACCCGCTGCTCGCGCAGGCCCTCGTGAGCGACCACACCGCCCGCCAGGCGCACCCCGAGACGGGCTACAGCCCGGTCGCCGCCGATCTGTTCCGCGAGGCGTCGGTGGCCTGCACCCGCCGCAGCGGCCCGAACGGGCTGCGCGTGGCGCGGGGGCTCGCGGTCGCCAACGGCGCCGGCTCGCCGGCGCTGCTCGCGCAGCTGGTCGGCCTGGAGAAGTGTGACGTGGACTCGGCGATGGAGATCCTCACCGAGTCACGGCTGATCGAGGGGCTCCGCTTCCGTCATCCGGCGATCCGCTCGGCCGTGCTGGACAACATGTCGGCCACGGACCGGTCGCGGCTGCACCACCGGGCCGCCGGGCTGCTGCGCAGCGACGGCGCGCCCGTCATCGTGGTGGCGCAGCACCTCATCGCGGCCGGGACGGTGGAGGACGACTGGGCGCCGCAGTTCCTGATGGACGCGGCCAAGCAGGCGCTCCGCGAGGACCGGGTGTCCCTGGCGGTGCAGTGTCTCCAGCTGGCCGACAGCTGCTGTCACGACCGCAGCCAGAGCCACGTCATCAAGGCGCACCTGGCGCGTATCAAGTGGCGGGACCAGCCCGAGGCCGCCGCGCGCATGATGCTGTCCCTGGTCGGGCCGGCCAGGACCGGCGATCTGCCGGGCGCCCTGCGCCTCAAGGTGGCCCACCGGCTCCTGATGCAGGGCCGGGTCGCCGACGCGATCGAGATCGGCGGGCCGCTGTTCTCCGGGCACCAGGGGGAGACACCGGGGGACCAGCTCACGCTGGAGCTGAACGTGACCCGGCTGTGGCTGGCGTTCACCTACCCCGGCGTGTACGAGCAGCTCGCGGGCCATGTCGCGCCGGCGTCGCACCAGCAGGCATCCTCGCTCCAGATCGGGCGCCCCCGGCTGTCCGCCATCCATACGCTGTGGGCGGTCCTGAAGCGCGGCCCCGACGACGTGCTGGCGGCCGAGGCGGAGCGGGTGCTCCAGCACCTCCCGGCCGAGGACGACACCATCAGCTCGCTGAACTCGGCCATCGCGGCGCTGGTCTACGCCGACCGGCTGGAGTCGGCGGCCACCTGGTGCAGTCAGCTCCAGACGGCCGCGACCGAGCGCCGCGCCCCTACCTGGCACGCTCTCTTCACCTCGACGCGGGCGATGATCGCTCTGCGCAGTGGAGCGCTGCGCACCGCGGCGGAGTCGGCGGAGGCCGCGCTGCGGAGCATGTCGGTGGAGGCGTGGGGTGTCGAGATCGGCATGCCGCTGGCCACCGCCATCGAGGCCCGTACCGCGATGGGGGACCACGCGGCCAGCGCCGAACTCGTCAACAGCCCGGCCCCGCCTGGCCTGTTCGAGACCCGTTTCGGGCTGCACTACCTCTACGCACGCGGACGCCACTACCTGGCCACGGGCTATTACGACGCCGCCCTCGCGGACTTCATCCTGTGCGGCGAGAAGGCGCAGGAGTGGGACCTGGACTCACCGACGCTGGCGCCGTGGCGTACCGGTGCCGTGGAGGTGTGGCTCCAGCGCGGCCGGCGCGAGCACGCGAGCAGGCTGGCCGACGAGCACCTCGCGCTGGTCAAGCGGGCCCAGCGCCGCACGTTCGGCGTCGCCCTGCGGGTCCAGGCCATGGCGCGGCCGCCGTCGCAGCAGATCGAACTGCTGGGCACGGCGGTGGACATGCTGCAGTCCGCCGGGGACCCTTACGAGCTGGCCCTGACGCTGGTCGAGCTGTGCCGCGCACACCAGCGGCAGGGCGCGGCGGCGCAGGCCCGCCTGCTGGTCCGCCAGGCGTGGCGGATGGCCGACGAGTGCGGGGCCGAAGGGCTGTGCTCGTCGCTGATGCCCAAGCCGGCCTCCGGGGCGCAGGCGGAACAGCCGCGGGCCCTGCCGCCCGCCGACGACATGGTGACCAACGTGCTCTCCGAGGCCGAGCTGCGGGTGTGCTCGCTCGCCGCCCGGGGCCATACGAACCGCGAGATATCCGACAAGCTCTTCGTCACGGTGAGCACGGTCGAGCAGCACCTCACCCGGGCCTACCGGAAGCTCAACATCCGCCACCGCCGCGAGCTGCCCGCCAGCCTCGCCTCCTGACGCGACGCGCGTCCGCCGCGCCGCCCCTTCCGGGGCAGGGCGGCGTCGATCGGGCGCCCCACACCAGGTGTATGTCTCAGCGGTCTGAGCATGATCCGGCGGTGACCGAGCTGGCCCACCGGCATGCCGCGGAGGTGCTCCACGACGCTCGTCGGGGACCCGGCGCAGACCCGCAGGGCAGCGTGTTCGTCCGCACGGTTCCAGCGGTGTACGGGGGGGCGGGAGCGGGCAGCGGGCCGCCGTCATATCGACGTGACAACGTGTGGCTCGTTGAGGCCCTCGGCCCGGGAATGGCCCGGATCTTGTCCTCGGCGAGACGGGCCTGGTCATCTGTCGGCGCCGCACCCCTCGGCTCGAGGACACCTCCCAGCGGATGTGTTGGCCCGCCCAGGGCTACGGCAAGGTGGGCAGGTGCGGGCTGCGTAGCACGAGCAGGGTGATCTCGCTGGGGGCGAAGACGCTGAACGGCGGCCCCCGGAAGCCGGTGCCGCGGCTGGTGTAGAGGTGGGTGCGGGTGCCGTGGTGGCTGAGGCCGGCGAGGGCGGGCTGGTCGATGCGGACCAGGTGGTGGAAGGGCCAGATCTGGCCGCCGTGGGTATGACCCGATAGCTGGAGGTCGATGCCGGCGGCTGCCGCCCGGTCGACGAACTTGGGCTGGTGTGCCAAGAGCAGGACGGGCAGGTCAGGGTCGGCGCCGCTCAAGGCTCCGGCGAGGTGGGCGCGTCTCCGCTGGTCTCGGGCTCGGCCTCGGTGCCGGCGAGGAGGATGCCGTTGACGGTGCGGTAGGGGGGATCGCCGGCCGCGATGGCCCTTGCTCAGGCGGCTTCCAGCCGTGTCTCCTTCCTCAAGTGCCGCGTGGGTCTTGACGAGTAGAGTACTGGAGGGCTGATGCGAGCCATTGCGGAGCGGCGGCTCCGAAGCTCCGCGCCGCCCAGGGGGTTCTCGGCCTGCGGAAGACGTACGGCGGCCAGGAGCGGCTGGTAGCGGTCGGGGCGATCGCGGGCCGGGCGAGGAGGCAAGGTCGCAGGTCACCGTCCTGCGGGACGAGGTCGAGCCAGGTTCGGAGGCCCACATCGACCAGCTCCTCGAAGTCAACGCCCTCTACCGCCGAGATCGGCGATGCCTGCCGCGAGGTTGCTGGGTGCACGCCGCGCGGGTCGGGAATTACCGGACGCTACCGCAGCGCCGCCTTCAGCCGGCCGAGCTGGGCCAGCAGCTCGGCCGGGGCGAGTGAGCGGGCGGTGGCGAATGCCTGGTCCGGGAGCATGGTGCGCGGGCCCGGGTCGTCCAGGTAGCGCGGCAGCACGTGGGTGTGCACGTGCGCCACGGAGTTGTTCATGCACTGGTAGTTGATCTGCGCGGGCGCGTACACGCGATGGATCGCGGCGCCGACGGTCCGGA
>NZ_JBIRXG010000083.1:0-6725 GCF_044388685.1 Streptomyces sp. NPDC020192 | reverse complement strand
CCCCACCTATAAAAACACTACCTAAAACACTATTCCCCAACCCCCCGCTCTACCTATATATCTACTCCCCCCCGCCCCCCCCCCCGGGCCCCGCCCCGCCCCCCCCCCGCGCACTGGGGGCCGCCGCCAGAACCAGCGGTCGGCCATGAGCGGAACCGCACACACGGACTCGAAGGAGGGACGGGAAGCGGCCCCGCCGGGGCGCCGCGGCCCCTGACACCCATGCAAGCGATCGTGATCGAGGACAAGCAGCTGGTCCTGCGCGAGGTGGCGGACCCCAGACCCGGACCGGGCGAGGTGGTCGTCGACGTGACCGCGGCCGGGGTCAACCGGGCCGACGTCTCCCAGCGGCAGGGCCTGTACCCGCCGCCGCCGGGCGCCGCGCCCTACCCCGGGCTCGAGGTCTCGGGTGTGGTCAGTGCCCTCGGGATCGGAGTGAAGGGCCTGCAGGTGGGCGACGAGGTCACCTGCCTGCTCGCCGGCGGCGGCTACGCCGAGCGGGTCGCGGTGCCCGCCGCGCACACGTTGCCGGTGCCCGCCGGTGTGTCCCTCCAGGACGCGGCCGCCCTCCCCGAGGTCGCCTGCACGGTCTGGTCGAACGTGGTCGACCGCGACGGTCTGCGCGAGGGCGAGACGCTGCTGGTCCACGGCGGCGGCAGCGGCATCGGCACGTTCGCCGTCCAGCTGGGCAAGGCACTCGGCGCGTCGGTGGTGGTGACGGCCCGCGCCGGCAAGCACGACCGGCTGCGGGCCCTCGGCGCGGACCTGACGATCGACTACACCACCGAGGACTTCGTGTCGGCCACGAAGGAGTTCACGGACGGCACCGGTGCCGATGTCATCCTCGACATCATCGGCGCGAAGTACCTGGCGAGCAACGTCGAGGTCCTCGCCCCGAACGGCAGGATCACCGTGATCGGCCTCCAAGGAGGCCGCAAGGCCGAGCTGGACCTGGCCCTGCTGCTGAACCGGCGCGGCTCGGTCTCGGCGACGTCGCTGCGCGCCCGCCCGCGGGCCGACAAGTCGCGCATCGTCGCGGGTGTCGAGCGGGAGGTGTGGCCGCTGGTGGAGGCCGGCACCGTCAAGCCGGTCGTCCACACCACCCTGCCGCTGGCCGAGGCCGCCGAGGCACACCGCCTGATGGAGGCCAGCGACCACTTCGGCAAGATCCTCCTGCTGCCGTGACCACCGGCCGCCGTAACCGTCGTCTGCCGTAACGGCCGTCGCCCTATGTGTGTCCCGGCCCCGGCCCTGCCATGAGCGCGCCCCGGGGCCGGGCTCCGCGCCGGCCGCGACCGGCCGTGCCGGCGTCGAGGCCGGGTAGGGGCGCGCCGACGCGCTCTGGGGGTCCACTAGGGGGACGGCACACTCCGCCACCGCACTAACGTCCGGCCGTGGTCACGGCCGGACGGGACGCATGGCCGGGCCCTCGGGGCCGCCGCCACGCACACGCACCCACTTCAAGAGTGGCACCCGGTGGTTACGTACGGGGAGGGGAGGGAAGCGACAGCCGAGAACGACGCCGCATCGGCGCACCGCCCCGCTCCCGGCCCCGCCGCCGCGACGGACGGTACGGCGAGAACGGCGGGTACGGCGCGTCGGTCCGCCGACGACACCGTACGTTCCCCCCACGCCCCTTCTGCCGGCGCCAGCTGCCCGGCGCTCGCCCGCATCGTCGGCGAAGACGATGCCGGAACGGAGTTCTCGATGCCACTCGACCCCGCGGTCAAGGCCGTCCTCGACATCCTTGACGCCGCCGCCGACAAGCAGCTGCACGAGCTGCCGATGCCCCTCGCGCGGGCGACGTACGACCAACTCGCCGGGTTCGGCGGCGAACCGGCCGCGGTCGGCCGCACCGAGCACACCACGGCCGACGGCGTCCCGGTCCGGCTGTACTGGCCGGACAGCCCCGGGCCGCACCCGATCCTGCTCTTCCTCCACGGCGGCGGATGGGTGCTCGGCAGCCTCGAGGGCTATGACGGGGTCGCCCGGGATCTCAGTGTGCACGCCGACTGCCTGGTGGTCAGCGTCGGATACCGGCTCGCCCCGGACAGCTGCTTCCCCGCCGCGGTCGAGGACGCCCTCACCGTGGCCAAGTGGGCGATGCGCACGGGGGAGTCGTACGGGGGCGACACCGGCCGGCTGGCGGTGGCCGGTGACTCCGCGGGCGGCAACCTCAGCGCCGTCCTCGTCAACGAACTCCCCGGCAGGTTCCGCGCGCAGGCTCTCCTCTACCCGGCGACGGACCAGACCAGGAAGCACCCCTCGGTCCGCGAGAACGGCCAGGGCTACCTGCTGACCGAGGACACCCTGCGCTGGTTCAGCGAGAACTACCTCGGCCACCAGGACCCGCGCCACCCGTGGGCGTCGCCCCTGTACGCCGCCGACGAGATACTCGCGGCCGCCCCGCCGACGCTGATCGTCACCGGCGAGTTCGACCCGCTGCGGGACGAGGGCGAGGCGTACGCGGCCCGCCTGCGGGCGCTCGGCGTCCAGGTCGAGCATCGGCGCTACGACGGCATGATCCACGCCTTCTTCTCCATGCGCGGGATGGTCCCGGCCGCCGGCGAGGCGCTGCGGCAGGTGACCGACTTTCTCCGGGACGCCTGGACGTGACCCCCTCGGCATAACCCCCCTCATCTCCGGGACGCCCGTTTCCCCCGCGGGCGTCCCGGCCGTTTTCCCACCGGAAGATGAGCCTGCCGGAGACGCGAATTGTGCCGCGATTCACGGGTGTGATGCAGGCGCCAACCGAGGCGTCGGAGCGCGTATTCCCGCCGCGCCTTTCTACGGCTCAGATCACACCCCGTTACGGGGAACCCCAATCGGCCCGACGGGCTACCGGCCGACCCGGCGGAGGCGTTGACCAGGCTGAACGCCCGTCAACAGGAGGCGGCCCCCCGGCGCACCACGCCGGACGGGCGGCGGGCCCGTTCCGTCATCGACGGTTACCCCTACCGGCATTAGGGGTCAAAACGAAGATCTGCTGGGGCCATTAGGGGGGCGAAGTCCTTGTCGGTCGCAATAGCGTTTCGGCCGGAGCACCAGAAGCCGGGATCAGGGCCGGGAGCCGGGATCAGGTACGACCTAGGTAGGGGCGAGAAGTGACAGCCGAAGGCCACGCCGAATCAATGGACCACGAGTTCTCCGGCTCTGATGTCGCCGTCGTCGGAATGGCGTGCCGCCTTCCGCAGGCACCGAACCCCGGCGACTTCTGGCGGCTGCTGCGCACCGGCACGAACGCCATCGGCGAGGTGCCCGCGGACCGCTGGCCCGACCGGGCAGGCAACGACGGCCACGACGACGCCCTGCGGGCGCTGGTCGGCCGCGGCGGCTTCATCGAGGCGCCGGACGCCTTCGACGCCGCCTTCTTCGGCGTGTCACCGCGTGAGAGCGCCGAGATGGACCCCCAGCAGCGCCTGGTGCTCGAACTCAGCTGGGAGGCGCTCGAGGACGCCGGCATCGTCCCGGAGACGCTGCGCGGCCTGCCGGTGGGGGTCTACGTCGGGGCGATGGCGAGCGACCACGCCCACCTGACCTCCCTGCGCAGCCCCGAGGCACTCAACCACCACACCATGGCGGGCACGCACCGGGCCGTCATCGCCAACCGCATCTCGTACTTCGCGGGCCTGCGCGGGCCGAGCATGACGGTCGACACCGGGCAGTCCTCGTCCCTCGTCGCCGTCCACATGGCCTGCGAGAGCCTGCGCACCGGTGAGGCCCGGCTCGCGCTGGCCGGCGGCGTCAACCTCAACCTGACCGAGCAGTCGGCGCTGCTGGAGGCCAGGCTCGGCGCGCTGTCCCCCGACGGGCAGTGCTTCACCTTCGACGAGCGGGCCAACGGCTACGTCCGTGGCGAGGGCGGCGGCTTCGTCGTCCTCAAGCCGCTCGCGGACGCGCTCGCCGACGGCGACGACATCTACTGCGTCATCCGCGGCAGCGCCGTCAACAACGACGGCGCCGGGGACAGTCTCCTCGTCCCGACCGTGACGGGCCAGCGCGAGGTGCTCACCCGGGCGTACACCCGGGCCGGCGTCGCCCCCGGCGACGTGCAGTACGTCGAGCTGCACGGCACCGGCACCAAGGTCGGCGACCCGGTGGAGGCCGAGGCGCTCGGCCACTCCCTCGGCGCCGTTCCGGACCGGCGGCGCCCCCTGCTCGTCGGCTCCGTGAAGACCAACGTCGGCCACCTGGAGGGCGCGGCGGGCATCACAGGTCTGCTGAAGGTCGCCCTCATGCTCAAGCACCGGGAGATCCCGGCGAGCCTGAACTTCAGCCGGCTCAACCCCGACATCCGCGCCGACGAGTGGAACCTCCGCGTCGCCGCCGAGCCGGGCCCGTGGCCGGAGCCCGCGGGCACGCTGCACGCCGGCGTGTCCTCCTTCGGCATGGGCGGGACCAACTGCCACGTCGTGCTCAGCTCGCCGGTGCGGACCGCGGCCGGGCCCACCCCCACCCCCGGCCCCGCCCCGGAACCCGGCGACCTCGCGCTCGTCCTGTCGGCCAAGTCCGCCGCGGCCCTGCGCGGCCAGGCGGAGCGGCTGCTGGAGCGGGTGACCGCCGACCCCTCACCGGACCCCGCCGACGTCGCTTGGTCGCTGATCGGCTCGCGCTCCGTCTTCGCCCACCGGGCCGTCGTGGTCGGCAGCGGGCGGGACGGCCTGACGGCCGGACTCGCCGGCCTGGCCTCGGGTGAGCCGGCCGCCGGACTCGTCCAGGGCCACGCGCGAACGGACCGCCGGGTGGCATTCGTCTTCCCCGGTCAGGGCGCGCAGTGGACGGGCATGGCCACCGGGCTGATGGCCTCCTCGCCGGTCTTCCGCGCGGCGATGGAGGAGTGCGCCGAGGCCCTGCGCCCGTTCGTCGACTGGTCGCTGACCGACATCCTCGACGACCAGGAAGCCCTCGAACGCGTCGACGTCGTGCAGCCGGCGCTGTGGGCCGTCATGGTCTCCCTCGCCCGGCTGTGGCGGTGGATGGGCGTCGAACCCGCCGCCGTCGTGGGGCACTCGCAGGGCGAGATCGCCGCGGCCTGCGTCGCGGGCGGGCTGTCGCTGGCCGACGGAGCCCGCGTGGTGGCCCTGCGCAGCCTGGCCATCGCCGAGGCGCTCACCGGCCGCGGCGGCATGGCCGTCGTGTCGCTGCCCGGCCCGGAGGCGGCGGACCTGATCGCCCCCTGGGACGGCCGTCTGTCCATCGCGGCGGTCAACGGACCGGGCTCGGTGGTGGTGTCCGGCGAGTCCGCGGCCATCGAGGAACTCACCGCGCGGTACGCGGACTCCGGGATCCGGGTGCGCCCCGTCTCCGTGGACTACGCGTCGCACTCCGCGGCCGTGGAGGAGATCGAGAGCCGGCTCCTCGCCGACCTGGAGCCGCTCCGGCCGCGGCCGGGCACCGTGCCGATGTACTCGTCGGTGACGGGCGCTCCCGTGGACACCACGGACCTCGACGCGGGGTACTGGTACCGCAACCTCCGGCAGACGGTGCGGTTCGAGACCGCCACCCGCGCGCTCGCCGCCGCCGGGATATCGGTCTTCGTCGAGGTCAGCCCGCACCCGGTGCTCACCGTCCCGGTCCAGGACACGCTGGACAGCCTCGACGGCGCGGACGGCGTGGACGGCCGGGAGGCCGTCGTCACCGGCAGCCTGCGCCGTGACGAGGGCGGGCTCGACCGGTTCCTGACCTCGGTCGCGCAGGCCCATGTGCAGGGCGTTCGGGTGGCATGGACGTCGCTCTTCGAGGGCCGGCGGCCGCGCCGGGTCAAGCTGCCCACGTACGCCTTCCAGCGCGACCGGTACTCCGTCCTCGGCCTCGGCCAGGGCCCCGCCCGGCTGCTGGAGGCCGAGCCGGTCGCGGTGCCGGCGTCCGCGGACGAGGACGACGCGTTCCCGCGCGCGCTGGCCCCGCTGTCCGCCAAGGAGCGCGACAGCTACCTGCTCTCGGTGGTCCGCGACCACGCCGCCGCGCTGCTCGGCCACCGCAACGGTGACGACGTCGACCCCACCGTGCCCTTCCGGGCGGCCGGCTTCGACTCGATGACCGCGGTCGACCTGCGCAACCGGCTCCAGACCGTCACCGGCCTGCCCATCCCGAGCAGCATGGTGTTCGACTACCCCACCCCCGCCCGCCTCGCGGCCTTCCTCGCCGGCCGGCTCGGCGGCACCGAGGCGGACGACGACACGATCGTCCCCCTGGCCGCTCCGGCCGACGACGACCCGCTGGTCATCGTCGGCATGGCGTGCCGCTTCCCGGGCGGCGTCGCCGGCCCCGAGCAACTGTGGGACCTCGTCATCGGGGAGCGCGACGCGATCTCCGGCTTCCCGACCGACCGCGACTGGGACCTGGAGCACCTGTACGGCCCCGACACCACCGGCCGGCTGGCGGGTGGTTTCGTCGAGGGCGCCATGGACTTCGACGCGGGCTTCTTCGCGATGTCGCCGCGTGAGGCGCTGGCGACGGACCCGCAGCAGCGGTTGTTGCTGGAGGGCTCGTGGGAGGCGCTGGAGCATGCCGGTATCGACCCGTTGTCGCTGGCGGGTTCCGCGACGGGTGTTTTCGTCGGCAGCTACGAGTCCGGTTACTCCGAGGTCGTGTCGGCGGCGCTGGTGGACTCGGACGCGGAGGCGCAGTTGCTCACGGGTGGTGCGCAGAGCGTGCTGTCCGGCCGGGTGTCGTACGCGCTGGGTCTGGTCGGTCCGGCGGTGACGGTGGACACGGCGTGTTCG
>NZ_JBIRXG010000082.1:0-6891 GCF_044388685.1 Streptomyces sp. NPDC020192 | reverse complement strand
TTGCCTCTGCCCATGTCGTGACCCGCCGGCAGCGTTTTGTGGTCAGGTGTGGGGAGTAGTTGTCGCAGATGATGGCGATCCGCACCGTGGCAGGGTGCAAGGAGCGCAGGTAGCGGCAGAACTCCAGGAACTTCGAACGGTTCTTGGTTTTCTTGATGTGGCCGTAGAGCTGGTCTTTGCCCAGGTCGTAGGCGGCGAACAGGTGCCGCACACCATGCGGGCGAGTGTAGGTCGCCCGTCGCCTCGGCCTGGGCTCTCGCTCGGGGTCCTTGTGCCGTCCGCCGCGCTCGGCCCGCTGGGCCATGCGTTGCACCGGCGCAGGCCGGGCTTCCGCCGCTCGGGGAACGACGTGAGAGGAACGGGAACATGAGCACGATCGACCCGGATGCCGAGGTGAAGGAGCAGTTCGCCGAGCAACCCGCGGTCGGCCTCTCTTGCCAGGCTTCCGCCTGTCGTCCGCTTCGGCCAGTGGTTCTCGGCTTGTCAAACCCGAGGACCGGGAACTCAACTCCCCGTCGGGCACACCGGCCTACCGGCAGGCGCGTGTCTATTCAGCAGGTTGCAGGGGTGTGCCCGTGGGAGCGCGCAGCGAGGCCCACAGCAGGGCTGAGGCGTAGGTGCGATGGGGCGCCCAGGCCGTTGCGCGTCGGCGGGTTTCCTCGATGCTCGGGGTGTCGGTGAGGTGCCAGGCGCTCTGGACGGCGCGGCGGATGCCGATGTCGCCGGCGGGGAGGATGTCGGGGCGTTCGAGCTGGTGGATGAGGAACATCTGGGCGGACCACAGGCCAACGCCGTGGATCGTGGTCAGGTCTGTGAGGGCGTTGGTGTCATCGACGTCGTCCATGTGCTCAAGATCGATGGTTCCGGCGGCCTGACGCCGAGCGAGGTCGTGCAGGTAGGCGGCCTTGGCACGTGAGAGACCGCAGGCGCGCAGGTCGTCATCGGCGAGGGCGAGGAGGGTGTCGGGGGTGACGCTGCTGCCCGCGGCGGTGGTGATGCGGGCGAAGATGGTCAGCGCCGCGGCGATGGAGATCTGCTGGCCGACGATGTGCAGGGCCATGGCCTCGAAGTTGGTCGAGGAGGGGAAGTCGCGCTCGGCCCAGTCGAACGGATCGGGCTGGCCGACGCGTTCGATTAGCCGGTTAAGGACAGGGTCTGCGGCCAGGTGACCGTAGGCGGTTGTGTTCTGACGCGTCATGCGGACTCCCTGTCCAGGTCGAGGCCAGTGCTGGTCCTGGCGGGGGCGGTGAGGCAGGCTGCGCGAGCGTCAGACGGTGGTCTGGCGGTGGCGCTGGTAGTGGCGGGCGGAGCGGGCGCGATTGCCGCAGCCTGCGGAGCACCACTCCCGGCGGGGGTGATTCTTTAGGAAGTAGAGAACGCACCCCGGTGCCAGGCAGGCGCGCAGCTGGTGGCGGGCGGCCTGACTGAAGAGCGTGATGGATTCCTCGGCGATGGCGGAGACGGCGGCGGAAGCTGCCTGCCCGCTGCTGCGGGCGTGACGTGAGGGCTCCTGGCCGGGTGTCCACGACAGCACTGACCAGTGCGGGGTCTCGCCGGCGGCCTCGTTGAGCACGGCCACGGCTTCGTCGAGTTCGCGGGTGTCGGACACGGCTGCCGGGCGGGGGTCCTCGGTGGCCTCGGCGGCGAGCCGACGCAGCGCGTCACGCAGGCCGATCAGCCGTCCACCGAGGCGGTCGAGGTCAGACGTGGTGAGAGCGTCGAGATCGCCCGGAGCCATCAGATCCATCCGGCCGGCGACGGCGTGCAGCCATGTCCGGGTGCCGTCGGGGTCGCACAGTGCATCGTGCACGCCGTCCCGGTCGGCCCAGATCGTGTTCATCAGCTCCACGGGCAGCGGCTCGCCCAGCAGCGGTGCGTTCGTGTCCATGCCATCGAGGCTACCGCACTTCTGACGGTTACGGTCCACTCTATCCGTTGACAAGGCACACGGCCGGTGCCATGGTGGTTCTAACGGTTACTGGCACATCCAAGCGTCAGGACCGGAGATCGAAGGAGTGCTGCTCTCATGACCGGTTTCGCCCCTGTCGAGCCCGCCACCGCTACCGGCAAGGCCGCCGAGCTGCTGGCCGACGTGCAGAAGACCCTCGGCCTGACGCCGAACATGACCAAGGTGATGGCCAACAGCCCCGCACTGCTCAAGGGCTACATGGCCCTGAATGGCGCCCTCTCCGGCGGCGTGCTGCCCGCCCCGGTCCGCGAGCGGCTCGCGCTGGCCACGGCCGAGTACAACGGCTGCGAGTACTGCCTGTCGGCGCACACCTACATTGGTGCGAACGTCGCCAAGATCGACGCCGTCGAGCTGGAGGCGGCCCGCGACGCCAAGGCGACCGACCCGCACACTCAGGCGCTGCTGACCCTCTCCGGCGCCATCGCCCGCGGCCACGGCCAGGTCGACGACGCCGCCCTGCAGGCCGCGCGGGACGCAGGCGCCACCGACGACGAGATCGGCGAGGTCGTCGGCCACCTGGCCCTGAACGTCCTGACCAACTACTTCAACATCCTCGCCAAGGTCGACAACGACTGGCCCGTGGTCACCCCGCGCACCGCGGTCTGACCCGCGCCCGCCCCGCCGGCCCGGCCCCACCACCCCCGACCAGGGGTCAGGCCGGCGGCCACACCCTCGCCCACCCGCCGACAGCGCATCGCCGGCAGCTGTGGAAGGAAGAACCATGACGAACCCGGTACGCAACGCCCCTGCCGGCTTCCACGAGGGGGAGCTGGCCGTGCAGCGCCAGGCGGGCGTGGCCCAGGATGCGGCCCGGCTCACGGGCATGCTGGCCCCCGCCCAGCTACGCGGAGGCGTGAGCCGGTTCCTGGCGGAGAGGAGTTTCGCGGCGATCACCGCCCGCGACGCCGACGGCGGGCTGTGGATCTCCCCGCTCACCGGCCCGCCTGGGTTCCTCCAGATCGCCTCGCCGACCGCACTCGATGTGCGAACCTTGCCCGCCGAGGGCGACCCGCTCCTGTACCTGGCGGTCCACCAGCCGGTCGCGCTGATTGTGGTCGAATTCGCCACCCGCAGACGCCTGCGGGTCAACGGCACCCTGTCTGCCGCCGACCGTGACGGGCTGCGCATCGACGTGGAGCAGGCGTACGGCAACTGCCCCCAGTACATCCAGAGTCGACACCTTCACGCAGCGCCCGTCACGGCCCCCGGCGTCGAGCCGGTGCGGCGCGGAAGCATCCTCACACCGGACGACGCCGACCTGATCGGCCGGTCCGACACCTTCCTGATCGGCACCACCCACCTCACCCGCGGCAACGACGCCTCGCACCGCGGCGGGCCCCCGGGATTCGTCCGGGTCGAGGACGGGCGGCTGTGGTGGCCCGACTACTGGGGCAACAACATGTTCAACACCCTCGGCAACCTCAACGTCGACCCGACGGCCGCTCTGCTCTTCTGCGACTTCGCCACCGGACGCACGCTCCACCTGTCCGGCCGGGCCGCCCTGGAATGGACCCGCACCGGCATCCCCGGCGACGACGACCGCACCGGCCGCCGCGTCCACTTCCTCCCCCAGCACCTGGTGGCCGGCCGTCTCCTGCCATTGCAGGCCGATACCGTCGCCGCAGCTCCCGACAACCCGCCGCTGACCGACCGACCCTCCGCACAATGAAGGACAGCTCTGCCATGACCGACGCGCGCCCGCCCTTCCCTCCGTTCGACCTCGACAGCGCCCTGGCCAAGGTCCAGGCTGCCGAGGACGCCTGGAACACCCGCGACCCGCATCAGGTCGCCCTCGCCTACACCGAGGACTCCGCCTGGCGTAACCGGGATGTGGTCCTCGCCGGCCGCGACAAGATCGTCGAGTTCCTCACCGCCAAGTGGGAGCGCGAACTCGACTACGTCCTGCGCAAGAGCCTGTGGGGCTTCCGCGGAAACCGCATGACCGTCCGCTTCCAGTACGAGTCGCACAGCGCCGAAGGACAGTGGTTCCGCTCATACGGCAACGAACTGTGGGAGTTCGCCGACAACGGCCTGATGCGCCGCCGCGAGGCCAGCATCAACGACCTGCCCATCAACGAGGCCGACCGCCGCTACTTCGGCCCACGCCCCGAATCCGAGCGCGGCCCCGGACACGACATCCCGCTCGACTGAATCCAGCACACGCTCCGGGTCGCCCAGTCCGGCCTCGCCGTCGAGGACAGCCCGCAGGGCCCGCGCTGGAGCCTCAGCCAGCGCTGAACACCACCTACGCGGCGTGGACACAGATGAGATCGCGAACCGCGCCACGCTCGACCAGGGCCTGGACCTTGACGTCGATCACGTCCTCGAGAGCGAGGACCGGGCCGTGCCCGGTGGAGACACCACCCGGCGATTGCCGGGGCAGCGCGGTGCCTGTGCCCGCGATCTCGTGGCGTGCTCGGCACCAGCCCGGCACCATCGCCGATATTGCGGCGGACCCTCGGTTCCCGCGGCCGCTCCGGGAGCCATGCAGGACGCGCCCTCCCTGGCGTCAGTCTCCCCGACCTGGAAGATCTGCGGGCTCGTGCCAGCCCCGCGCGGACGCCGGCACCGCGGCGGACCCTCGGTACCTGCGGCGCGCCGCCCTGTGACGCGGCGGGTGCTCGCACGCAGCGGGGCCTTTGGCAACGGCACAGTGGTTCCTACGCTCCTGTCCGGGGCTCTTCACTCGGCAGACGGCTCGGGGCGGACAGGCAGGTGCCGTAACCTGTGTCGATGGACGAGGTGTTGGACGAGGGGCCGTTCTTTCACGGCACGAAGGCCGAGCTGCGGGTCGGGGATCACCTCACTGCCGGTTTCCGTTCCAACTACCGGCCCGAAATCGTGATGAACCATATCTACTTCACTGCGTTGCGCGACGGCGCGGGACTCGCGGCCGAACTCGCCGCCGGTGACGGGGCCCCACGGGTGTATGTCGTCGAACCGACCGGGGAGTTCGAGAACGATCCAAACGTCACCGACAAGAAGTTCCCGGGCAATCCCACTCGCTCCTATCGCAGCAGGGAACCGCTCCGGATTGTTGGCGAGGTCACCGACTGGACGCGACAGACACCCGAAGCTCTCCAGATGTGGCGAGACCGGCTGGCCGCAATCCGTCTGGATGACCGCGCCGAAATCATCAACTAAGGGCAACTAAGGGTCAGTTCGTAACTATTGGGTCACAGTGAGATGCTCTCGCTGTGGCTGGTGATCACGGCGTCCGAGCCGTTCTGGACAGCCCCGTTCGCCGGGCTGAGCCCGCGCGCCGTTCCAACACGCTGTGTGCGTGATCTCCCAGACCACTTAGTCCTCGGTCGGATCACGGCCTCGCGTATGGCGCCCCATCGAAGCTCAGTGAACTGCGAGCAGGTCGATAGCGGGCTCATGGCCATGGGGATCCTGCGCGGCGATCGGATCCAAGACGGACCGGATCGCAGTGTGCACCCGCCGCGCGGCCTCGTAGAGCACGTCCGTATCGAGCAGTACCCCGTTGTAGGTGATCAGGACACCGTTGTCGCCGATCCCGTACCCGATGCCGCCGCGTCCGTTCACTGCCGCGTCGCGCGGTATGGGCAGGGGCCAGACGGGCGGGTGCGGCCGGTCGATCCGGGCCGGCTGCACTCCGGGCGGCATCAGGGGCCGGGCGAGCGCGGCGATTTCGTCCAGCTCGGCCCGGTGCCTGGGCAGCGCCCGTCGCAGCGCCTGGTGGAGGCGGAGGAACGCGATGGCCTCCTGCTCGGTGTACGGGCGGAGCCGTTCCGCGGCCAGTGCCCACGATGCCTGGCCGGGGCTGGTGGATTCGTGGCGGAGCAGGGCTTGCCCGTCCTTGCGGATTACGGTGATGGCCGCGATCTGCGGGTGGCGTTCGGCGGCGGCGACGATGTCGGCGAGTGCGTTAAAGCAGGTGTCGTGCCCGGAGCGGCTGGTGAACCGGCCGGTGCCGCCGATCTGCAGGGCCCGGGCGTAGCGCAGGGCGGTGGCGAGCCGGCTGTCGGCTTCGCGTACGGCCAGGACGACGAGTTCGACCGGGTAGCCGTCGGCCGCGTACGGCAGGGCGCTGTCGAGGAACTCCTGCACGCTGCCGGGGGCGGCCTCGATCAGGACGTCGCCGCGCCGACGGCGTACATGCTCCTCGGCCTGGGCGAACCAGGCTCGGCAGTCGGCGCGGATCGCCGCGCCGGCGCTGCGGACGAGGGCGGGATCGCCGAGGAGCATGACGTCGTACACGATGAAGAGGCCCTCATCGGTCAGGACGCGGCTGATCTCGGTGAACAGGCGGGCTTTGTCCTCGATGTTCATGCCCACGTGCAGCATCCACGCCCGGTCGAAGCTCGCCCGGGGGAAGGGCAGTGTGGTCACGTCACCCTGCTGGAACCGAGCCTGGCCCGTGAGGCCCACACGGTCCGTGAGCCAGCGCGCGACGTCGACGTACTCCTCGGTGAGGTCCACGCCGGTGACGTCGGCGCCCGCGTGCTGGGCCAGATGGCGGGCCGGGCCACCCAGGCCGCTTCCCACGTCAAGGACACGTAGGCCCGCTCTCAGCTCCAGGTGTCCAGCCAGCTCTCGCGTCGCCGCATGGCCGCCGGTGTGGAACTCGTCCACGCCATGAAGGTCGTCGGTGGTGAGCGTGGTATGCCCCGGGTAGAGGCGGTCGAGCTCTTCGTCGATCTTCCGGCGCAGGTTTCCCTGCCGGTAATGGCGTGCCGCAGCGGACGGGTGTGGTGCGGTCAGGGGAACGTCCTTCAGGTCATGGGTGGTCGAGGCGCGACTGAAGCTTCGGCAGGGCTTCGGACCGTGGTGCTGAAGAAGGCGGATCCGGCGGTGTCGTCCTAGTACTCCAGTCAGAAATCGTGTCCTGAGCTGGTTCTTCTTCGGTAGTGGCAGCGGCGGGCGATGGCTTGGTGGTGTCTGCGCCAGTGGGACCA
>NZ_JBIRXG010000081.1:0-7138 GCF_044388685.1 Streptomyces sp. NPDC020192 | reverse complement strand
GCCACGGCTTCAGCACCGCCGATATCGCGGCCTCCAGACCGCACTTGCGGACCGTCCCGACCAGCAGCACCGACCCGGCCTGCAAGACCACCCCAGGTCAGCAGCACTCTCCACTTATTTGATCAAGACCCGGACAACCTCACTCGCGAAAGCCCGAGGCTAGGGGTGGGCCGGGCGCCCTGTATTAGGGGTTCCGACCGGCACGGCAAGCCCGTCAGAATCGGGCATCATCGTCGCAAGGAGCCCGGATCATGTCATCGTTGTGGACCGGCCCCCCAATGGAGAAGCGCCGCGGGCCCACGGGGTCCGTCCTGGCGGCGGCCGGCGCGTTGACCGCCGCCGTCGCCGGGGTGGCCTGTTCGGTGGCGGTAGCGCTGGTCCACATGGCCGACGCGCTGCTTTCCCGCGCCGACCGCGATCACCCGACGAGGTCACGGCGTGCCGCCCGGCAATCCACCGGCATCGCATTCCTCTGGCTCGTAGTCGCGATGTTGAACATGGTCGACGGCGGCGCGGCGCAACTCTATCTCCGTCTCATGGACCAGCCGCCGTGGGACAACGACGACACCGACATTCCCTTGCCGACTCCTGGAGCATTTAAGGGGTCGGCATAGGGGTGTCGACGGGCATCTTCCTCCCGTAGCGTCGGCATTCCGCAGGCCGAGAATTTCATTCGGTCCGAAGTGAGGCTAGGCAGTTTCGTTCGGATCACCGGGCGGACCAGAGAGAGATGCCCGCGATGTGAAGTCCGGCCAGGTAGATGGTGGCGGTCTTCTCGTAGCGGGTGGCGATGCCTCGCCACTGTTTCAGGCGGTTGATGCACCGCTCGACGGTGTTGCGCTGCTTGTAGGTCTCGCGATCGAAGGCCGGCGGCCTGCCGCCTCGGCTGCCCCGACGAAGCCGGTGGCTGCACTGGTCCGCCGGGACAGGGATCACTGCCCGGATGCCGCGCCTGCGCAGGTGCTCGCGGATCGCGCGGGAGGAGTACGCCTTGTCGGCCAGGACCAACTCCGGCCTGGTGCGGGCTCGTCCTCGCCGGCGGGGAACGCGCAGGTGGGCCATGTCGTCGGTGACGGCGGGTGCGTCGCCGACCTGTCCGGCGGTGAGGACGAACGCGAGGGGCCGGCAGCGGGCATCTGCGGCGAGGTGGATCTTCGTGGTCAGTCCGCCGCGGGACCGGCCGATGGCGTGGTCGGCCGGTTCGCTGGCCGGGGCCCCTTTTTGCGGGCCCCGGCCGCGTGCTGGTGGGCCCGCACGATCGTGGAGTCGACCAAGACGGCCCAGCCGAGGTCCTCGTCCGCATCGGCCTGGGCCACCAGAGCGGTGAACACCCGCTCCCAGGTGCCGTCCACGGCCCACATCCGCAGCCGGTTGTAGACGCCTCGCCAGTTGCCGTACTTCTCCGGCGGGTGGACCCACTGCGTGCCGGTCTGGAACGTGTAGGCGATCGCGTCGATCACCTCGCGATGGTCCCGCCAGCGGCCACCCCGCTTTGGTGTCCGGTCCGGGAGTATCGGCTCGATCCGCGCCCACTGCGCGTCGGTCAACGGCACAACCGGGCCAACGACCGACCGATCCAAACGAAACTGCCCAGGTGACACGGAAGCATTGACCGAGACTGTTCTCCGGGGCGCCGATCCGGACGAATTGAGTCGTATTCCGGTACCGGACGCTTTCCTGGCCGCCCATCTGCGGCAGGAGGACGTCGACGTTTTCGTGGGTGCCACCGACAAGGACGTACGCAAGTCGTTGCGGGTGGGCCGGGTCGCGATGCCGGAACTGGCACCCGACGAGGTGCTGCTGGCGGTCATGGCCAGCTCGATCAACTACAACACCGTGTGGTCCGCGATGTTCGAGCCCGTCTCCACGTTCGACGCGCTGAAGCAGATGGCCAAGGCGGGCCGCTGGGACGCCCGGCACGACCAGCCGTTCGATGTACTCGGCTCGGACGCGACGGGGATCGTCGTGCGGACCGGTTCCGCCGTGCGCCGGTGGTCGGTGGGCGACCATGTCGCTGCCTGTCCCGTGGCGGCGGACGCCGAGGACGCGTTGACGCACGCGGACAGCATGCTGTCCGACATGCGGGCCTGGGGTTATGAGACCAACTTCGGCGGTCTGGCCCAGTACACCGTGGTCCGCTCCGGCCAGTTGATGCCCAAACCTGCTCACCTGACCTGGGAAGAAGCCGCCTGTATCCCGCTGTGCGGCAGCACCGCGTACCGGATGCTGATCAGTGACAAGGGTGCCCGGACGAAGCAGGGCGTCGTGCTGATCTGGGGAGCGTCGGGCGGGCTCGGCTCGTTCGCCGTCCAGATGGGGCAGAACGGCGGGGGCATCCCTGTGGGAGTCGTCAGCTCGGAGGAGCGGACCTGGTCCGCAAGCTCGGCTGCGACGTCATGATCTCAACCGTCAGGAGATGGGCATCGGGGTCCAGCCGGAGCCGGGCCCGCCGACGGTGAAGCTCGCCAAGCGGCTCGGCCGGGCGATCCGGCAGGCGGTGGGTGAGGATCCGCACATCGTCTTCGACTACGTCGGCAAGGCGACCTTCGGTCTCTCCGTGATCGTGGCCCGCCGCGGCGGGGCCATCGTCACCTGCGGTTCGAGCTCGGGATTCGAGCACAGCTTCGACGACCGCTATTTCTGGATGAACCTGAAGCGCGTGGTCGGCAGCCACGGCATGAACGTCGGCGAAGCCACCGAGACGATGCGGCTGAGCCGGCTGGGCAAGCTGGCCCCGGTGCTGTCCACGGTGTACCCGCTCGCCGAGGCGACCGAGGCGACCCGGCTCGTGCAGACCAACTCCCACACGGGCAAGGTCGGCGTGCTCTGCATGGCACCCGAACCCGGTCTCGGCGTCACCGACCACCAGCTACGCGCCCGGCTGGGCGAGCAGTGGCTCAACCCGCTCAGGTCAACGCCGTAACGGACCGCGAAACGAGGTGTGCCCAACCATGACCGCCATCGCTTTCGAATCACTGGCCCAGGTGGCTGCCACCCTCCAGGAGAGCTTGCGGCTGCGCGGCGAGAGACAACCCGACACCGTCGCGTACGTCTTCCTGCGCGACGGCGAGGCACCCGAGGAGATGCTGACCTACCGTCAGCTCGGCTCCGCCGCCCGGGCGCGCGGCCTCCCTCAGCGCGGCGGTCTGGGCGGCGGCGCCGCCGTCCTGCTGTATCCGTCGGGCCTGGAGTTCGTCTCGACGCTGCTGGCCTGTATGTATGCCGGGATCGCGGGTGCGCCCGTGCAGGTGCCGACCAGGCGCAGCGGTATGCAGCGGGTGCGCCGTATCGCCGACGACGCCGGTACGTCGACGATGCTCACCACGTCCGCTGTCAAGCGGGAGTTGGAGGAGAGCTTCGGCGGCCTGCCGGAGCTGGCCGGGCTGACCCTGCTCGGCACCGAGTCGATGCGGGACTTCTCAGCCGGCGACTGGGCCTGGACTGCGCCCGGTCCGGACGGCATCGCGCTGTTGCAATACACCTCCGGCTCCACCGGGGACCCGAAGGGCGTCGAGGTCACCCACGCCAACTTCCGCAGCAGTGTGGCAGAGACGGTCGAGCTGTGGCCCGTCCGCTCCGACGGAACGGTGGTCAACTGGCTGCCGCTCTTCCACGACATGGGCCTGATGTTCGGCGTGGTGATGCCGCTGTGGTCGGGCATCCCCGCCTACCTGATGGCCCCGCAGGCATTCATCCGTCGTCCCGCGCGCTGGCTGGAGGCGATCTCCTGGTTCCGTGGCACCCACGCCGCCGCGCCCAGTTTCGCGTACGAGCGGTGCGTACGCTCGGCCTTGGACGCCGGCCTCTCGCCCGGGCTGGATCTCTCGTCCTGGCGGGTCGCGGTCAATGGGGCTGAGCCGGTGCGCTGGGCGACGGTGCGCGCCTTCACCCAGGCGTACGCGCCGGCGGGTTTCCGCCCACAGGCCATGTGCCCGGGCTACGGCCTGGCCGAGAACACCCTGAAGCTCAGCGGCGGCCCGGAGGATCGTGAACCCACTCTGCTGTGCCTCGACGCCGAGGCGCTGCAGGAGGGTCGGGTGGTCCCGCTGGCCGGGTCGGAGCCGGGCGGCGTGGCGGTGGTGGGGTGCGGGGTGACCGTGGGCAGTTCGCACGTGTCCGTCGCGGATCCCGCCACGGGCACCGCCCAGCCGGCCGACCGGGTCGGCGAGATCTGGATCAACGGCCCCTGCGTCGCCCGTGGTTACCACGGCGGCCGACGGACAGCGCGGAGGTCTTCGGTGCCCGGATCGTCGGGCAGGAGCGGCACGGCACCTGGCTGCGGACCGGTGACCTGGGCTTCCTGCACGGCGGCGAGGTCTTCGTGACAGGCCGGCTGAAGGATGTGGTCATCCACCAGGGCCGTAACTACTACCCGCAGGACATCGAACTGTCGGCGGAGTCGGCGGACCCGGCGCCGCACCCGAACTGTGCCGCGGCCTTCGCCGTGGACGACGGGCACACGGAGCTCGTGGTCCTGCTGGTCGAGGCCGACGGCCGGGTGTTGCGCAACGGCGGCGGTGACGCGCTGCGGGATCGGGTGCGCGATGCCGTCCAGGACGGGCAGCGCCTGCGGATGGAGGAGATCGTGCTCGTTCGCCGTGGAGCGCTGCCGAAGACCTCCAGCGGCAAGGTGCAGCGCCGCGAGGCCCGCCGCCGCTATCTGGCGGGCGAGTTCCGCCCGGCCCCGGTGCGGGAGGCGTGATGACGGGCCGGCTCAGTACGACCGCCGCGGTGGCCGGCTCCCGGATCATCGGGGTGGGCGCCTACCGGCCGAGCCGGGTGGTGCACAACGACGAGATCGGCCGAGTTGATCGACTCCAGCGACGAGTGGATCCGCCGGCGTTCCGGGATCGCGACGCGGCGCTTCGGCGCCCCGGACGAGACCGTGGTCAGCATGGCGGTCGCCGCCTCGCTCACAGCACTTGCCCAGGCCGGGGTGGCCGCTGAGGCGGTCGACATGGTCCTGCTGGCGACCATGTCCCATCTGGAACAGTCCCCCGCCGCCGCGCCGGAGGCAGCCCATCTGATGCGCGCCCGGTCCGCCGGAGCAGTCGATGTGAGCGCGGCCCGTGCCGGTTTCTGCCATGCGCTGGCGCTGGCCGACTCACTGGTCAGGTCCGGGGCCGACAGGTATGTCGTGGTGGTCGGCTCGGAGAAGATGAGCGACATCGTCGACCCCCGGGACCGGGGCACGGCGTTCCTGTTCGGCGACGGCGCCGGTGCCGTGGTGATCGGCCCGGCCGACACCCCCGGGATCGGGCCGGTGGTCTGGGGCGCGGAGGGCGAGCACAAGGACGTCATCGCGCACTCCGGCTCGTGACTGGAATTGGGCGACGAGGGGTCCACCTGGCCGACCCTGCGGATGAACGGCCCCAGCGTCTACCGGTGGGCGATCGGGACCGTCCCGGAGGCGGCCGGCGGGCGCTCGCCGCAGCCGGGACCGAGTTGTCGGAGCTGGCCGCGTTCATCCCGCACCAGACCAATCTGCGCATCGTCGAAGCGTCCGCAACAGCCCTCGGGCTGCCACCGCACGTGGCCATGGCCCGGGATGTGACGGACACCGGCAACACCTCGGCCGCTTCCATTCCGCTGGCGATGGAACGCATGCTGGCCGAAGGTGCCGTGGACGGCGGCGGCCTGGCCCTGCTCGCGGTTTCGGGAGCCGGTCTGGCGCATGCCGCCATGGTGGTCACCCTGCCCTGACGGATCCCGGCCCGGCGGAAACGACGAGGGCGTCCGGCCATGCACCGGCCGGCCTCGCCGACCACCCAATACCGCCGCCAAATAATTAGGTGAACGCAGTTACAGGAAGATGACCTTCGAATGCGCCTATGATGCCGGTCGCAGGCATCACAGTTTGGTCCTGTCACGGATCGGGCACCCGCCGTCACTTCCCCGCCCGACAATGACCGAAAAGGCCGCAACACCGCACCGACCGGACAGCCGGGGCCACTGCCGGGTAGATCGTCAACAGAGGAGAAGTCGAAAGGAGGTCAAGAAGACGGAAAGACAACCGAAGGGGCGCTTCTCGGTCACGCTTGACACTTGCCGCGTCAATCATCATATGATCACCGTGACCGAAAGTTTTTCAAATTCACGTCCACATGCACCAATGTGCTCGAATCCACTCCCATTCACACGCGACTTCTAGTGGGGGAAGCAATGGACATCGGGATTCTCGGGCCTCTGGTCGTCGGCGCCCATGGCCGGGATGCAGTGCCCAGCGCACCCAAACCCCGGCGACTACTGGCGCTATTGGCGGCTCGGGCCGACCAGGTCGTCTCGGTCGACCTCATGGTGGACGAACTATGGGAGAGCAGCCCACCGACCAGCGTGGTCACGACGGTGCAGACCTACATCGTGCTCCTGAGACGGCTACTGGCGGAGAGCCTACAGGTCAGCAGCGCGGAAGTCACCCACGATGTGCTGACGTACACCGGCTGGGGATACCGGCTGGCGTCCTATACAGGCAACCACGACGCCAGGCTTTTCACCCGGTATGCCGACATCGGCCGCAACGCGCTGGTCGCGGGCGACAGCAGCCGGGCCTCGGCAGTGCTGCACAAGGCGCTCGCTTTCTGGCGTGGTCCAGCTCTGGCGGACGTGCGGGTCGGTCCACATCTGCTGGCCCACCGCACATCCCTCGAAGAACAGCACATGTGCGCCATCGAGCAGCGCATCGAGGCCGACCTGCGCCTGGGCCGGCATCACGAGCTCATAGGGGAACTGTCCGGGTTGGTCGTCCAGCATCCACTGCACGAGAATATGCATTCCCTTCTGATGATCTCGTTGTACCGCTCGGGTCGGCCTGGACAGGCAATCGAGACTTTCCGAAAACTTCAACAGAACCTGCGGAACGAATTAGGAATAGAACCGTCCACGCACTTACAGACGGTCCTGCAGGGAATTCTTCGCCGCGATTCATCATTGGAGGCCGACCAGCGGTCCGAGCTCTTCCTTCGGGAACTGACGGTCCCGTCCCGTCCCACAGGATGAGAGAAAAGGCTCTGCACGGAAGCCCTTCCGCCTGGCAGAAGCCGCCTTAACCTCGATCCTTCATGAGTCCCCGTCAGCTTGCTGACGGGGACGTTGTATCTGTGGGGTGGGGTTTTTCGTGGGTGGGGCAGGCTGAGGGCCC
>NZ_JBIRXG010000080.1:0-7794 GCF_044388685.1 Streptomyces sp. NPDC020192 | reverse complement strand
GGAGGCGTCGATGAAGTCACCGGTGAGCGAGTTGAGCACCACGTCCACGCCGCGGCCCTCGGTGGCGCGCCGGAACGCGTCCTCGAAGTCCAGCGTGCGGGACGACGCCAGGTGCGCGTCGTCGATGCCCCGCGCCCGCAGCAGGTCGCGCTTGCCATCGCTCGCCGTCGTGTAGACCTCGGCGCCCAGGTGCCTGGCGATCTGGAGCGCGGCCATGCCCACGCCACCGGCACCGGCGTGCACCAGGACCCGTTCGCCCGCCCGCAGTCCGGCCAGGTCCACGAGCGCGTAGTACGCGGTCAGGAACACGGTCGGCACCGAGGCGGCCGTCGCGAACGACCAGCCCGCCGGGATCGGCGCCACCAGCCGCCGGTCGACCACCACGGCCGAGCCGAAGCCGCCGTTGGTGATGCCCATGACCCGGTCGCCGGCCCGGAGGTCCGGCACGTCGGCGCCGACCTCGGTGACCACACCCGCGACCTCGCTGCCGAGCGGCTCGTCCGGGTCGGGGTACATGCCCAGGGCGTTGAGGACGTCGCGGAAGTTCAGGCCCGCCGCGCGCACCTCGATGCGGATCTCGCCGCTCTCCAGCGGACGCTCGGCGTCCGGGAACGGCACCAGGCGCAGGTTCTCCAGGGTGCCCTTGGCCGTCGAGTCCAGGTGCCAGGCGCCGGCCCGCGGTACGGCCAGACCGGTGTCCGCCCGCGACAGCCGGGCGGCGTGCGGCTTGCCGTCCCGGATGGCCACCTGGGTCTCGCCGGCGGCGAGTGCCGCGGCGAGCGGGCCCGCCGCCACGTCGGCGGCGGGGTCGGCGTCGACCAGCGTGATCCGGCCGGGGTTCTCCGCCTGCGCCGAGCGCACCAGGCCCCAGGCCGTGGCGGCGGCCAGGTCGGCCACGTCTTCGCCGGACCGGGCGCCGACGGCGCCGCGGGTCAGCACCAGCAGTTCGGAGCCGGCGAACCGCGCGTCCCCCAGCCAGGTCTGCACCTGCTCCAGGATCCACCGGCCGCACCGGTGGGCCGCCTCCACGACCGGTCCTTCCTGGGCCGTCACGGCCAGCACCACGGGCCAGCCGGCCTCGGGCCGCACGTCGGCCAGGTCCTGGTGGACCGGTACGCCCGGCAGCCACGGCACCCGGGCGTCCGGGCCCGCCACGACGGGGCCGAGCACCGTGTCGAGACCGCCGGTCTCCCGGGTCTCCGCGGGCAGCCCGGTCCACTCCACGGCCAGGACGGTCTCGTCCTGGCGGTCGGCGGCGGCGGTCAGTGTCTGCGGCGTCAGCGGGCGCATCACCAGCGACCCCACCGACAGCACCGCGCCACCCGCCGGGTCGGCCACCAGCACCGACAGCGTGTCCGGGCCGGTGGGCGTCAGGCAGGCCCGCACCCTGGTGGCGCCGGAGGCGTGCAGCACCACGTCCTCGAAGCTGAACGGCAGCCGGCCGAACTCGGCGGGTGCCAGGTCCGCGAAGAGCGAGGCGTGCAGGACCGAGTCGAGCAGCGCGGGGTGGATGCCGAACGCCCCGGCGCGGCCCCACTGCTGCTCCGGCAGGTCCACCTCCGCGAAGACCCGGCCGTCCCGGCGCCAGGCGCGGGTCAGGCCCTGGAACGCCGGGCCGTACGCGAAGCCGCCGTCCGCGGTCCGCCGGTACACGTCGCCGCTCTCCAGCGCCTCGGCGCCCGCCGGCGGCCACACCCCGGCCAGCGCGTCGAACCCGGTGGGCTCCACCGTCGTCGTGCCCTCCACGACACCGGCGGCGTGCCGGAGCCAGGGCCGGTCGCCGCCGCCGTCGGGGCGCGCGTACACGGTGACCGGGCGGTGCCCGTCCGCCAGGGCGCCCATGACGATCTGGATCTGGACGCCGCCGCGCTCGGGGAGCACCAGCGGCGCCTCCACGATCAGCTCGGTGACCCGGCCGCACCCCACCACGTCGGCGGCGTGGACCACCAGCTCCACGAAGCCGGTGCCGGGGAAGAGCACCACGCCCCGCACGGCGTGGTCGGCCAGCCACGGCTGGGTCCCGACCGACAGCCGCGAGGTGAACACCACACCGCCGCCCTCGGCCGAGGACAGCACCGCGCCCAGCAGCGGGTGACGTACCTCTTCCAGACCGGCGGCCGTGACGTCGGCCGCAGCCGTGCCGCCCTCGGGCCAGTAGCGGCGCCGCTGGAACGCGTACGTCGGCAGGTCCACCGCGGTGGGCGTGGAGCCGGCGAACAGGCCGTCCCAGGAGACCGGCACCCCGTGCGCGAACAGGTGGGCGGCGGAGAGCAGCAGGCGGGACGTGCCGCCCTCGTTGCGGCGCAGCGTGCCGGTGACCACGGCCCCGTCGCCGAGGGTGTCCTGCACCGGAACCGTCAGCACCGGGTGCGGGCTGATCTCGACGAACACCGAGTGTCCGGCCTCGGCCAGCGCGCGGTTGGCGTCCTCGAAGAGGACGGTCCGCCGCAGGTTGCGGTACCAGTAGGCGGCGTCGAGCCCCGCGGTGTCGATCAGTTCGGCGGTCACCGTCGAGTACATCGGCACCGAGCCCGATACGGGCCTGACGGGGGCGAGGTCCTCGGCGAGCCGCTGTTCGATGCGCTCGACCGCGGCCGAGTGCGAGGCGTAGTCCACGGGGATCCGCCGGGCCCGTACCCCGGCGCTCTCGCAGTGGGCGAGGAGTCCGTCGAGCGCGGCCGGGACGCCGGAGACGACGACGGAGGCGGGGCCGTTGATCGCGGCGACCGACAGCTCGTCGCCCCAGCGGCCGAGGAGCTCCTGTGCCTGCGCCACCGGCAGCGGTACGGCGACCATGCCGCCGTCGCCGGCCAGTTCCTCGGCGATGGCCCGGCTGCGCAGGGCGACGACCCGGGCGCCGTCGGAGAGGGTCAGCGCGCCCGCGACGCAGGCGGCGGCGATCTCGCCCTGCGAGTGGCCCACCACGGCGGCGGGGCGGACTCCCAGGGACTGCCAGACGCGGGCCAGCGACACCATCACCGCCCACAGGGCGGGCTGCACGACGTCGACGCGGGCGAGCATGTCCTCGTCGTCCAGGGCGTCGAGCAGCGGCCAGTCGACGAACTCGGCGAGGGCGTCGGCGCACTCGGCGAGCGCCTGGGCGAACACCGGCGAGGACTTCCGCAGTTCGCCGGCCATGCCGACCCACTGGGCGCCCTGGCCGGGGAAGACGAACACCGGCTTGTGCCGGCCGGCTTCGGCGACGCCCTCGGCCACGTTGGCGGCCGCCTCCCCGGCGGCCAGTGCGCGCAGGCCCTCGGTCAGCTCGCCGCGGTCGGCGCCGACGACCACGGCGCGGTGGTCGAACAGGGAGCGGGTCCGCAGCAGCGAGTACGCCACGTCGGCGGCGCCCGGCCCGGCGTCCCGCTCCACCCGCTCCAGCAGCCGGGCCGCCTGTGCGGCCACGGCGTCGGCGGACCGGCCCGAGAGCACCCACAGGAGGGCGCCGTCGGCGACGCGGACACCGGTGTCCGGGGTCTTCCCGGCGGCGGGGGCGTCCTCGGCGGCGGGGGCGGCTTCCAGGATCAGGTGCGCGTTAGTGCCGGACACACCGAAGGACGACACGCCGGCCCGGCGCGGGCGGCCGGTCCCCGGCCACGGCTGCTCCTCGGTGAGCAGCCGCACGTGGCCCTGGCTCCAGTCCACGCGCCTGCTCGGCTCGTCCACGTGCAGGGTCCGCGGCAGGGTGCCGTGGCGCATCGCCTGGACCATCTTGATCACACCGGCGACACCGGCGGCGGCCTGCGAGTGACCGATGTTGGACTTCACGGTGCCCAGCCACAGCGGCCGGTCCTCGGGGCGGCCCTGGCCGTAGGTGGACAGCAGCGCCTGCGCCTCGATCGGGTCGCCCAGGACGGTGCCGGTGCCGTGCGCCTCGACCGCGTCGACCTCGGCGGGCGAGAGACCGACGGCCGCCAGGGCCTGGTGGATCACGCGCCGCTGCGACGGGCCGTTGGGGGCGGTCAGGCCGTTGGACGCGCCGTCCTGGTTGACCGCGCTGGACCGCACCACGGCCAGCACCCGGTGCCCGTTGCGGCGGGCGTCGGAGAGCCGCTCCAGGACGACCACACCGGCGCCCTCGGACCAGCCCGTGCCGTCGGCCGCCTCGGCGAACGCCTTGCAGCGGCCGTCCGGCGCCAGGCCGCCCTGGCGGGTGAACTCCACGAACCCGGCCGGGCTCACCGCCACGTTCACGCCGCCGGCGATGGCGAGGGAGCACTCGTCCGAGCGCAGCGCCTGACCCGCCCAGTGCATGGCCACCAACGACGACGAGCACGCCGTGTCGACCGTCACCGCCGGGCCTTCGAGCCCGAGGGTGTAGGACAGCCGGCCCGAGATGACGGACAGCAGCCCGCTGGTCATCCGGTGGCTGTCGGTCTCGGGCAGGCCCTCGATCGCCTCCAGGTAGCCCGAGGAGGACGCCCCGACGAAGACACCGGTGGCCGAGCCGGCGAGCGTCGCCGGGTCGATCCCGGCGTGCTCCAGCGACTCCCAGGCCACCTCCAGCAGCAGCCGCTGCTGCGGGTCCATCGCCAGCGCCTCGCGCGGGGATATCCCGAAGAAGCCGGCGTCGAAGTCGGCCACCGCGTCGACGAAGCCGCCCTCGCGGGTGGACGTCGTGCCGGGGGCGCCCTCCGGGTCGTACAGCGCGTCGACGTCCCAGCCGCGGTCGGCGGGGAAGACCGACACCGCGTCGGTGCCCGAGGCGACGAGGTCCCACAGATCGTCCGGGCTCGTCACCCCGCCCGGGTAGCGACAGGCCATGCCCACGATGGCGAGCGGCTCGTCCTGCTTGCTCTTGATCTCGTTCAGCTGCCGCTGCGCCTCGCGCGAGTTCGCCACGGCCGTCTTGAGATAGGAACGCAGCTGTTCTTCAGTGGCCATTGAAGGAAAGTCCTCGAATTCCCGTTGTCACTCGTGGTCGGCAGTCGACGAAGAATCGGACATCCAGCTGCTTTCCTGGTCGACCATGGAGAACAGTTCCTCGTCGGAGGCGGCGTCGATGTCGTCCCGCTGCGCGGCGGCCGGTTCGCCGGCGGTCGAGAGCACCTGCCGCAGCATCGCTTCCAGCTCGTCGCGGACCGCCGGGTCGGCGGCGAACGCCTGCAACCGCTCCCTCAGCTCGTGCAGCCCGGCCGCCGCGGCCCCGTCGCCGCCCAGTTCCCCAGCCAGGAGGCCGACGAGCTTGTTCGGGCTCGGGTAGTCGAAGACGAGCGTCGCGGGAAGCGCGAGACCGGTGATCTTCTGGAGCCGGTTGCGCAGCTCGACCGCGGTCAGCGAGTCGAACCCGGCGTCGCGGAACGCCTGGGCGGGGTCGACGTCCCTGGCGCTGTCGTGGCCGAGGACGGCTGCGGTGTGCCCCCGGACCAGGGCGAGCAGCTGCTCGCGCCGCTCCTCGTCCGGCAGCGCCGCCAGGCGCTGGACGAACGCGGTGTCCCCGGCCTCCTCCTCGGCCGCCGCCGGCGCCGGGGCGGCCTCGGGGAGCAGGGCGAAGAGGTTGCTGGGCCGCGCCAGGGTGAAGGCCGGGGCGAACGTGGCCCAGTCCGTGTCGGAGACGGTGACCGTGGTCTCGTCGTCCTCGACCACCCGCTGGAGCGCGGTGATGGCGAGTTCGGGCGCCATGGGCGAGAGGCCGAGCCGCACCAGGTAGTCGTGGCCCTCGGAGTCGCCCGCGGCCATCCCGACCTCGGCCCAGGTGCCCCAGGCCACCGAGGTGGCCGTACGGCCCCGCGCCCGCCGGTACTCGGCCAAGCTGTCGAGGCAGGCGTTGCCCGCCGCGTAACCGCCCTGGCCGCTGCCACCCCACGAGGCGGCGCCGGAGGAGAACAGGACGAACGCGTCCAGCTCCATGCCCTCGGTCAGCTCGTCCAGCAGCAACGCGCCGCCGACCTTGACCCGCAGCTCGCCCGCCAGCTGGTCGGGCGTCATGGCCTCCACCGGCGTGAACGCGTTGCCCACCCCGGCGGCGTGCACCACCGCCCGCAGCGGCAGGTCCGCCGGGACGGCCGCGAACGCCTCGGTCAGCACCGACCGGTCGGCCACGTCACCGGCGAGCACGGTCACCCGCGCCCCCGCGGCTTCGAGTCCGGCTCGCAGGTCCGCCGCACCGGGGGCGTCGGCTCCCCGGCGCGACAGCAGCACCACGTGCTCGGCGCCCCGGTCCACCAGCCACCGGGCCACGTACCCGCCCAGGCCGCCGGTGCCGCCGGTGACGATCGCCGTGCCGCTGGTACGCCACGGCTCCGCTTCGCCGTCCCGGCCGGCCGCGTGCACCAGCCGGCGGGCGAGGACGTCCGAGGAGCGGATGGCGAGCTGATCCTCGCCGTGGTCCGCGGACAGCACACCGGACAGCCGGGCGGCCACGGTCTGGTCGACGTCCTCGGGGAGGTCGACCAGACCGCCCCACAGACCGGGCAGCTCCAGGGCCGCGACGCGGCCGAGGCCCCACACACCGCCATGCCAGACGCCGTCCACCCGGTCGCCCGGCCGGGCCGCGACCGCGCGGCGGGTGACCACCCACAGCGGCGCTGACAGCCCGGCCTCGCGCGCCGCCTGGACCAGGCGCAGTGTCGCCGTGACCCCGGCCTCCTCGGCGGGCGGCAGCCACACCACGGCGGTGCGGCCGACGCCCTCGGCGGCCAGCCGCCCGGCGGTCGCCGCGCCGGCCTCCAGCACCGTCACCTCCGCGCCCAGCGCGGCCACGACGTCCGAGACCCAGGGGTCGTCGCCCGCGGGCCTGACCACCAGCAGGCGGCCCGCCGCGGCGTCCCGCGGGATGCCGTCGACCGGGACCCACCGCTGGTGGTAGCGCCAGTCGTCGGCCGTCATCTCGCGGCGGCGGCGCTCGCGCCAGTCCAGCAGGGCCGGTACGACATCCGAGACCGCCGCGTCGTCGACGCCCAGCGACTCGGCCAGCCGCCCGCCCTCGACGGACTCCCAGAACAGGGCGTCCAGCGGGTCGCGGCCCGTCGCCCGTCCGGTCTCCGGGGCGGCCGTCTCCGGCCAGTACCGGCGCCGCTGGAAGGCATAGGTCGGCAGCTCCACCCAGCGGGGCTTCCGCCCGCCGGACAGCTTCTCCCAGTCGACCGGCACGCCCTGGACGAACAGGTCACCGGCGGCGAGGAGCGCGGTCTGCAAGCCGTCGCGGTCCTTGCGCATCAGCGCCACCGTGACCGCGTCGGCCGCGTTCGCCTGGGCCAGACCGGCCACGACCCCGTCCGGACCCGCGTCGACGAAGGTGTCCACGCCCTGCTCGGCCAGCCACGCCAGCCCGTCGGCGAACCGCACCGCCGAGCGCACCTGCCGCGCCCAATACTCCGGTGACGCCATGTCCGCCGGCTCACCCGTCAGGTCCGACACCACGGGAATGCGCGGGGGCAGGAAGGTGATGTCCGCGAGGGCCGCCGTGAAGTCGTCCAGCATCGGCTCCATCAGCACCGAGTGGAAGGCGTGCGACACCCGCAGCCGGGTCGTCTTCACACCTTGCGCCGTGAAGTGCTCCCCGACGGCGACGACGGCGGTCTCCTCGCCGGACACCACCACCGAGCCCGGCGCGTTGACCGCCGCGACCGACACACCCTCGGTCAGGTAGGGCAGCACATCCTCCTCCGGGGCCGCGATGGCGACCATCGCACCCCCGGCGGGAAGCGCCTGCATCAACCGGGCACGCGCCGCCACCAGCCGGCACGCGTCCGCCAAATCGAAGACGCCGGCCACATGGGCGGCGGCCACCTCACCGACCGAGTGCCCCAGCAGGTACTCCGGCTCCACACCGAAGGACTGAAGCAGACGGAA
>NZ_JBIRXG010000079.1:0-8964 GCF_044388685.1 Streptomyces sp. NPDC020192 | reverse complement strand
GTGGCGAGGGAGTCCAACTCTGTCTTCACACACTGACGTTGGACTCCCTCTCCTTGCGCGCGCAGCCGATCCCTTGGAATCGATCATCTAGGGCGGGTTTCAGAAGTGGATCTTGATGTGTCAAGATCCACTTCATGGGGAGGCACGACCTGACTTATGCACAGTGGGCGAAGCTGGAGCCGCTGCTCCCGGTCGGGAAGAAGCCTGGGCGGCCGCTGGTACACACCAAGCGGCAGCTGATAGTCGGCATACGCCGGCGTACCCGCGCCGGTGCTCCCTGGCGGGACGTGCCCGAGCGGTACGGCCCATGGGAGACGGTGTACGGACTGTTTCGGCGCTGGCAGCGGGACGGCACCTGGCACCGGATCTTCGAGCAACTGCAGGCTCGGGCCGATGCCGAAGGGCTGATCACCTGGGACGTCTCGGTGGACTCGACCATCGCCCGCGCCCACCAGCATGCGGCGGGTGCCCGTAAAAGGTAACGGGATCTGCAGATCTAGTCGCCTGGTGGCGTGTTCGCCGAGCCCGACGAACGCGGGCTCGGACGCTCCCGGGGAGGGCTGACCACCGGCTCCACCTGGCGGTTGAGCAGGCCCAGAAGCCGATGTCGCCGGTGATCACGGCCGGGCAGCGCGGTGGCTCCCCGCAGTTCCAGGTGGTCCTGGGTCGCATCCGGGTGCCCAGGCTTGGGCCTGGTCGCCCACGCACCCGGCCGGACAAGGTTCGCGCTGACAAGGCGTACGGCTCCCGCTCGAACCGCGCTTACCTGCGCAAGCGCGGTATCCGCTGCACAATCCCGGAGAAGCGCGACCAGATCGCCAACCGCAAGAAGCGCGGTTCCCATGGTGGCCGGCCGCCGAAGTTCGACGCCGCGGATTACAAAGGGCGCCATGCGGTGGAGTGCGGCATCAATCGCCTCAAGCGCCACCGCGCAGTGGCAACGACGGCATCAAGCTCGCCGTCCGCTACGAGGCGACCGTGCTGGTCGCGGCCATCAACGAGTGGCTGTGACCAGCACGGTGGCGGGGACCCGCGAGGCTGGGACGAGCTCAGGGCCGGTGACACATCACTCGACTCCGAGGGGTCCGATGCCCAGGTCCTCACGCATGAGGCGACGCATCTGCGCCATGGCCTTGCGTCGCCGCTCTATCAGGGGCGCGTCGTCGGCGGAGCCGACAGCCACTCCACGGGCGTAGGCGTCGCGGATCGCGCGCAGGCAGTGGAACGCCTCGTTCCCCGCCTCCACGACCTGCGGCGGGCCCACGAGCCACAGGCGTTCGCTCGCCGTGTAGATGCCGGTGCCACGCACGGCTTCCCGCACCGCCGCGTCGCGTGCCGACTCGGACATATGGTCGCCCAGGGCGACGGCCCGTATTTCCTCACCCGCGGCTTTGAGGGCGGAAACATACTCCGTGTAGACCTCGCGCCGTACTTCCAGAGCGTGCCTGGCTTCCTCCCGCCGCCACCGGTTGCGGTCGGCGATCAGAGTGGCTGCGATACCGATGACGGCACCGGTCAGTGTGGAGAGCAGGGGCGTCCATTCCATGTGTCGCAGCTTGTTCCAAACCGGTGCGCCGGCACCAGTGGATTGCGCTACGAATGGCTGTGACCAGCACTCTCGAAACACGCCCTAGTACGGTCTCCTCGGTCGCGGCTCCATCGTCCAGATCGGCGTCGTACTGCCGTCGTACGAGCCCGTCGAGGTAGCCAGTCCCGGTCCGTGATTTGCGGCGCGGGAAGACCAGTTTTCGCGGCAGCAGCAGGTCGCCGGGATCTTCGCTGGTCGCCAGTCGCCACTCGATGGCCTGCTGTGCAGCGGATGAGACGACCATCAGGTCGCGTTCGTCGTTCCACACAGGCTGTCGCCCGATGAGGAACGACTCGCCGCCGCGAGTGCTGCCCCGCATGATCACCGGCGGCTCGCCGTCTTGTGCCCTGGCATCGCCTCTTCCGGCTGACGCGCCGGGTGCCGGCGTTTCGTTGTGCGCGCGGTAGACGGCGTCGGCTGCCGCGTTCCGTGACCGCCGTTGCTCGAGGAACGCGTACGCGTAGTCCACGCCCTGCTGTTCCTGCTCGATTGCCGAACGACGCCGGGTACCCGCCATGCGCGCCGCTCCCGTCCCCCTGGTCCGCTCCTCAGCGAACCACTCGGGAACGATCTTGCTGGCAACGGCAGCTCATCACATCTGCACCACAATTTCGATGCGCAATCGCGTCCAACCAGTTCCCAGACGGGCACCGGCTCCTGGACCTGCATCGCATCGCCGTTACACCCCTGCCAGGGTCACCCGCCCGGACTCTCGAACAGCTTCAAGTTCGCTTGCCTGACGAGGACCAGGTCGGCATCTTCCTCGCCTACGCCACCGGCCGTGGGCGCACACTGATCGACCGGCGTCTTTATCTGCCCACCTCCTGGACCGATGACCGCGAAAGGTGCCGCCGGGCTGGTATCGACGACGAGGTCGGCTTCGAGACCAAGGTGGCCATGCGAAGGCGATGGTCCGCCGCGCCATCACGGGCCCCGGCGTGCGTTCCTGGTAACGGGTGGGTGCGAAGCCCGGGGGAAAAGCCCAAGGGCTCCCGTTCCATCCGGGAGTTACAGGCGAGGGGAATGAGTGGACGGGTGAATGCAAATGAACCCTCGGCTATGCCTCGTAACTTCGAACCTCGCCGATGGGATGTTCCAGTGGGGTAAAGGACTGGTCGCTGAGAAGTGGCAGGCGCTGGCTGGAGAGAAGCAGCCAGCCGGGAGAACACCGCCGTCTCGGGGTAGAGAGGGCACCCAACCCGCTCGCATCTCGCTCATGCAGAACGTGGAAACCCCGCAAGGGTCCCAGTGGCATTTCGTCACCGGGTAGGCCGACCGTGAGGAACGCTCAACTCCCTGGCGGGAACAGGATGGCCCAGAAAGCCAATGCCGGTGGCCGAAAGGCGGCAGGAAACCGGGACAACACGGCTGGCCACTCCGCCAGCAGTCCCGCATAACTGGCCGGATAGGGGCCGAAGACCCCGACCCGAAAGGGTGCTGACGTGGGTCGGGTGAGCCTGCGAAGAAGAGAATGACAAGGACGACACAACTGAAGGACACGTTAGACGTCCGTCCTCCGGATGGAGGCGGGACGAACGGACCGGAAGACGAACTCCTCGACTGGCATGCGATCGACTGGGATGCCGCTGAGGAGAACGTACGACGTCTACGCCTGTTGATGCTCCCGCAAAACTAACCCCGTAGCGCTCTCGCACTATTGACCCCCTTGATCACTCTTGGAGGGTGCTGAAGGTGGAGGACTGGGCAGAGATACGCCGTCTGCATCGAGCGGAGGGTGTGCCCATCAAGGAGATCGCGCGGCGGCTGGGGGTGGCCCGGAACACAGTCCGGGCCGCGTTGAACTCCGACCGGCCGCCGAAGTTCGAACGGGCTCCGCGGGGCCAGGTCGCGGACGCCTACGAGCCGCAGATGCGGGCTCTGCTGCAGGAATGGCCGCGGATGCCGGCGCCGGTGATCGCGGAACGGATCGGCTGGCCGTACTCGCTGCCGCCGCTGCGCAAACGGCTCGCGCTGATCCGGCCCGAGTACGTCGGGATCGATCCGGTCGACCGGATCGTCTACGAGCCCGGCCGGATCGCGCAGTGCGATCTATGGTTCCCGGAGACGAAAGTGCAGGTCGGAGCCGGACAGCAGCGAATCCTGCCGGTGCTGGTCATGACGCTGGGCTTCTCCCGGTTCCTGTCCGCGATGATGATCCCGTCCCGGCAGGGCGGCGACATCCTGTCGGGCATGTGGTCGCTGATCCACGGCATCGGTCGAGTGCCGAAAACGCTGGTCTGGGACCGGAAGGCCGCGATCGGCGGCACCGGGAAGGTCACCGCCCCTGCCGCGGCCTTCGCCGGCACGCTGGCCACGAGAATCAAGCTCGCCCCGCCCCGGGACCCGGAGTTCAAGGGCATGGTCGAGCGCAACAACCAGTACCTGGAGACGTCGTTCCTGCCCGGCCGGCTGTTCGCCTCACCGCAGGACTTCAACCAGCAGCTGCACGAGTGGCTGGTCAGGGCGAACTCCCGCACCGTCCGGGCGATCCAGGGCCGCCCGGCCGACCTGCTGGAGACCGACTACCAAGCGATGATCCCGCTGCCGCCGGTAACGCCGCCGATCGGGCTGAACCAGCGGATCCGGCTCGGCCGCGACTACTACGTCCGCGTCGACACCGTCGACTACTCGGTCGACCCGCAGGTCATCGGCCGGTTCGTCGACGTCACCGCCTCTCCGGAGACCGTGACCGTGTTCTGCGACGGCAAGGTCGTCGCTCGGCACGAACGGTCCTGGGCGAAACAGCAGGTCATCACCGACCCGGTCCACGCGACGACCGCCGCGAAGATGCGCGAGGCCCTCGCGACGGACCGCCACCGGCGTCAGGCAGCCGTCCGCCAGCACACCGACGGACACACCGTCGCCCTGCGGGCCCTGCCCGACTACGACGCGCTCTTCGGCGTTGATTTCAACCCGCCGTCCACGAAAGCGAAGTGATACGTGACCACAGCCACGAAGTCCAAGCCGGCCACCGCTGCGAGCGGACCGAAGGACGGCATGCCGTCCATGCTGTCCTACCTGACCCGGGTGCTGAAGATGCCCACAATCGGCGCCTTCTGGGAGGAACTGGCCGACCAGGCCCGCGACCAGAACTGGTCCCACGAGGAGTATCTGGCCGCCCTGCTGCAGAGGCAGGTCGCCGACCGGGAGAGCAAGGGCACCACGATGCGGATCCGCACCGCCCACTTTCCGCAGGTCAAGACGCTGGAGGACTTCAACCTCGACCACCTGCCCTCGCTGCGGCGAGACGTCCTCGCGCACCTGGCCACGGGCACGTTCGTCGCGAAGGCGGACAACGTGATCTTGCTGGGGCCGCCCGGGATCGGGAAGACGCACCTGGCCATCGCGCTCGGGGTCAAGGCGGCCCACGCCGGCTACTCGGTCCTGTTCGACACGGCCAGCAACTGGATCGCGCGCCTGGCAGCGGCCCACCAGGCCGGCCGTCTGGAGGCGGAGCTGAAGAAGATCCGCCGCTACAAGTTGATCATTATCGACGAGGTGGGCTACATCCCGTTCGACCAGGACGCGGCGAACCTGTTCTTCCAGCTCATCGCGTCGCGCTATGAACAGGGCTCGGTGATGGTGACCTCGAACCTACCCTTTGGGCGGTGGGGAGAGACCTTCTCGGACGACGTCGTCGCGGCCGCGATGATCGACCGCCTGGTCCACCATGCCGAGGTTCTCACCCTGACCGGCGACTCCTACCGGACCCGTCAGCGACGCGAGCTCCTGGCGCAGGAGAACCGAGCCCACCGCGACTGAGCCTGTCAGTCGCCCTGGTCGGTCGAGCGAAAGATGTGCTCTCGCCCTTCGCGGTCTTCGAACTCGACGCTGAAGGACATGCCCATCCCGTTCAATGCCCCAAGCAGGTCAGTGATGCGATCGGGATCCACGAACCCGCTAAACAGGACAGGCTCCAGCGGAACGAGCTCAAGTTCCGCGCACTCGTTTTCGACCTGGAACTCGGTCCAGCTCGATCGCCGGACCCGCCAGCCGGCGCGGAAGAACAGCTCAGCCGCGCTCTGGGCGCTGGCTGTCCCGGTCAAAGATCCCCAGACATTGCTGCCGAGATCAAGCTGAGCCACGGCAGCGGCGTCAAGACGCGGGCCGTCCGTCCCGCCAGAGGTGAAGTCCACGCCGGACAGTATCGGGCAGGCGACCGTCACGTCGCGCACAGGCCCGACCCGACCCCAGGGGGTCAATTCTGCGGGACTGGTGCGGGGTCAAATCTGCGAGAGCGTTGACAACGCCAGCGCATCTTCGCGGCGACGCAGGCAGGGGACCTGAAGAGGGTCCGCAACTTGCAGAAGCTGATGCTCCGCAGCCGCAGCAACACGCTAGTCAGCGTGCGACGGGTCACGGAGATCAACGCTGGCCGCCGGACGGCGGGCATCGACGGCCGGGTCGTGCTCACGGCCCCAGGCAAGGCCGAACTGGCCACCTGGGTCCAGCACCACTCCGCCCCGTGGAAGCCCAGGGCCGCCCGGCGTGTCTACATTCCGAAGAGCAACGGAAAGCGGCGCCCCCTCGGAATTCCCGTCATCGCTGACAGAGTCCTGCAAGCCAGGACGGTCAACGCGCTGGAGCCCGAATGGGAAGCCCGGTTCGAGCCCGAGTCTTATGGATTCAGACCGGGCAGGGGCTGCCAGGATGCGATCCAGGCAATATTCACGGTCACGCACGGGAGGAACCCGAAGCGGAAGTGGGTACTGGACGCAGATCTGGCAGCGGCATTCGACCGCATCGATCACGAGCACCTCATCTCGATGCTGGGAACATTTCCCGTAAAGGGAATGGTCGCTCGATGGCTGAAAGCCGGGGTCATCGAGAAGGAGTGCTTCACCGCCACCGAGGAAGGAACGCCTCAAGGCGGCGTGATCAGCCCCCTCCTGCTCAACATTGCTCTCCACGGAATGGAAAAGGCTGCCGGAGTCCGCTACTACACCGGCGGGAGCCATGTCGGTGAAACAATGCCGGGCTCGCCGGTACTGATCAGATACGCCGACGACCTGCTTGCCTTCGCTCACTCCAGAGCCGAAGCGGAGCAGATAAAGGAGCGGCTGGCCACCTGGCTGAAGCCAAGAGGTCTGGCCTTGAACGAGGACAAGACGAACATCGTCCATCTCAATGAAGGCTGCGACTTCCTGGGCTTCAGCGTCCGCCGCTACCGCGGCGGGGCGGTGCTGCTGATCAAGCCGAGCACGGCAGCCGTGCGACGCAACCGGAAACGGCTGGCCGCCGAGGTCAAGGCCCTGCGCGGGGCCAACGCCGAGGCGGTGATCCACAAGCTCAACCCGATCATCCGGGGATGGGCGGCCTATTACCGGAGCGTGGTGTCCAGCCGCATCTTCCATGCGCTGGACGCCTACGTGTGGAAGCTCGTCTACAAGTGGGCGACCCACACGCATCCGAACAAGCCGAAGCGCTGGGTCAGCGCCCGTTACTTCGGCATGTTCAACAGGGCCAGGCGGGACAGGTGGGTCTTCGGTGACCGCGACAGCGGCCACTACCTCGCCAAGTTCTCCTGGACGAAGATCGTCCGGCACCAGATGGTCAAGGGCAGCGCGTCCGTCGACGACCCCGCCCTTACTGACTATTGGGCCGGGCGACGTCGCAGATAGAAACCAGCACCTTCGCATGCCTGCGAGCCCTCGGGGCTTGCTTGAGCCGTGTGCTCGGACAACGGGCCCGCACGGTTCTGAGGGGGGACCGCCGCAGCAATGCGGCGGTCCTACCCGACCAGAGCGCGAAGCAGGAATGCGGCCTGGACGACTACCAGGTCCGCCGCTACCCCGGCTGGCACCGACACATGACCCTCGTCATGGCCGCCCACGCCTGCCTGACCGTCCTACGAGCCCGGCAACTTGACGCCGGGAAAGCAGAAACGGATCCTCCCAGCTCATCCACCTCGGTCTCGCCGAGATCAGACGCCTGATCACCCGCCCCACCGACCGGGCCCATGACCGTCGACCACATCCTGCACTGGTCGGCCTGGCGCCGACGGCGACAGCACCAGGCCCGCACCAGCCACGACAAACGGCGCGGACGCAGTCCCTGCGTTGGCCATCAGTCACGAATCTCCATTGCTGGCCCCGCGCCCGGCCCTGCGGAGTCTCCACGAGTTTTGCAACGACAGCGGGGCGGCCGGGGCGGTCAGGATGCGGTGGCGACCGCCGCATCGAGCCCGCGGGCTGCGACGAGCTGCGCGCTGCCGTCGGCCAGGCGGTAGCAGAGGCCCACCACAGCGGCCTGCCCGGCGGCAACCCGCTCGGCCAGGAGGCGGGAGCGGTCCAGCAGCAGGTCGACGGTGTGCCCTATGTGCTCCGCGAGGATCTCGTCGGCACTCACGCGTTCGGCGGCCCTCGCCGCGAGCACGCTGGGAGTGACGCGCTCGACGACGTCCCGGATGTAGCCGGCCGGCGCGATGCCGTCCTCCAGCGCAGCGCACGCCGCGCCGACCGCCCCGCACGAGTCGTGCCCGAGGACCACGACCAGAGGGCAGTCCAGCACGTCGACGCCGTACTCGATGCTGCCGATCACTTCCGGGCCCATCACGTGGCCGGCGGTGCGCACCACGAAGAGATCACCCAGACCGCGATCGAAGATGATCTCGGCAGCCAGGCGGGAGTCGGAGCACCCGAACAGCACCGCGAACGGGCGCTGAGACGGAGCGACCTCGGTGCGGCGGGTGGCGTCCTGGTTCGGGTGCGCCGGAGCACCCGCGACGAACCGCTGGTTACCGGCCAGCAGCAGCTCGAAGGCTTCACGGGGGGTTGCGGCCTGGATCTCTGTCATGACCGCAGATTACGGCTGGCCCAGCAGACACGCGCGGCTGGGGCCATGGTCGACGGCCTCCGTGTCTTTGTGGTCGGCACGCCCGGATGCCGGGCAATGTCGCCTTCGATCCGCCTCCTCAGTTCGTTGCGCAGCTGTCCGGCCCATGACAGCTCGCTCGCATCGCCTGGCCATGCGCCGGTGTGTCCACGCGGCGCTGAAACCAGCCGGGCCGGTGAGGACACACAACCAGGCGGGTCCCGATCACGGCGTACGCCCGATGAGCGTGCGCCGCTGCCACCCGCTGCCCGCCGAGCGAGCTCGGCGGGCGCGGGAGCTGGACCTTTCGTAGATTGAAGAGCGAGCGACTGGCAGGGAATGCGTGTGACGCCGAAGATCGACTACCCAGGGGTGTTCGCTGCCCTTCCGAGCCCGTGCCTGGTGCTCGGCACGGACCTGGTGATCGCCGACGCCAACCCGGCCTTTTGTGAGGTGACCGGACGGAACCGGGTCGAGCTGGTCGGGCAGTACCTCTTCGACGCCTTCCCGGACAACCCCGCCGACCCGGAGGCCGACGGGGTGGAGACGCTGAAAGACTCACT
>NZ_JBIRXG010000078.1:0-9188 GCF_044388685.1 Streptomyces sp. NPDC020192 | reverse complement strand
AATGACCATTAGCCTTCTCGGATGATCTGCTGACGCCTGCTCACCCCCCGTCGACTGCGTGTCGCTACGAAAGCCATGACCGATCCGTGGTACGAGAGCGGCAGTGCCAAAGCCTGCTCGTCGTACAGCCCGGCACGAGATCGCCGAGTGGCGGCGAGCCGGCCCTCCCCGAGGGCGCCGGTGTCGTCGGCCGGTGAATCTGTGCGGTGATGTGGGACCCGGGCCGGCGGAGATCTCGGTTTCCGCCTGCCGCGTTGGTGTCGGCGCGTTCGGCTTCTTCGCCGTCGCCGGGAGACCGTGGAAGAGGCGGGCCGGCCGGCTCGCCAGGGGTGGTTCGGGGTCGGCGGTGGCTTCCGCCGGTGCCCGGGCCTGGGCCTGTGCCCGGACGGCTCGCTCGGCCGCTTCGGCCAGGAAGCGCAGTACGCCTTCGTCGGCCTTCGCGGAGCGATCGGGGTGCGGGGGAGTGCCGTTGAGCTTGCTGAGGGCTGTCCTCCAAAGGATGGCCCGGGTCGCACTCAGTCGGCGGTGTGAAGGGGGCCGTCGGCTTGCGCCTCGGGTCCGGCACCGGAGTCTTCCGGTGCCGGACCCGGCGGGTCGGCGCACCCGCACATGAACAGAGTGTGTTCACCGGCCGGTTGAGGCCTCGGTGAGGGAACCGCGCTGACCGTACGGACTCTCGCCCGGAGGGGTGGACCCGGACCCGCGTATGTCACGCGGGCTTGCGCCGAGTTCACGGCGGCAGGCCTTGTTGAAGGCTTGGAGGTCGGCGATGCCCACGGCCGCGGCGATGGCGGTGATGGACAGGGTGGACACCAGCAGGAGATGGCGGGCGCGTTGAAGGCGCCGGTGCCGGATGTACGACACCACCGTGTGGCCGGTCTCGGCACGGAACAGCCGCGTCAGGTGGGTGTGGGAGATGCCGACGGCGTCGGCGACGTCCGGTACGGCCAGCGGGCCCGCCAGGTGCACTTCGATGTACGCCTGCGCCGTGGCCACGAGAGGGTGCTGACGCCCGGCTCCGTCGTTCCTCGGCAGCTCGGCGACACGCCACAGGGCGGCCCAGACCTCGGCGGTGGCGCGCGGGGGAGAAGACGGCATGGCCGCGACGGCGTACCGGAGCAGATCGGCGAGGCGTGTGCTCTCAGCCCCGGCGTCCTGCATCACCGGGACCGATCGCGGAGTTCCGGCCTCGTTCAGCCGCAGATGGACGTAGAAGTGCTCCGACCTGCCCCGGTAGTGGAAGTGAACCTCCGTGTCAGGGGGTACGAGGCTGACATGACCGGGCCGGATGGGGTGGACGGACTGCCCGAGGGACAGCGTGCCCTCGTAGTTGTAGAGGTGCAGCTGCCACAGACCGGGCAGCCGGAAGACTTCGTGATCGGTGGAGACACCATGTATGCCGATGCCGGCGGCTGCCACGGTGGGCGGCTCGTCGAGCCGCAGTGTCACAAGCTTCATGAGGATGGAAAACTACCAGCAGTGGATGAATTCAGCCCACGACAGAGCCGGACAGGACGCATACCTTCGTCGCATGCCAACCACTGACCGACTTCTGACATCAGTTCAGGTGGCGCGCTTCGTCTCGCAGGGCTTCCTGCGCCTTGACGCGGTGGTGCCGCAGGAGATCAATGAACGGGCCGTCGCGGCCCTGGCAGAGGGCCTGCCCGACCTGCCGTATGGCATCCCGTTGAACGAGGCGTTCGCACCGGACACCTTCGTCCACGAGCTGCTCGCCCTGCCGGTCGTCGCGGGCGCCGTCGAGAGCCTGGTCGGGCCCGGGCCGACCGTCGACCACCATGCGGTACACGTGCGTGAGCCGCACGAGGGGCAGGCACAGCCCCTCCACGGAGACGCGATCATCGACGTACGGCCGGACGCCTTCGACATCCAGCTCATGTACTACCCGCACGAGGTGACCGCCGAGATGGGCGGCACGCTCAGCGTGCCGGGAACCCATCTGCGCAGGATCAACGAGAGTGACATCGGCCGCGTCCAGAACCTCAGGGGACAGACGCGTCTGACCTGCCCGGCGGGCACGGTTGTCCTCCTGCATCACGGCATCTGGCACAGCGGCCGCCGCAACGACACCGCGCGCCGTCGCTACATGTACAAACTCCGTCTCAACCCGACCGTGCCGCAGGTGCGGCTCTGGGACACCACCGACCTGCACGACCCGGCCGTGACCGCGGAGCTCGGCACGTACTTCCCCTGGTGTGAGCAGGCCACCGCCCGACTGGACATCTACAACCGGATCCTGTTGTGGCGGGCCCTGACCGGCGACGATTCGTTCGACATCGAGTACTGGGTCACGCGCGTCAGCAACCGCCCGGCCCTGAGGAGTCACGCATGAGACAGCACGTCCTGGTCCTCTACCTCTCGACGTCGGCACTCGACTCCCACGTCGTCGGCTGGTCCCGCTACGACGGTACCGGCCGGTCCCGTCCGACGACCGGCGACAGCGACGAGCCACCCTACCCCACCGGCCTCGCCGCGCTGCAGGACGGGTGGCGCCTGTTCCAGGCGTCCCAGCTGTTGCCGCCGCAGGCCGGCCACGAGTACGACGTCTCCTTCCTCAAGCACGAGTTCTTCTTCGAGAAGCTGGAGGAAGACCCCCGCCCCTGACCCGGCACGGGCGTCGGAACACGTCCCGGATCCCGTCGTACGGCCGGGCCAGCAGGGCCACGTCACGGAAGATGCCCGAGAGCCGCCAGGTGTCCTGGTCCTCCAGGTACGTACCCGACGAGTACTGCTGCACCCTGACGGCCAGAACGTTGCGTCCGGGGCGCAGGGCCTGCGTCACGTCGAACTCGGCGGTCAGGCGGCTGCCGCGGGTCACCCCGAGCTCCCGGCCGTTGAGCCAGACGCGAGCGCACGACTCGAGCCCCTCGAAGCGCACCACCGCCGGCGTTCCCGCCCAGGAGGCGGGCAGGTCGTAGACGCGACGGTGGTCACCGGTCGGGTTCTCGTCCGGGACGTAAGGCGGGTCCAGCGGGATGGGATACGGAAAGTTCAGGTAGGCCGGCTTGCCGTAGCCGTGCAGCTGCCAGTGGGACGGAACGTTCAGACGGTCCCAGCCCTGGTCGGGGAAGTCGGGAAGCTCGAAGCCGTCCGTCTCGTCGAGTCCGAGGGGCGAGAACCGGAAGGCCCGCACCAACCAGCAGTGGAACATCGTGCAGGTCAGCGGTCAGCTCTACAAGATCGTCAACAGGAACAGCGGCAAGGCCCTGGACATCAACGCCTCAACTCACAGCAGGGGAGCCAACCTTCAGCAGTACACCTACAACGGCGGCAACAACGAGCTGTGGTACTTCGAGCCGACCAGCGGCGGGTACGTCATCCGCAACTTCGAGAACCGGCAGGTCCTGGAGGTCGGTGGTGGACGGGGCGGCCGCCGAGTGGCTTGTCCGGAGTCAGTCCACGTTCACGACCTTCCACAGCTGGCTGTCGGCGTTCGTGTCCGTCGTCTGGACGAGCTGGGTGCCTCCCGAGGACACGTCGAGCAGCTTGTTGCTGTTCACGTTCTTGATCTTGTAGTAGCCGTTTCCGGTGGCTACCAGTGTCCAGCGCTGGTCCGCGACGTTGTTGTCGGACGACTGGACGATGTTCGCGCCGTCCGTGGTGGCGGCACTGCTGACGTCGATGAGCAGGGCGCTGTTCCGGCTGACGATCTCGTAGCTGCCGTCACCCACCGGGACGAAGCGCCAGTTCTGGTTCAGGGCTCCGGTGTCGCTCCACTGGATGACGGCGGCTCCGGCGGACATCGATCCGCCCGAGACATCGACCGCCTTGGAACTGCCCTTGTTGACGATCTTGTAGTTGGCGTTCGTCGCGGGGAACGCGATGGAGGCGAACGCGTCCAGCGCGCAGACGGTGCCGGAAGAGGCGGCGTTCTTCGTGCCGGTGCACACCACCCTGATCGTGTGGGGGCCCGCCGCGAGGTCCGTCTTCTCGAACAGCGGCACCTGCTTCGTCACCGTCGAGGCATAGGCGTCGATGCCCGCCTGAGCGAGGGTGCCGTCGAGGTAGACGTCCACCTTGCCCATGTTCGGCTGGGTCATGCCGAGGTACCGCACGCCCGAGCCGGTGAACGAGAACTCGGCGTAGTTGCCCGCGGTGCTCGTGAACTTCTCGGACCCGTTCATGTCCTTCGTGTCGTTCCAGTTCGACCACGTGCCGGAGTAGGTCACGCCGGCCGCCTTGTCGTCGACGTGGTTCCAGCGCTGCCGTACGAGCGCCTTCGACGCGGCGGAGGCGTTCCCCTGGGCGTCCACGATGTAGAGGCGGTAGTCACCCGCCGTCTGTGGAACGCTGAGGCTCGTCGCGGTGCCGCTCGCGCTGGTCATGGTGGGACCGGCGGCGAACGTCGTCGTACCGGAGGGAGCCAGCCAGAGCGTCTTGGTCCCGTCTCCCGGGCTGCGCACCGGAATGGTCACGACACCCTTGCCGGTGAAGGTGCCGGCGGGCAGGGCGGAGTCCTGCGGGGTCACGTTGCCGGCGGGGATGATGTCCCTGTAGGCGTCTTCCAGGCCCGCGTTCACGGCGATGCTGTAGGCCTGCGACGGCCACACGCTGTCCGCGTACACGCGCACGTTGTCGAAGGTGCTGCTCGTGACGCTCTTGCTGAAGATCGTGTTGCGGGGGCCGTAGTTGTTGGTGACGGTCAGGTCGTGCTGCCGGCCCCAGGTGCCGGTGTTCATGACGTACTTGACGTTCGGGTCCACGTCGAGGACGTTGTCGTGTTCGTTGATGAAAGCGGAGCCTTCGTCGGGGTGGATCCCGTACTTCTTGCCGACCGGCACACCCTGGATGAAGTTGTTGCTGATCTCGGTGCCCGGCTGGCTGCCCAGCGTGTAGAGGGGAGCGGAGTCGTCGAGCACCTGCATGGTGTCGATGAGCTCGTTGTACTTGACGGTGTTGTTCCTCGCCGTCGTGGTCGGGTTCCCGGGATGGATGGAGGCCGACGTACCGTCGAAGTTGTCCCATCCCCAGCCGAGCGTGATGCCCGCCCACGGGGACTTCTCGATCCGGTTGTGCTACAGGGACAGCGTGTCGGCGAAGTACGCCGACACAGGGCTGGAACCCTGGAACAGGACCGCGCTGTCGTAGAGGTAGTTGTCCGTGACGGTGATGTTCTTGCAGACGCCCTCGACGTTCACCGGGTACTTCTCGCGGGGGTCCTGGGCGGCGTCCCCGATGTACACGTGCTGGGGGTGTCCCACGGTGATGGCGGATCCGGCGATGTCATCGGTGTAGTTGCCGGTCAACTGCGAGTCCGTCACGTCGTTGGCCAGGGTGATCCCGTCGGCGCCGGTGTGCTGCACCGTGTCGCGCTGCAGGATGATCCCGTCGGCGCTCTCGATCTGGATGGCCGCCGGCGGCAGGTCGACGTTGCGGTACGTGTAGACGTGGAAGTTCTTCCTCGTGTACACGTTCGCGCTGGCGTTGCCCTGCTGACCCTGCCGGAACACGGAACCCGCCACATTGACCAGGTTCCAGTCGGAGTGCTCGACCGTGAGACCGGAGAAGGTGATGTTCCGCGCGTGGTCGGTCGTGGACGTGCCGGCGACCTTGATGAGGGTGGACACGTTGTTCGGCGCGAAGACCTGCGCCGTCGTCATGTCGTCGGAGCTGGACTTGTAGTAGTACAGCGTGTGGGTGGACTTGTCGAAGTAGAACTCGCCCGGCTTGTCCAGGAACTCGTACGCGTTCATGAACGTCTGGGTGCCGGTGGCCTGGAAGTTGCCATTGTACGCGCCCTGGGCTATCGCCGCGCCCGGCTCCTGGAACATGGCCACGCGGTTGGCGCCGTCCGAGCTCGTGGTGATCTGCTTGACGCCCACGATCGCCGTGGTCCAGGTCGTCGCCGTCCGGATCTCCACGTCGTCCTGGTGGGACGCGATGGCAGGCAGGTCGGAGAGGCTGTACTTGGCTCCGTCGCACGTCTGGCCTCCCTCCCAGGCCCAGGAAGGCAAGGGGGTCGGGACGTTGTATTGCGCGTAGCATCCGGCCGAGTTGATCGTCTTCGAGGCCATCTGGGCGCGCTTGCCGTTGACGTAGAGAGCGCGGAGCTTGTCGTCCCGGTTGAGGGTGGCCTTCCAGATGTTCCCGCTGTGCTGTGTCCAGCCGGTCACCTGAACGCCTCCGTCCAGGACCGGCTTCTCGCCCGGATAAGCGGCGTAGACGACGTGGTGGCCGTTCGTGCCGGAGTCGGCCGAGGTGAAGTCGATGGTGCTGCTCACCTGGTAGGTGCCGCCCCGGAGATAGACGTTAATGTCTCCGGTCATGTTGTCGTCGACCGTGCGCACGACGTCCCGGGCGTGCTGCAGGGTCTTGAACGGCGCCGTGATAGTGCCGGAGTTGGAGTCGTCACCGTCGGGGGCGACGTAGTACGTCGCCTGAGTGGCGGCCGAGGCCGGGGTCGGCGTCGTGAGGGAGGTCAGCAGGACGGCGGAGAGAGCCGTCGCGAGCGCTGCGGGCAGCAGACGGAGGACGGAGGCGGCAGGGTGTCTGCCCCTCCTGGTGGTGCGGGTGGTCGGGCAGACGTGCATGGGGCGGCTCCACGGGCGGTGTTATGTGCGGTTGATGCGATCCAGGGGTGTTGTCGGTACGGGGTGGTGCGGACACTCAGTGCGTCGGCTCTGAGGGATTCGAGGGCGGGCGGCCGTCGCCGCTCGCGGTGGGCACGTCAGCCCTGATCAGGCCCTGCGCACGCAGCTCGTCCCAAAGGCCGTCGGGGATGTGCTGCGCGTGCAGTTCGACGTTGCGCCGGACCTGTTCCGCGGTGCGCATGCCCAGGGTGACGTTGACGACGGCGGGGTGCGTGCAGGGGAAGGCGATGGCGGCGGCGGGCAGGGTGGTGCCGTACCGCTCGCAGACCTCGGCGATGGCCGACGCCCGCTGCACCAGCTCTGTCGGGGCGTCCTGGTAGTCGTACTTCATGCCCTCGGCGGGCCGGTCCTGGGAGAGCAGACCGGAGTTGAAGACGCCGACTGCCACGACGCTCTTGCCGTGCTCCTGCGCGGCGGGCAGGACGTCGTCGAGCGCGGACTGGTCCAGCAGGGTGTAGCGCCCGGCCAGCATCACCACGTCGGCGGCGGTCTCGCGCAGGAAGCGGGCGAGCATGGCGGACTGGTTCATGCCGGCGCCGATCGCCCCGATGACGCCCTGGTCGCGTAGTTCCGCGAGGGCGGGCATGGCCTCGTCGGCGGCCTGCGGCCAGTGGTCGTCGGGGTCGTGGAGGTAGACGATGTCGAGGCGGTCCAGGCCGGTGCGCTCCAGCGTTTCCTCGATGGAGCGCAGCACGCCGTCACGGCTGAAGTCCCACTGCCGGCGCAGGTCGTCCCGTACGACGAAACCCTCGTCGTCGACGCCCCGCGGCTGTTCGTTGGGGACGAGGAGGCGGCCCACCTTGGAGGAGACGACGTACTCCTCGCGCGGCCGCTCGCGCAGGGCGGCGCCGAGCCGGCGTTCGGAGAGGCCGAGGCCGTAGTGCGGTGCGGTGTCGAAGTAGCGGATGCCCGCGTCCCAGGCGGCGTCGACGGCGGCCGACGCGGCCTGGGGGGCGGTCACCCCGTAGAGGTTGCCGATCACCGAGGCGCCGAAGCCGAGTTCGGTGACGGTGACCGGCGTGTTCTTGATCTTCCGGTGGTGCAACACGTGCTCCTGGAGACAGGGGTGGGGGACGCCGGTCAGCGTCGGACGTGGGCCGAGCCGCCGGCGATGAGTGCCTCGACCTCGGCGAGGGTGGCCATGGAGACATCGCCGGGAGTGGTCACGACGAGGGCGCCGTGGGCCGTGCCGTAGGCGAGGGCACGTTCCAGGGAGTGGCCGGCGAGCAGGCCGTGGATCAGTCCGGCGGCGAAGCCGTCGCCGGAGCCGATGCGGTCCAGGACGTGCAGGCCGGGCATGCGGGGTCCGGTGACGTGACCGGTCTCGGCGGACCAGGCCGCCGAGGTCCCGAGGACACCTCGCGCAGGGTCGTCGCGAGCACCCTGGCACCGGGCAGCAGGTCGGCCACAGCGGCGAGGGCGTCCGGCACCTCGTCGGCTGCCAGACGCACGGCGCCCGGATGCCCGCCCGCCAGGCCGAGGGCGCCCACGACGACATCGGCGTGCCGGGCGAGGCGCAGGTCGGTCTTGCGGGCCCGCTCCGGTCCGCCACGGTCGGCCCAGAGGCTGGGGCGGTAGTTGGGGTCGTAGGAGACGGTGACGCCGTGCCGGCGCGCGGCCGCCATCGCCTCGTCGGCGACGTCGACCGTGGTGTCCGACAGGCCCGCGAAGATGCCGCCGGTGTGGAACCAGCGCGCCCCGGCCGAGAACACCGTGTCCCAGTCCACGTCGCCCTTGCGGAACTGGGAGACGGCGGTGTGGGCGCGGTCGCTGACGCCGAGCGCGCCACGGATGCCGTGGCCGCGCTCGACGAAGTTGAGACCGTTGCGGGCGGTACGGCCGATGCCGTCGTCGGGCATCCAGCAGATCATCGAGGCGTCGACCCCGCCCTGGAGGATCAGATCCTCGACGAGGCGTCCGACCGCGTTGTCCGCCAGGGCGGTGACCACGGCGGTGCGCAGTCCGAAGCAGTGGCGCAGCCCGCGTACGACGTTGTACTCGCCGCCCCCCTCCCACACCTGGAACCTGCGGGCGGTGCGGATCCGGCCCTCACCGGGGTCGAACCGCAGCATGACCTCGCCGAGGGCGATCACGTCGGCCATGGCATGCTCCGCTCCACCGCTTCGGCGGTCAGCCGGCGGATCTCCGCGTAGTCGCCGCTCTTCAGGAGGGTGGGGGTGGCCATCCAGCTGCCGCCGACGGCTGGGACCGCCGGTTCGGCGAGGTAGCCGGGCAGGCCGGCGGCGCCGATCCCGCCGGTCGGCATGAACCGCACCCCAGGGAAGGGCGCCGCGAGCGCGCGGAGCGTCGCCCGGCCGCCGAGGGGTTCGGCGGGGAAGAGCTTGACGGCGTCCGGGGTGCGGAAGGTGACCTCCGCGCAGCGCGCGCCGCCCGCGGACAGGGCGCGGGGCGGCCGTGGTGGGGTCGGGCACGGTCAGGACCGGCACGATCCGCGCGTCGGCCAGCATGTCGGTGAGGTCGGCGGTCATCGGCCGAGCCATCCGCCGTCGACGGGCAGGACGGTGCCGTGGACGTAGGCGGCGGCGTCCGAGGCGAGGAACACCGTGGCGCCCGCGAGGT
>NZ_JBIRXG010000077.1:0-11244 GCF_044388685.1 Streptomyces sp. NPDC020192 | reverse complement strand
GTCTGGGCCGCCACCGCGGGACCATAGAACGCACGATGTCCTGGCTCGCCGGATGCCGCCGCCTGCACCGCCGCTACGAGCGCAAAGCCGAGCACTTCCTCGCCTTCACCAGCATCGCCTGCACCCTCATCTGCTACCGCAGGCTTACCAAATGAGATGACTTCTTAAGGAACCGACCGTGCAAGGAGGGGACGTCCATCTGCTTTCCTTCCGATCGGAGCAAAGCAGAGCAACGTAACACTCAGTCAGGCAGGAATCGCAACGCCAATTTCCCACAAACGGTCCTTTGCCGGAGCAAGATCGGCAACGGTCCGCCAATGTCGATGTCCGGAGTCGGCTGCACGGATATCCGAACTCCTGTGCGCATGCTCACGACGCGGTGCGCTGTACCTCGATCTGGGGGTACGGCGAGGACCGGCCGGCCAGCAGCGGTTCCGGCAGGCCGCGGGCCACATGGTCGACGAACGCGGCCAGGTAGGCGTTGGTGATGGTCAGCGCGTCGTCGCTGTCGATCGACCCGAGCCCGACCACAGACCGGATCGGCGCGGCCAGGTAGTAGGCGCCGTAGTCGCTGAAGTTGAAGTGCTCGGCCCCGTTGAGCCGGTAACTCCAGACGGGCCCGGTGCTGGCTGCCAGCAAGGCGCGGGCGGCGTCGCGTTCGGATTGCTCGTCGGCATTGCTCGGCCGGCAGGTTCCGGTGATGCAGGAGCTCTGGCTGGCCACCAGCATCATCGGTTTGCCGAGTCCGGAGTGGACGACCGTGCCGAACTGGGTTCCGTCCAGGTCGGCTGCCCCGGCGCAGTGCGGATCGTCGTGGCAGGCTTGCAGCGCGGCGGCTCCGCCGAAGGAGTGGCCCAGGTACATGGTGGTGGCCGCGTCGATGTGCCCGGCGAACCGGCCGGTGGCGTCCAGCGCGGCGACCCGGGTTGTGGCGAAGCGGTCGTCGGCCGCCCATACGCTGACCAGCCGGTCGTTGGCCGGGCGCATGTCGGCCGCGTCGGAGTCCTGCGGGTTACCGGCGGGTGTCGCGCTCACCGGCCGTCCGTTCAGCACGGTCAGGTTCGCGCTGTAGGTGGGGGTGATCCCGGCGACCAGGTATCCGTGGCTGGCCAGGTTCTCCGCGAGCGTGGTGTATTGCGGCGCGGCCAGACCCAACCCGGGTTCGAGCACCACCACGGGGAACCGGCCGACGGCGACGGGGGCGTCGGTGACGGCGTGCACCCGGATGTCGTCGAAACTGGTCTCGCCCAGCCCGGGCAGGCCGCCTATGTGCAGTCCCGACCATGCGCCCGGGGCGTAGGGCGCGGGTGGCGCGCCGGGGGAGGGTGCGGCCGGGTACCACAGCCATGCGGACAGCTCCCGCGGCATGCCCGGGTGCGGGGCGAGTGGATCGGTGCGGGCGTGGTCGGTCCAGTCGGCCGTGGTCCGGCCGACTGGATAACGGCCGGTCGGGGCGGGCAGGGTGACCTGCTGCCCCCGCCGGACCGCCACATAGCCGATGTAGCCGCCGAGCGTCACCACCAGCACGATCGCCAGGACGAGCAGGGTCTTCAGGGTTCGGCGTAGCCACCGACGGTCAGTGCGCATCGACGCTGCCCCGGGTGCGTGCGATGGCGGCCCGCAGGCCGCGTGCGGAAGAGGTCGCCGCGACCACCAGCGTGACCGCCATGACCGTGCCGTAGCCGGTCAGTGCCGTAAACCCGGGCCGGTCGGCGAAGGTGACCAGGCCCCAGCCGACGCTGGCGGTAACGGCCACCGCCATGAGTGTCGTGGCGACCGCGCCGGCCAGGGTGGCGACGCGTAGCCCCGCACCGCTCGGCGTGACGTGCCGCAGCGCGGCGGCCGGTCCGGCGGCGCAGGCGGCACCGGCGAACAGGCCGAGCCCGACCAGGACCAGAAACCCGGTGGGGCCGACACCCACCCCGTGGGTGATCAGCCGGAGAACCGCCGCAGCGCCCAGGAAGGCGGATACGGCGACCGGTGGGGCGAGCAACAGCAGGCGGGCGCGGCGGCGTCCGGGATGGCATTGCGGGGCGCGTAGGACGGCGGCCACCGAGGGCAGCCAGCCGACCGCGATGGCCAGCGCCGACGTGGCCGAGGCCAGCGCGTAGACGTTGTACCACCCTGCGGCCGGGTCGGCGTGCCCGGTGACATACCAAGCCCCGTCCCGAGTGGTCTTGGCGAACAGGACGGCGCCGGCCGCCAGCGCCGTCCACGCGCAAAGGGTCACCGCGACGGTGGTGCACATCCGTCCCGTCCGGTCGTGCAGGTGCCTGCTGGGACGGGCCCAGACGCGCACCGCCGCGGCCGCGACGTCGACCACCTGCCGAACCCCGACGCCCCCGTCCTCCAGTAGGGCCGCGAACTCCGTGGCGTAGCGGTGCCGCCACGCGGGCGGATACAACCCGACCAGCACGCGCACCCGCCAGTCGGGCCTGTCCTCGGCGGCGTTCGGGATTTTCACGGCATGGCCCCTGCGGCCCGGAGCCGGCGTAGCCCCAGATCGGCCACCCGCCGCATCTGCTCCACCTGCTCGGCCAGCGTGCGCTGGCCGAGACCGGTGATCCGGTAGGGGCGGCGACGCCCTTGCGCGGGCAGCGCCTCGATCAGCCCGTCAGCTTCCAACCGGGCCAGCACCCCGTACAGGGTGCCGGGGCCGAGGACAACACCGACCGAGTTCGCGATGTCCTGAGTGATCGCGTAACCGTGCCTGGGTTCGTCAGCCAGGCTCGCCAACACGAGTACGGCCGGATCGGTCTCGGACGCCATGATTCCCCTCTCCCTCGACCTACGCGAGAGAATATATCGCGTCACGATGTATCGCCAAGCATGGTAAGCGATCTTTGGTCGCAGGCTTCTGGAGCGAGTCCCACGCTGTGGTGTTGGGGTCAAATCGAAGCGGACTCGATCGTTCTGGATGCCAAAGGGCTGCGTGCCCTGGCGCACCCGGTGCGTGTACAGCTGGACGGGCTGCTACGGAAGTATGGCCCGTCGACCGCTACTCGCCTCGCGGAGCGGCTCGGCGTGAACTCCGGCACAGCCAGTTACCACCTGCGCCAGCTCGGCGCGGCCGGCTTCGCCCGCGCCCGCCAGCCGGCCACCACCCTCGGCCCGACGTCGGCGAACAGATCCGGCCTCGGTGTCCTATCTCTGACCCACGGTGCAAAGTAGCGGTCAGGACGTGACCTTGATCTTCTTCGGCTGGCGGGGGACGGTTTTGGTCTTGTCGAGGTGCCCGTACACCGTCGACCGGGGAACGCCGAACATGTCGGCGATCTGCTGGACGGTCTTCTCCCGCTCGTCGTAGAGCCGTTGGGCGAGCGCGGCCTGGTCCTCGGTGAGCTTCGGTCGGCGCCCGCCGACCCGGCCACGGGCCCGCGCGGAGGCGAGCCCGTCGTTCGTATTCGCCACGATCAGCTCGCGCTGGAGCTCTGCCAGTACGGACAGCATCCCGAACATGGCCCTGCCTTCCATGGTGGCGGTGTCGATGCCCTGCTCGATGACGTGCAGCCCGATGCCGCGCTCACGCAGGTCGGCGCCGAGGGTCACCAGGTGCAGGACGGAGCGGGAGAGCCGGTCGAGCCGGGTGACCTTCAACGGGTCGCCCTCGCGCAGTAGCTGGAGGACGAGATCGAGCTTCGGGCGGGACGCCTTCGCGCCGCTGGCGGTGTCGACGTGGATGTTGTCGCGGTCGACGTCGGCCCGCAGCAGGGCGTCAATCTGATGATCAGGGTTCTGGTCGGCGGTCGAGACCCGCGCGTAGCCGATGAGCATGTGTCGGAATCCATCGGCCGGACCGTTCATCGACGTTGATTGCCGACGAGAGTTGCCGACACTGTCCACCTGCGGGTTCGTGATCACGCGGGCGAGTGTCGGCAGACGGTGGCGTATACCGACACTGCGCGTCCGACTCTGTGCTTGCAAGCGGTGACACGATGATGAGTGGCACCCCCTCTTGCTGGCCCCTTGCTGTGTGCTGCGAACTGAGAGGGCGGTATGAGACTACATAGCGCCTCTGTGTGTCAAGCCGCCGCTGCGAGTTGCCTTCGCTGGTCTCGCTTCATGGTCCTGTAGACCACGTTCGACAGGCGTCGTTTGAGGGCCCGGCGGGCTTCGGCCGGTGTCTTTCCCTCGGCGACCTTGCGGCGGTAGTACTCCTGGCCGCGGCCGCCGTCCCGGATCTGGCAGATGGCGATGATGTGCAGGGCTGAGTTCAGGGCCCTGTTGCCGCCGGTGTTGAGTCGGTGCCGGATGTTCTTCCCGCTGGAGGCGTCCAGTGGTGCGCTGCCGGTGTAGCTGGCGAAGTGGTGCTCGGTGGGGAAGCGGCTGACGTCGCCGATGTGGCCGAGGACCTTGGCCGCGAGCACGGTACCCAGTCCTGGCACGGAGGTCAGTGTTGTGCGTGACGCGGCGAGGGCGTCGCGCATCTGGGCTTCGTTGTCCTTGACCTGGCGGTCCAGCCGACGGAGGTCGGCCAGCAGGTCGCGGGCGATGTCAGGGCGGCAGTTGTCGGTCGCGGTGAGCGGTCGGATGCCCTTCATCAGGGTGGCGGCTTTGTCCGCGGAGAGGCGGGTGGGGGCGCCTCCGGGCAGCAGGTCGCGCAGGACTGCGTGCAGGCGGTTGGTGATGCGGGTGCGCTCGTTGACCAGGTCGTCGTGCCGTTCGGTCAGCAGGCGGAGGATCGTAGACTGGTCCTCGCGCACGACCTTGCGCAAGTCGGAGCGGAAGAGGACGACCTGGGCGACGTGAAGGGCATCGGCGGGGTCAGTCTTGCGGTCGCCGCCTGTGGCCAGGAGCCGGGCGCGGGCCGACAGAGTCGAGGGCACATCAACGACGTCCTCGTCCGCCGCGGCCAGCTGCTGGGCGAGGGTCCGGCCGAGGCCGCCGGCGCCTTCGACCGCGAAGCGCCGCTCAGGCCACTGCCCACTCCAGCGCATTAGCTGCTGGAAGGTGCCAGCGTTCACGACGAAGCGTCGCTGACCGATCTTGTGGCCTGCGGCATCGACGGCGACGGCAGTGTGAGAGGACTTGTGGGGGTCGATCCCGATGGTGATCACGCGCATCCTGACCTGGTACTCGAAGCGGCAGAAGTGTGCGGTGGGCACCCTGACTTGAAGTAGCGGTCGCACACATTCATGCCTCTGTCGAGCCACACCGCGTGGGTGCCGGTTGGCGGCGGCACGCTAATGTCGAACCCCTCTCGCAGCACCTGTACTTCGTGAGCCTGTGCCAGGGGCAGCCAGGCCAGCCGCTGTCCTGAGAGAGGGGCGAAGACGCCTTCGCCTTGCGAGGTGGCAGCGGCGAGGAGGACCCGGCCGCTGTTCCCGGCCAGGACGGTCGGGTCCCAGACGCCGGGGCAATTGATCTGGACCAGCTGCTGCCCGCTGCTGTCCCAAATGTTGATGCCGTGCCGGGTGCCGGCCGCGATCAGCCCGCGCTCGTCCTGGGTGTTCCAGGTGCACACGACATTGCCGCCGGGCCTCCAGAGGACGGCCGTCGGGGTCAGCCCCGGGCCTGCTCCCACGTCTCTGGCGGCTGGCGCACGCCAGCATCGTCGGAGAGCCTATGGCGGGTGAGCGCGGCGAGCTGGAAGCGGATGCTGGCCGCGCGGGAGGCTACGTCCGTAGAGTCGTCCGCGTACGGCTCGATGAGCGCGGCTCCGGTGAGGACCCGGCGGGATGGATCGTCCACGAGGAGCGGAAGTCCCAGCCGGGTGAGCAGCGTTCCGGAGTTCTCCCAAGCGGCGAGGGACAGCGGCATGATCGCGTCGTCGAGCGTGTGGCCAGCTTGGGCGTGAGCTGCGGTGTGGCGCCGGACGTAGGGATGCGGCGCCAGGGGATCCGCTGCGCGCGCGAGTTGGGCGCATGCCTCGGCGATCGCACGATGGACCTCGTCCTGTGCCCGCAGGGCACCTCCTGCAGGCACATCCAAGATTCCTGCGCCCCGGTGGGATTCAATCGTGAGAAGGGATTGGGGTTCGGACAAGAGCACCTCCGCTACCCGCTGGTGGGCGGGCCGATAGGTGACCCGGCTGTCCTCCTCGCCGACGGCGAGGTAACCGACTAGGCGGCTGTGGCGCACCGTGCGGATCACCGCGTCGATCTCGCTGGTGGGCGGTGCAGCCGGGCCGAGGACCGCAGCGGCCACCGCCGGCCACACCTCCGCCTACGGCAGCCCCGCACCCTGGGCGAACGCGGTGGCCCGCAGCACCGCCGGCAGCAGCCGCAGGCTGATGTCCTGGTCCCTGGCTACCTGCCGCAGGTCGTTGCTGAGCAGCGCTGTCGTTCCGGCCTGCGTCCACCGCCTGGCGGACCTGGGTGGACGAGATCGTCGTCAGCTGGGCCGTCTGCCTGCTGTCCGACCGCTCTCTTGCCGTTCGGGCACAGCAGGTACTGGCCGCAACGGAGCACCGGACCGAGACCGGCGGTCTGCTGCGGCTCGTCGCCCCAGGAACCCACAACAGCGAAGCCACCGTGCTGTTGCGCCCCCCGACCTGGTCGAACCCGTCGCCGCCCTGCACCGACTCCAGCTGCTGGAGCTGTTGCACGTCGAGGCCGCCGGGACAGCGTGACGCCTTCCATGAAGGCAAGACGGTCTACCGGTCACGGGACCGGGTGTCGGTCGCCGGAGAGTCGTCGTCCTCCGCCTCGTCCTTGGCCTTGGCCCGCACGTCCCGTGGGGTCGGGGTCACGATGTTCCGTTCCTCCGCGGACCGCTCTCGCGTCTTTTCGTCGGGCTGGGTGCCACTCCTGCGGTTGTGGTTGGCATTCATGGCAACGTCCTCTCCTCTGTTCCAGGCGGCGGGTCGGTGTCCATCGCGCGAGTACCCGGGTCCTCGGAATCCGTAACGGCCCGTGCAGGGTTTACGTCCAGGACGAGAAGAGGTGGCAGCCATGGCTGGAACGACTTCTGGGGCACCCGGCCGTGATCATGACGCGGCGCCCTGCCGCCGGGTCGGCGCGCGAGGCTGCCCGGGCTGTGGAAGGCGGCCGCGCAGTGCCGGGGCTGCCCGCTGAACCAGGACGCGACCCAGACCGTGTTCGGCGAGGGCGACACGACCGCACGGGTCCTACTCATCGGAGAGCAGCCCGGGGACCAGGAGGACCGTCAGGGCAGGCCGTTCGTCGGCCCCGCGGGCAAGGTGCTGAGACGTTCCTGACGCGGGCATCGATCCGGAAACGCGGTCAAACACTTCAAGTTCACGCTCATCGAGGGCCGCAAACGCCGGAGCCACAAGGCCACGACACTTCGCGAGATGAACGCCTGTCGGCCCTGGCTCACAGCCGAGCTGAGAGTCGTGGCACCGCAGCTGGCCCTCGGCTCGGCGGGAGGGCGGACAAAGCCCTGCCTCGGCTCGGGATTCCGGGTGAGCGAGCAACGCGGCGCCCTGCTGCCTTGGCCCGGCCTCGCCGGGAGCGGCGGAGACGGCGACGGGGCGGGCGGAGCCGAGCAGGGGATCAGCGGGCTGGTGGCGACGATCCATCCGTCCGCGACGCTGCGCGCAGTACCGAAGCAACCTCATCGATGGATGTCTCGCCGAAACAGGCCTCACCCTGACGACATCACGGCCACAAGGTCAGTAGCGCTGAGCAGTTGATCTTGCTCGTGTGCTGAAATCCTGGGCGGGCGGCGGCTGAGGGGTCACACTCGGTCGCGGGAGGGGGATCGCGTGCGGTGGGCCGTTGGCTGCCGTGGCGTTCCGAGGTGCCCTGCTGCCCTGGAGGCGGTGGGCTGATCGGTGGGGGATGTGTGCCGCGGTCGCTTCCGGGGCGGCGCCCTGCTCACGAGAGGGGACGGCGGGCGCGGAGGGCTCTCGGTGGTGGTGGTCGGCGCTGGCCCGTAGGGGTTGTCGGTGGCCGCTCATCTGCGGGCTGCCGGGGTTCCAGTGCGGATCTTCGGGGAGGCGATGGGCAGTTGGCGGCATGCCATCGCCACGGGGATGTTCCTGAAGTCGACCCCGGACGCCACCGACCTGTCTGCACCCGAGCCGGGCGGACTGCTGGCGGACGTCCGCAAGGTGCACGGTGAGTCGGAACTGACGCCGATCCCGTGCGACGTGTTCGTTCGCTAGGGGCAGTGGTTCCAGAAACGGTATGTCGGTGACGTAGAACCGGCCAGGGTCGCCAGCGTCGACCGTGGCCCAAGCTCTCCCGGGTTCGTCGTAAGACTCGACGGCGGCCGGCAGGTGACGGCGGCGGCCATCGTGGTGGCGACCGGGTTGAACGGGCTGTCGTACATACCGAAGGAGTTGCTGCGCCTCGCGCCGGAAGGAGCGGGAGCCGGGGCTCTGGTGTCGCACACCAGTCACCACAGCGACCTGTCGCGGTATGTCGGACAGCGGATCGCGGTGCCGGAGCCCACGTGCAGGTGCTCGTGCGAGAGCGGCGCGTTCTGTGGGGGTCGGTCCCGCAGCCGAGCCGCCGTGGCCACAACGGCTCGCTCAGCCCTCCTCACCCCTGGGGGCGGGCTGGACACTCGCCGCGGGCTGCCGGGCACCAGGCGGAGTGCTGCGGCTCCCCGCTGCCGCCCGGCTGCTGCTGTTCCGCCGGGCGCTGGGGCCCTCAGGTGGCTGGTGGCTGCGCGACCGGGTCGAGGATGTCGTGCCGGTGCGCACCTCGTGCCGCGTTACCCGCGCCGAGGCATCTGGCTGCAGGGCCCGGCTGGGCCTCTCCGGGCCGGGCGGTTCGGAGGGTCCGGCTGTCGACCATGTGCTGGCCGCCACCGGCTACCGTCTCGACATCGACGCGCTTGCGTTTCTCGCTCCGGCGCTACGGCGCGGCATCGTCTGCATGCCCGGCTCCAAGGCCTCTCAGCTGAGCAGTATGTTCCAACCTCCCTGCCTGGGTCGTACGTCACTGGTTCGCTGGCCGCCCCGATGTTCGGCCCCATGATGCGCTTCGTCGCCGGAACGCAGTACGCCGCCGACCGCGTCGCCCGCGATGCCGCCCGATGGGTCGCCGCTCCAGGACCGTGGACCGGTCTCCACGGAAATTGGGGGAGCGGAACAGTGGCAGGATGGCGAGGGTGACGGCAAGAACCAGTGACATCGAGAAGGCGGCCGGTGTGCTGCGCGCCGGCGGCCTGGTGGCCCTCCCCACCGAAACCGTCTACGGACTGGGCGCCAACGCCGAGGACCCCGCCGCTGTCACGCGTATCTTCCAGGTCAAGGGGCGCCCGCCCTCCCACCCGCTGATCGTCCACATCGGCGGCGCGGAGCAGTTGGACGACTGGGTCCAGGACGTGCCCGCGACGGCGCGCCTGCTGGCCGAGCATTTCTGGCCGGGGCCACTCACGCTGGTGTTGCGGCGCGGTGGCCGGGTGCCCCGCGAAGCGACGGGCGGCCTGGAGACGGTGGCTGTGCGCGTGCCCGATCACCCTGTTGCACTCGCGCTGCTGTCGGCCTTTGGCGGCGGTGTCACGGCCCCGTCCGCCAACCGCTTCGGGCAGGTCAGCCCCACCACCGCGGACCATGTCCGTGCTGAGCTTGGTGATGCTGTCGACTTCGTGCTGGACGGCGGCTCCTGCGAGGTGGGGGTGGAGTCGACCATCGTCGACGCCACGGGCGAGATCCCGAGCATCCTGCGGCCTGGCGGGGTGACGCGTGAGGACCTCGAAGCGGTGCTGGGCCATCGGCTTGCGGTTCCCTCGACGAGCCGTGTCCGGGTGCCGGGCCAGCATCCGTCGCACTACGCGCCGCGCGCGCGGGTCGTCCTCGTCCAGCCGGAGAAGGTGATCGCCGAGGCGGAGCTCGCGCAGGAGCTTGGGCACCAGGTGGGCGTCTTCCTTCCCTCCGCTTTCGCCGGAGCCCCGGTCAAGGTGCACGCCGTGGTGGCTCTCCCGGGTTCGATGGACGCCTACGCGCGCGGGCTGTACGGGTTCCTGCGGGAGCTCGACCAGCAGGGGTGCGACCTCATTGTCGCGTCCTTGCCGGCGGAGGAGGGCCTGGGATTGGCGATCGCCAACCGGCTTCGCCGCGCCGCGGGGCCCCGGTCCTCCCCGGTCTCCGGCCTCCAGCAGCACTGAACACCGGGGTGGCCGGGAGCGGGTTTCACCGTGTGGGGGCACCAGCCCTGCTTAGGCCGTGGGAGGCGACCAGTTGTGCACTGCCGTCGGCCAGGCGGTAGGACAGGCCCACCACGGCGAGCCGGCCGGCGGACACTCGCTCGGCCAGGACGCGGGAGCGTTCCAGCAACAGGTCGACGGTGTGCCTTATGTGCTCGGCGAGGATCTGTTCGGGCTGCTCGCGTCCGGCGGCGCGGGCCGCCAGCACGCTCGGGGTCACCCGCTCGACAACGTCACGGACGAAGCCGACGGGCACCTGGCCGCCGTCGGCGGCGGCGCGGGCAGCTGCGATGGCCCCGCACGAGTCATGGCCCAGCACCACGACCAGCGGGCAGTCCAGCACACTTACGCCGTACTCGATGCTCCCCAACGTCTCCGCGCCGACGACATGCCCGGCGTTACGCACGACGAACAGATCCCCGAGTCCCTGGTCGAAGATGATCTCGGCGGCCAGCCGGGAATCGGAGCAGCCGAACAGCACCGCGAAGGGGCTCTGGGCCGGGGCGGTCTCGGCCCGGCGTACGGCGTCCTGATTGGGGTGCTCGGGGGAGCCGGCCACGAACCGGTGGTTGCCAGCGAGCAGCATCGCGAAGGCATCATCGGGAGTCGGCGCCAGCGTCTCGGTCATGGCGGAAGGCTACGGCCGGCCCCGCCAAATCGCGCGGCCGGGTCCACCGATGGCGGCCTGCGCACCCTCCGCGGCCAGAACACCCAGACGCCGGGCGATGCCACCCTCCTCGGCGATACCCCAACCAGAAAGACCGGCGTTCGCAGTACGCCGTCCTCCGGCGCTGGCGGTGACGCACATCAGGCCCCGACACCACGCAACGAGGCGGGCCCCGGTCACGGCGTGCGCCGGATGGGTGTCGCAGCCATCATCGATTGCCCACGAGTGAGCTCGACGGGCGCGAGAGCAGGCCCCTTCGTAGATTGAAGAGGGAGTTGCCCGCAGGGAACGCGTGTGTCCAGACCAGAGATCGACTACACGGCGGCTTTCGCCGTCCTTCCGAGCCCGTGCCTGATGCTCGGCACGGACCTGGTGATCATCGACGCCAACTGGGCCTTCTGCGAGGTGACCGGACGTAGTCGGGTCGAGCTGGTCGGGCAGTACCTCTTCGACGCCTTCCCGGACAACCCCGCCGACCCGGAGGCCGACGGGGTGGAGACGCTGAAAGACTCACT
>NZ_JBIRXG010000076.1:0-13392 GCF_044388685.1 Streptomyces sp. NPDC020192 | reverse complement strand
CAACTCCTCAGCCCAGCCCTCGACTTCAGCAATCCCCTCCACGACCGGACAACGAGAAGAACCAGCTCAGGACACGATTTCTGACTGGAGTACTAATAGTGCTTCGTTAGGTTCTGGCTCCGGTTCTGCTTGTGGTGAGTGGGCGGCCGCAGGTGGTGCAGGTGCCGGTCCAGCACCTCAACAGGTCCTGGAGTGTGTCGAGGACTTGGTAGAGGGTCAGGCCGGCGTGTGTGCTTTTGGGTCGAGCCGCCGGAGGGTTTGGAAGGCCTGGGCAGCGGTGACGAGGGTAACGTGGTGGTGCCAGCCGCGCCAGGTGCGGCCCTCGAAGTGGTCCAGGCCGAGGCCGTGTTTGAGTTCGCGGTAGTCGTGTTCGATCCGCCAGCGCATCTTCGCCCACCGCACGAGTTCCTCGACGGGTGTGGTGGCGGGAAGGTTCGAGATCCAGTAACCGGTCGGAGCGTCCTGCCCGGCAGGCCATTCCACCAGTACTGCGTATGTGGGTAGGACACCGTCCCACCGGTAGTGCCCGCCGCCCGCCTTCTGGGCGGCGGCCAGGGACTGCTTCCCCGCCGGACGCACGGTGAGCACGGCGAACCGTGAGGTCATCCGCCCTTTGCTGCCCTGCCGCCAGGTCACCTCGGCGAGCATGTCCGCAGTGATCTGTGCTGCGTGCTGCGACAGGCCCAGTGCCGGGGTTCGACAGCGCGGCAGGGTCGGCGGTCCCAGGCCGCTGTAGTCGGGCTGGTGCGGCTCGGCCTGTTCGGGGTGGGCGACTTCCTTCCCGGTCAGTGCCAGCACATAAGCCAGGCCCCGTTCCTCCAGTGCGAGGCGGAAGGGGGTGCTGACGCCGTAGCCGGCATCAGCGACCACGACCGGGGCCTTCAACCCCCATCCGGCGAGCCCGTCGAGCAGACCAAGCGCCAGACGCCACTTCTCCTGATGACCGTGCCCTGCGGCACTCCGGCCTTCCGGCAGCGGTCGGGCTCCTCCGTCCACTCCCGGGGCAGATACAACTGCCAGTCCAGCGGACACGACGCCGCGTCGGTGGCGGCATGGACGCTGACCGCGACCTGGCAGTTCGCCCGCTTGCCCAACGCTCCACAGTACTGGCGGGCCACCCCGACCGAGGCGGCGCCGCACTTGGGAAACGACACGTCGTCGATCACCCACACCTCAGGACTGATCGCCCCGCACAACCGCTCAGCGATCCGCCGCCGCACCGGCAACGGATCCCACGGCGACTGGTTCACGAACTGCTGCAACGCCTGCATGTTGCCGTCCGGCAGCCGCTCGGCCATGGGCTGGACCGACTTGCGACGGCCGTCCAGCATCAGACCCCGCAGATAACACTCGCCCCACCGCCGCTGATCCCGCCGCGGCACCGAAGCGAACACATCAGCTACGAACTCCGCTAACTCACCCCGGAGCCGCTCCACTTCCCCCAGCCTCACACCGCAAAGATGCCCACCACCAGGCGAGATCACTCGACGTAACGAAGCACTACTAACCGGTGGCAGGGCTGCGCTAGAGCGAGCCGGTCCCTGGCCTCTGCGCGGGCAACGGCTGTAGGAACTCGGAGCGTCAGGCCCGAGATGTAGGCCGAGGATGATGGAAAGCGGCAGGCTGTTCCAAATGCCCCGATTCGTGTCGTGCTGACTGGGTGTGACTGTGCCGCGAGCGAGCGATTTTCGTCCGCAACAGCTATAGCGGCCCCGTCGGCAGTGCTTCCCTGCCACCCTGGTGCGATGGCAAGCGAACTGCCGCCGGGGCATCCTCCGCGAGTCCTTAACCCCCTGTGGATCATCGCGCTGTTTCTGGGGCTTTCAGAGACCACGGTAGGTATCGCTGCTGCTCAATCAAGCGGCTGGGTGCAAGGGCTGCTCGCAGTGTTCGCAGTCTCGTTTCCCATCCTGGTGTCCACCGTGTTCTTCCTCATCCTGTGGCAGCGGCCGGAGGTGCTCTACGCGCCTGGGGACTTCCCCGAACACGTCCCAATCAGCGCCTACGTGGACGGCATGCGCCGGCGGTCCGTGCCTGATCCCGACACCATCCAGGCGGTAGTCAACGACATGCTGCGGGCGGTACTGCCAGCGGCTTTGGAGAGTTCTTCAGATGCCTCCGACGTGCTGGAGGAGGCGATGGCCACTGCCGAACAGACCCTCGCCGAGCGCATTCTGACCGTCGACATCAGTCCCATCACGGGGGCCCCCAGAGACGTGTTCCGTTGTACGGTCTTCAGCACGCAGACGGTGAGTGGTTTCCTCGACGCACTATGGGCAGACGCCCTCGACCGCTTCGTCCCTCCGTTCAGGTACGGTCGGGATTGGGTTCTGGTCGACCAGCAGAGCAACAAGCAGCTCAGGGACCTGGGGTCCAACTGGTCCCGGAGAAACGGTACGGAAAGCGACGAAAGGCTCCTCAGCGGCGTGGGCATCACCCCCGCATCCCGACTGGTCACAGTGCGCTTGAACAGTAGTGCCCGACGTCACTTGCCCCACCCTTCCGAACCCCGTGCGACCGCGTCCAACTAGTACTCCAGTGCGAGTTTGTGATCTGTGCGCTTCGACCGTGCATGAGTGCGGGCCGCGACCGGCGAGTCACGTCCGGCGTCGGCGGCGCCAGTAGTGCACGGTGACTGCCAGTAGCAGCGGCCCCCAGAGGATGATGGGCGCGTAGCAGAGGTTCAGGACCACGACGGAGATGCCGTGGGGGGCGTCGGGGTCCGGATTGACGAACATGTTGTGGATCAGGCCCACGGAGTACACCATGACCAGGCCAGCTCCAACCAGGGCGGGGATCACTGCGGCCGGGACCGGCACCGGGCGGCCGCGCAGGCCCGGCACCCAGCGCGGCCAGACCTCGCCCCAGGACTGCACCAGGCCGAGCGTCAGGAAGGCGAAGACCTCCGAGAACACCGTCAGGCCCACGATGTAGAGCGACCCCCAGCCGGGCACGTGGAGCGTCCTTTTGGCCTCCGGCCCGAAGCCCATCATCCAGCCCCAGGCCATCGGGAGCCGCCATAGGCTGGACGGCAGCGGCGTCAGGACCGCCAGGCGCGCTGCGTTGCGCGCCCAGCGCGGGACATCGGGCAGGGTCTGCAGGGCGGAGAACATCAGCATGGCGACGATCATGGCCGCAGTGCCGGCCTCGCCGCGTCGGCCTCCGGTCGCAAATAGATCATGCCCCAGCAGGAGCTGTCCGTCCGCCTCGGGTCGCACGCGCCCGTCCGGCGACCCGGACCCGATCACCTGGTACTCCAGTGCGTTTCGTGATCTATCCAGCGGGCTCGCTGGCGATTCGGCGTCGGTAGTGGCTGCGTCGGGCTGTTGCTTGGCGGCGTCGGCGCCAGTTGGACCAGTGCAGCAGCTTGGTCGCTGTTACGGCTGGTGGGTTGAAGACAGCGGCGAGTAGGTGGCGGATTTCCGGGACGGTCAGCGTGATCGGATCGCGGCTGCGGGCGAAGTGGTGCGTATCTGCGGGCGGTTCGGGGGTCGCGTCGGCGGCGAGGGCGGTCAGGAAGGCCAGGACGAGCATGGCGAGCGTGATGTGCCGGTGCCATGAGGTCCAGTTGCGGACCTGGTAGTGGTCGAGTCCGACCTGGCTCTTGGCGGCCTGGAAGCACTCCTCGACGCTCCAGCGGGCACCGGCGACGCGGACCAGTTCGGACAGGGGCACTTCGACGGGTGACCAGCACAGGTAGAAAGCGAGTTCGCCGGTGGACCGGTTGCGGCGGATGAGCAGGTGGCGGTGGCTGCCGGTGCCGATGTGGATCCAGGCCCAGTCGTAGTAGCGCGGTCCTTTCGCGCCGTTTCCGGCGCTCTGACGGTGCCAGGCCGTGGCGGGCAGGTGGCCGGCGAGGGTGTCGGCGCGGGCGGGAGTGCGGCCGTGGTTGATTCTCACCCGTGTCGAGCAGGCGACGGCCAGGACATAGCCGATGCCGCGCGCCTTGAGGGCGGCGTGGAGCTGAGGGTCCTGGCCGTAGGCTTCGTCGCCGGTCACCCAGGAGGCGGTGATCCTGGCGTCCAGCGCGGCCTCGATCATCTGCTCGGCCAGGCGGGGCTTGGTGGCGAACTGCACCGTCTCGAGTATCCCGGCCGCGGTGCGGCGTTCTGGATCATTGGACCAGGAGTGTTCGGGAAGATAGAGACGTCGGTCGATCAGGGCCCGTCCCCGGCTGGTGGCCAGGGCGAGGAACACGCCGACCTGGGCGTTTTCGATGCGTCCCGCGGTGCCGGTGTACTGCCGCTGCACTCCCGCCGAGGACCGGCCTTTCTTCAGGAAGCCGGTCTCGTCGACAACGAGAACGGCGCCGTCGGCGCCGAGGTGTTCGGCGGCGTAGGCACGCAGGTCGTCGCGGACAGCATCGGCATCCCAGCGGGCGTAGCGCAGCAGACGTTGCATCGGCCTGGGCCGCGTATGGCCCGCCTGTTCGGCCAGCTGCCAGCAGTTCTTCCGTTCGACGCTCGACAGCAGCCCGAGCAGGTAAGCGCGGGCCGCGGCCCGGGGCTCAACTCGCCTGAACCGGCCCGCGATCCGGGCCATGACCTGGTCGAACATCGCCCGCCAGCGGGCAGGGTCTACGCTGCGGCCTGCGGCCACCGCACGATCTTCAGGAGTCCACACAACCCCCGATGATCACGCGGTGGCCGTACCCATTCCCAGCCCGGTCCGCGACAAGATCGCGAAGTGAGACTGGAGTACTAGCACCTTCAAGAGGCCGTTACAGAGACCGCTGGCGGACCCCCTGGCCAGGTAGCCAGCCGGCGGCGCGGGAGTTCAGGCCCGGCGGAGTCCTGAGGCGGGGGGTTATCCGGAGTCCAGGGAGAGCGGGCCTTCCTTCGCCCATACGGCCTGGACCGTCACGACCGGCGGCACGCAGGCGTTCGACTCGCTGGAGGACTTCGAGGGACACTCGCGCCGGCCGCAGACCGGGCGCCGCACGGCTGGTCGGGGCGAGCCTCGTCTACGTGACGTTGCGCCACCCGTCCCTGGCAGCCCCGCTGGGGGCCGCATTCGGGGGGCGTGACCTTCTTGGTGACGACCGCCCTCGCCCTGGCCCGCCGGCCCGCGCAATCCCCCGCAACAAGGTTCTCGCGATATTGCCACGCGAGTTTTTCCCGCCTCGCTCTCTACGAGTGTCACTGACGCCTGCAAAGAGCAATGCTCAAGACCTGTGGATCAGTCCCGGGAGGAACGCGGAAGGCGTACCTTCCCGAATGATCCTGTGATGGTCACCGAGTAGGCCCGCGTTCGCAGCGCGGGTCGGGAAGGCACGCCCGTGCTCAGCGTAGTGAACCCCGATGGCTCCACCGAATCCGGCTCTCTGATCGACGAGATCGTGCGCGAGGGCGCCCGCCGGATGCTCGCCGCCGCCCTGGACGCCGAAGTCGACCAGTGCATAGCCGAGTTGGAGGCCGAGACAGACCGAACCGGCCGACGCCTGGTGGTACGCAACGGCTACCACCTGCCGCGCACGGTGGTCACCGCAGCCGGGCCGGTGGAGGTGAAGGCGCCGCGGGTGAACGACCGCCGCATCGATGAGGCCACCGGCGAGCGCAAGCGGTTCTCCTCCAAGATCCTTCCACCCTGGTGCCGCAAGTCACCGAAGATCTCCGAGGTGCTGCCGCTGCTGTATCTGCACGGCCTGTCTACCGGGGACTTCGTCCCGGCGCTGGAGCAGTTCCTCGGCGGAGCGGCGGGCCTGTCCGCAGCGACCGTGACGCGGCTGACGGGCGGCCGGTGGCATCCGGACGACCGCGGTCCCCCCGTCCAGATCCACCGTCGTTCGGTTCGGTGGCGCCCCGTCCTCCTCGTCGTCGCGCATCAGGAGTGCGGACTGGCGCTGCTTCAACTCGTTCTGCCTGCCTGGCGAAAGGCTCGCGTGGAGTTGCTCGAACCCGGTCGCCGATATCTGGCCCTGACGTGCTCCGTTCCGCCACGGAAGGACCCCAGCCCTGCCCGCACGCAACAGAAGCTGATCGACGAAGGCACGCGCTCTACACCCTCGGCATGGCCTACCGCGGACTCGGCCGCCTGGACGAAGCTCTGGACGCCCTGGACGGGGCAGTCCAGGCCTACACCGAAGCCGACAACCGCTTTCTGGGCGCGGACGCCCTCGGCCACTACGCCGACACTCTCGCCGCCGCCCACCGCCATCCCGAGGCACAGGCTGCGTGGGCCAAGGCTGCCCAGTGGTTCGACGTCACCGACCGAACCCGGTCCGAGGCAATCCACGACAAAGCCCATAAAGCGGCCGAAAGGCAAGACGGAGGCGTGAGCCACCAGTTGGGGCGGTGACCTTCCGTCGGCGATGCGACTCCCTGGAGGTGGTGGTCCAGGTCCATGACAGCCGCCCTGAACCGGAAGCCGGCGACCGGTGGGAGCCCGCGGAAGAGGTCGGCCTGTGTGTCGGTTTCCAGGCGGTTGTCGGCGGACAGGTGGATGTGCACCATCCTGTACCGCTGAGAGTGCACCAACTTGTGTTGGAGACGGGTCGTGTCCGTGAAGTGCCTGTCGCCGGTTGGGGTGCCGGAGGAGGCGGCCGATCGCGACCGCCCCTGCCAGCGTGGGATCAGGACGCTTGCGAGACCCGGTTGAAGAGCCGGCCGGCGAGGTCGACGCCTGTGACCGCGCCGTTGGCGTCGCGGGAGAAGTAGCCGCGCTGCCCCTTGAGACCGCCTTCGGTGACGATGTACTCGTCGCCCTCGCCGGGAAGGAAGCCGATGTCCGCGGCCGGGTAGTCCGGGGGCATTTCCTCGTCCGATGCCTGGCGGATCTCCGGTTTGATCCCGACCGCCAGGGTGAGACGGATGCCGTCGGTGGCGATGCCGAGGTTCATGGCGTCGATCTCGTAGCGGCCGACGACCTGTTGGGCCCGTCCCTCGTCGTACGGGACCGGCTGCGCCGTCTTCTCGATGACGCCGAGGTAGTGCTCGAGTGCCCACCGCACGACGGACTGGTTGAAGGGGTAGCCGTCCGGGCCGGCGTTGGCCAGGGAGACCACCGCGAAGTTGCGCTCGGGCACGATGAGCAGCTCGGCAAACTGGCCGTTGCCCGAGCCGCCGTGGCCGATGGCGTGCAGGCCGTCCAGGTCGTGCAGGAACCAGCAGATGCCGAAGCCGTCGCCGAGCGTGCTGGCGCGCAGCCCGACCGTCTGCGCCCGCATACGGTGCAGCTCCGCGGCAGGCAGCACGCCCTCGCCGTTGCCGAGTTGGAACCGTGCCCAGCGCAGCAGATCGCTCACCGAGGAGGCGAGGCCGCCGCCGGGGTTGTCGCCGCGCGCACCCTCCCTGAACGCTGCCCAGGGCCGGGCGGGGCGCAGTTCGCCGTCGTCGCCGCGGTTGTAGCCGACGGCGAACTTGCGGACCATCACCTCGGACAGGCCGTACACGGTGTCCGCAAGGCCGACCGGTTCCAGGATGAGCGAGGCCATAGCCTGCTCGAAGGGCAGGCCCGTGACCTTCTCGATGATCCGCCCGGCCAGGTTGTAACCAGCTTGACTGTAGGAGGCGCGGGCGCCGGGCGGTGCGATCAGCGGCAGCTGGGGCAGCTTCCCGACGAGTCCGGCCAGGGAGCGGTCGCCCTCGCCGTCGTCCATGAGGTTCCAGTCCAGGCCCGCGGTGTGGTTGAGCAGGTTCAGGACGGTGATCTGCACCGCGGCCTGCTCGTCGGCGAGCTTCAGCTCGGGCACATAGCTCCGTACCGGCGCGTCCAGGTCCACCTTTCCCTCGGCGACCAGGCGCATCAACGCGGTCGCCGTGAAGGTCTTGGACACCGAGGCCAGAGGGAACAGTGTCTTCTCGTCGACCGGCAGCGGGTTGCTGAGGCTCGTCACGCCGTGCGAGGCGTAGATCTCCTGGCCGTCCAGGAGCACCCCGACGGCGACGCCAGGAACGCCGAGCTCCGTGGCCTGCGCCTTGACGAACTCCGACAGCTTGTCCTGCGACATTACTCCCCCTCCGGACGCTTGAACTAAGTACGAGAGAGAGCGTATAGGGCCGCTCGAACAAAGTGCAAGACTTGGCATGAACTAAGTTCGAGTAGGATCGTGGCTATGCCGCGAGACACCCTGACCGCTGACCGGATCGTCCGTGCGGCCATCGAGCTGCTCGACGACGAGGGACTGGACGGCCTCAACATGCGGAGCCTGGCAAAACGCCTCGGCTCGGCTGCCACCGCCGTCTACTGGCACATCAAGACCAAGGACGACCTGGTCCGACTCGCCAGCGACGCGATCTGGCACGAGGTCGAGCTGCCCGACCTCGGCACCACCGACTGGCGCACGGCCGCCACCGCCCATGCCAGCAGCATGCACGCGATGCTCACCCGGCACCCCTGGCTGGTCCAGGCATTCGGCAGCCACCTCCTGCACGGACCCTGCCAGGCCCGGCACAACGACCTCAGCCTGGCCATCTACGAAAAGTCTGGATTCGCCGCCGCCGACGCGGACCGGGCGGCCGCCTCCATGTTCACCTTCGTGCTCGGCAGCGCGCTCGGCCCTGCCGCGCAAATCTCGCTGAACCGCCGGCTGAGCAAGAACGGCGCGGACGCCGGGCAACTGATGGCCGAAGCCATGACACGCGCCACCGAAACCGCCATGCAATTCCCGCGCCTGCGCGAACGTCTCGACACTGCGGCCGCCACGGAGTACGCCGCAGCGCCCGACAACACCTTCGCGTTCGGCCTTCAGTCCCTCCTCGACGGCTTCGAGGCCCGCCTCACCGCCGACCGCGCCAGCCGGCACAAATAACTCGCCCTGGACCATACCCGCCCGGCCGGCCGCAACCTCTGTCGCCCTCCCGGCTTCACGCCGACACGGTGCACATGACTCCGTACCTGGTGGTGCACTCAGACGAGTACGCGGACAGCGGTGAGCTGGAAGAGCCGGGCAGTGTGCATGTAGGGCGGCCGGGCGGTGGTGGCGAGTTCGAGGCGTTCGAGGTCTGCGTAGAAGTCCGGTTCGTGCTTGCGTGCGTCGTCGGTGATGTAGTCGCAGAAGCTGCGGATGCCGTAGTGGGCGATGTCCCGGCATCCGGCCTCCCACAGGGTGCGGATGATCTCTTCAGCTGTATGGAGCGTCAACGCCGAGTTGAACATCTGCGTGCGCGCCTGATCGGTGTCGAGTGCGGCGAGCGCGGCTGCGGGGTCCATCTCCCGGACGGCGATGTTCAAGGGCGCCGAGTGCCGGTTGATCGCCATGACGGAGATCAGGCCCCGGCCTTCAGCGGGGAGAGTGCCGAGGCGAGAGCGCCTGGGACGTCGTCCATGTATTGCAGGAGGTCATGGCAGAGCACGACATCGAATTCCCCGTTGGCGAGGTCGCGGGGCAGATCGGTCGCGTCGGCCTCGACGCAGTTGATCAGCTCCGTCACGCCGCCTGCCACGGCTCGGTCGGTGGCTGCTGCGAGCATGGCGGGTGCGTAGTCGACGATGGTGACATGGTGCCCGCGGGCCGCGAGGCGGATGGCGTCTCCGCCGTCGCCGCCGGCGAGGTCGACTATCCGCAGGGATCGGGCAAGTCAGCGCGGGGACAAGGCGGCGGTGCATGCGCTTCGGCAGCAGGTGCGACGCCTACCCAGTGCCGATCCTGATGATCCGGACTACCGGCGGCTGCGGTACATCCGCTATGCCGACGACTGGCTGCTCCGCGACCTGCAAGCTCGCGTCCGCAGCGAGCAGCAGACATCCGAGTGGAAGGCCCGCCACGCGGTCCGCTCCGGAGTGGAGGGCACCATCAATGAGTTCGCCCACGGACACGGCATGCGCCGCTGCCGCTACCGAGGACAGCCGAAAGCCCACCTTCAGCACGTCCTCACAGCGATCGCCGTGAACATCGAGCGCCTCAGCGGCCTGACACCGGTCGAGGAACCGCCCTCGCCGCGGCCACCGACTGCCTTCCAGGCCTTCCTGGACCAGCACGAGATCCCCCGGTCAAAGTCCTGGCGAACCCTCAGCAGTCGACCTCAGCCACCAAGATCGCCGACAGAGTCAAGCTGAGAAGGGTTCGGCGGCCCGTAGGAGATCCTGCGGAAGGTAGGGGGACTCGACGCGGATGGCCCAGCCGCGGCGGCGGGCGTGGCAGGTCAGGGCGAGGATGTCCAGGTTCACGGAAGCGTCCGGATCGTTGGCGCGGTCGGCGACCTGGTAGTAGTCGCGGTGGGCTTCGAGCGCGTCGGCCAGGGCCAGGTTGAAGCTCTCCTCGTCGCCCTCCACGAGTTGTGACAGCAGCACGGCCGGCGGCATGGCGAAGCCCCAGTCCTTGGCTTTCTCGGCTTGTTGCAGCGCCCGCTGCGCGGCCGGTTCGGGATCAACGCCCTTGAGGTAGGCGTGGAGGGCTTCGCGGTACGCGCTGAAGGCGGAACCGTCCGGGCCGGCGAAGGTTGGGCCGGTGAGGACCAGCGGGGCGAGGTCCTCGCGTGCGCCGGTGATCAGGGCGAAGGCGGTGGCCGTCTGCCAGTTGCCGGCGCCGGCCTCCTCGTCCCGCTCGGCCGGGTAGCGCAGCGTGCGGCCGCCGACAGTCACCTCGGCCTCGGTGCCCGGCTCCGCGAGGGCGATACGGAAGAGGGCCGCCCCCATCTGGGAGGCCAGCCGGAGGTTCGCGAGCAGGGCGTCCGTAACCGCGGAGTCCCCCGCGCGCCACTTGAACAGGCGCTCCTGATCGCCCATGACGCTGCCCAGCTCCCAGACAGCAAGGGGCTCTTCGCCGACAGGCGTGAACGCCTCCTGGATGTGTTCCTCGTACAAGGCCTCGATCCGCGGGTTCACCGTCCGCTTGCAGGCGGGCCGTTCCACCACCAGCGGGCCCGCGGCGAGCGCGGCGACCGCGTCCGGGCGCCGGTTCCGGCCGAACCCGCCGACCCGGGGGCCTCGGGTCTCGAAGCCGGTGATCAGCGCGTGCGGGAGGTAGTCGGAGCGGACGGCCGGGGCCCAGCCCAGGGTCCGGTACGCGAGAGCGGCGAGGGCGATGGGAACGAGCGGGAGGAGAGTGCTCGGGGAGGCCGCGGGGCCGTGCAGGGTGGTGTGCCTGGCCAGGAGGTCGGCCAGCGCGGCATCGAAGGCTTCCCGGTCCTCGGCGGTCAGGGCGCGCAGCGTGACCAGCGCCGCGCTGTCCGGCCGGTCCAGGAGCGGCTCGCCAGTCTCCTGGGCGCGGGTTCGGACGCGGTCCAGGGCCGCGTCGACGGCGGTGAGCTTGGCCTGCGCGCTCGGCGGATACTCCTCGTCGTTGCCGGTGTCGTTCAGGACCACGGCCATCAATCCGGTGGCGAGCTCGCCGATGGGCGTCCCCTGCGCCTGCTCGGCGAACTTCTGCCGGGCGAAGTGGAAGGCCTCGCCGTGCCACTTGGCCCTGTCCCTGAGGACCGTCAGGCAGAGCGCGTCGATCCACTCCCCGGGCGTGACGCTCTCCTCGGGGGCATCCTCACCGGGGCCGTAGCTCATGCCGAAGTTCACGTACTCCAGGAACACCTGGAAGCTGCAGTGCGGGTGGTAGGCGGCGTAGGCGACGGCGCCGGCCGCGGCTTCGGAGGCGTCTTTGAGGGCGGCTTTGGCCTCCGGGGTGTCGAGGTCTGGTGTCTCGACGGAGAGGGCGCCCAGGTAGTCGAGGAACTCGTCTGCGATTGACTGCCATTCGTAGGTGGCCATCCGGCCGGCCCGCGACATGGACCGCAGCTGTCCCCCGATGCGGTTCGTGAAGTCCTCGCGTGCCGCCGACACGACGGCCCCGCCCACCTGGTGACGCTCTATTCGCACTGCCCTGCTCCTTGATCGATCTCTGCGACAGCCAGCCTAGGTGCGGGATCTGACAGGCCAGCGACTGACTGCTGTGACCGGGGCCCTGGCTGGGCCGCGGGATTTTCGTGGCAGGTGCGTCAGCGGCGGTGCGTGCCGTGCCGCCCCTGGAAGCCCCGCGAGCCCGGGGCCCGAGACTTCGCGCGCTCGTGCTCAGCCGAGGCGGGGCCGGCCGAGCGACTCCGCCCGTAGTGCTGCGCTGCTGGTCAGCCGGGGCAGCGCGGCAGGAGGGCGAGCCGGGTGCGGGGTCGGCGACCAGGACGGAGGCGGGCTTGTCGGCGTCGCGTTGTTTGGCGGTCAGTAGGGCGTGGACGGCTCGAGAGGCGAAGGGGTTGGCGCCGATGGCGTAGACGGTGTCGGTGGGGAAGACCGTCAGGTGTCCGGCGCGCAGGGCGTCGGTGGCGTGGGTGATCCCGGTCTGCCGGGCCGCCTCGGTCCGGCAGTCGTACGCGTGCGTGGTCGGCTCCGGTGCCTGGTGCTGTTGTGGTGGAAGGGTTTCGGTCGACCCGGCTGCGTCGGACACGGGTTACAGGTGCGGGGCGTGTGCGGTCGGTGCGGGGTGGGCGCGGGAGGTGGGCCTGACGGCGAGGGTGGCCGCGCTGGTTGCGTGCCGCATGAGGTCGTGCGCGGCGTTGGTGATGTCCGTGCTGGTGCCGGGGGGACAGAGTTCGGGCGGTGCGGGTCGGGGTGCGGCCAGGCCGTCCAGTGCGGCGCCGGTGTCCCGGAGGTGCCGCGCCAGCTGGTGGAATCCGTCGGCGCTGTAGGGCAGGGGCGGGGTCGCGTGGGGCGGGTGCGCGGTCAGGGGTGCGCGCAGGCGGGCGGGGGCGTCCCGGACGGTGTCGAGCCCGGCCATCAGTTGCCGCGGTGGGCGTGGCTGGGTGGCGAGCCTGTTCTTCGAGGTCGCCAGGTGTTGTTCGGCGGCCTCGACGGCGTCGCGAGTGTGGGCGCGTTCGGCGGGTGGGGCCCTCCGGCCAGGGAGGCGACGCGGTCGAGGTAGCCCGCCTGCGCCATGAGCAGGTCCTCCAGGCGCCCGGGGCCGACGGAGCAGGTACGGCGGGCAAAGGCCGGGGTCTCGGCCGGCCCGCCGCCGCACCCGGAAGCCCGGCTCTGGCCTGCCACAGCCGCACCGGCCTCCCACACACGAGCGACCTGACGGTAGCGTGATCGACATGACGGCTGAGGGCGAGACGGCAGAGGGCGAAGCACTCGTTGGCGGCATGGTGAACGCGGGCGCGGTCTTCCGCCACGGTGCCCTGGTGGAACGCCCGGCGCCGCGCACAGCGCGCGCCCTCCATGCCCATCTTTTCGCGCTCAAAGAGCAGGGGTTCGACGCGGCTCCAAAGCCGATTGGTCTTACCGCAGACGGCCGCGAGCAGCTGACCTTCATCCCGGGCGACGTCGCTCTACCGCCGTTTCCGCGCTGGGTGATGACCGAGACCGCGTTGAGCTCGGTGGGAAGCCTGTTGCGGCGCCTGCACGACGCCAGCGCTTCCATCGCGGTTGACGCATACGCTGAGTGGCCCCGATCCCTGGCCGACCCGGCGGGAGGAACGATGCTGTGCCACAACGATGTGTGCCCGGAAAACGTCGTCTTCCGCGACGGCC
>NZ_JBIRXG010000075.1:0-14310 GCF_044388685.1 Streptomyces sp. NPDC020192 | reverse complement strand
CCGCTGAGCGGCTGGATTCCGAGGGAAGTTGAGCCCGGGAGCAGCCCGGCGATTGCTGCCCTGCACAGCCACCGGCGCAGGTTGGAAAAGACTCAGTGACCAGCTCGGTGCGCATGTGGTCGGCAATCGACCAGCCCGCGAGTCGCCTGGAATGCAGGTCCAACACCGTTGCCGGATAGAGGAATTGGCCATCTCCGACGGGCAGATAAGTGATGTCGCCGACGTACTTGGTGTTGGGCTCGTTCGCGGTGAAGTTCCGCCGCAGCAGGTCCGGCACCGGGGCCGCTTCCGGCTCGGGAATCGTGGTGCGGACCTTCTTGCGCAGCTGCACGCCCTGGACGCCGATGCGGCGCATTACCCGCTCGACGCGCTTGTGGTTGACCTCGATCCCGGCGGCCTTCAGTTCGGCCGTGATGCGCGGGATGCCGTAGGTGCCGCCGGACTCCTTGTGGATCTCCCGGATCCGCCTCGCGAGGCGGGCGTCCTCCCGAGCTCGCGCCAGGCGGGCCGGGGCGGTCTTCAACCACCGGTAGAACCCGGACCGGGAGACCTCCAGGACCCGGCACAGCCGCTTGACGCCGAACGCGCCGCGATGATCATCAACGAACTGGAAACGGCTCACCAGTTGGTCTCGCCGGCGAAATACTTCGCGGCCCTCCACAGGATCTCCCGTTCGGTTTCCAGCTCCCTGATCCGAGCCCTGAGCTGCTTGTTCTCTTCTTTCAGCACATCGTCGGAGGCTACCTCTGCAGTCTGTGCCGCCCGTGGCGAGCCGCCGGTGCCCGCCGCGTGGCCCTTGCGGGTCCGCTCGGCCCACACCCAGTTCCGCAGCGTATCCCGGCTGATCCCCAGGTCCTTGCCGACGCCCTCGAACGTGTTCTTCGGGTCCGACAGATACAGCGCGACAGCGTCCGCCTTGAACTCCACCGAAGACACCTTCATCACCATGCGTGACATCTCTTCCTCTGGGTCCTCAAGGTCGATTGTCCAAGGTGTCCACGCTCAGGTGGGAAGGCCCCTCTGTCTTCATGCCAGTCCGTTCGGGGGATCGAGCCGATGGTGCACTGCTCAGTGACCGCAGGAAGCGAAAACGTTGCCGACGAATTTTCACAGGTCCCGTTTCCGGTTCGCGCCGTGGCTCGGGCTCGCACCGTCCGCCGCTGCACCACCTCGGCAACTCGGCCGCAGCCCGCACCGCACCCCCATTCACCTGCCGCGATCCCGTACGCGACCGGCACGAGCAACCCAATCCCACCCACACCGGCCCGGTGACCGACGACTTGCAGAGGAAGCGGGCTCGGCGGCCGGACGCGTACGGAGGTGTCCGGCAGGGCTCAGCGGTTGAACGTCAGGGGCGGTACCGCGTTGCGGGACAGCGCGTGTGCCTGGTCGGGCCACCAGGCGCCGGCGGGCGGGTCGGCGATGCCGTACTCGGGGTCGATCGTGCCGCCGGTGTTGCGCGTGCAGCTACCGTCGGATTCACCGGGGGTCTTGATCCACAGATAGGCGTCGACGAGCGGGACGCCGGTGCGGGCGGTGGGGCGCGGACCGAGACCGCGGCCGGGCGCGTTGCACCAGGCCTCCGGGTCCCCGCTGTACTTGCCCGGCGGCGGGGTCCAGGCGCCCTGGCCGTTGCGGCTGGTGTCGATCACGAAGTGACGCAGCTCGTCGGCCGGCGGGTTGCCCACGTTCTGGTCGAACCAGGCGTCGGTCCACCGCCAGGTGGCGGGGTCCGTGGAGGAGACTGCGTCGCCGGGGGCGCCGTCGTTGGGGGCGGCGGACGAGTAGTACTGGCTGGCGCACCAGTCGGTGTGGCCGCGTGCCTGCTCGGGGCCTTTGGTGGCGAACCAGATGCACTTGGCGATCCATGTGCCGTATCTGGCGTTGTGGTCGGTGGGGTGGTTGTTGGAGACGTTCAGGGCGAAGCCGTCGCCGTACTGGACCCCGGCGTCCTGCAGTCGCTGTGCGATGTCACCGACGGCCCGCCACTGTACGTTGCCGGCGTCCAGGTAGACCGCGGTGCGGGGCCGGGCCTTCAGGGTCTTGACGGCGTATGCGAGGTCGGCGATGCGGGCGGCGGTGAGTTCGCCGGTCGGGTCCGTGGTGGGCCCGCAGTCCCGGGGAAGGTTGGCCAGGCCGTCGGGTTCGACGACGATCACCGCCTTGTCGTCGCCGATGCCGGCGGCGAAGGCGTCGATCCACTGGCGGTAGGCGGCGGAGGATGCGGCTCCGCCGCTGGAGTACTGGGAGCAGTCCCGGCCGGGTATGTCGTAGGCGACCAGGACGGGGGTCCGGTCGACGGCCCGGGCCCGGTGGACAAGCTTGTGTACCTTGACGCGTACCTCGTCGGGCGTGCCCTCGGTGAACCATTCGGCCTGCGGCCAACTCGCGAGTCTGGCCATGTTCGTGGCGTCCTCGATGTCGCCGTTCCTGAAGTCGACGAGGGCCTGCTTCGCCGCCTTGCTGTACGGGTCCACATAGAACTTCGTGGCCGGGGTGATCACGTTCCGCGTGGGTGTGGGCACGGCCTGAGCCTGCGTCGCGGTGAGGGCGGCGCAGGCGGTGAGCGCCGCGATGACGGCGGCCGCGCGGCGCCTTGGGCTGCGTCGTTTCATGACTGCTCCGTAAGTTGTCAGGTGGCCCGGGAGGGCTGGATGTGGCTTATGACTGCTTGCCTTCAGTGGCTCCCGAGGAGTGGCCGTCCGGCTCTCCGGGGCGCCCTGGCTGCTGATTGAGATGTGCGCGCCTCGTGCGGTCGCTGTTTCGGCCCGCCGGCGGGCCAGGGCGATGATGGCCTGGAGGTGCTTGCAGCCCCCGCCGACGTCTGCCCCGGGGCGGTCCGTCGGCCGCCTGTGCGGAAGGCGGTGAGCGGTGGGCCGTCTGGGCTGCGGACGGTGCCCGTGGCCCGGTCGTGGGGCAGGGACGCAGGCCACGGCGATCCGGGATCAGTAGCCGTAGATCATCTTGTAGGCGACCTCAGGGAGGAACTGTCCGGCCGAGGAGCCGGTTCCGACGCCGCAGTTGCCGTCGGACTCGCCCGGGGTCTTGATCCACAGGAGCATCTCGGCGCCTCCGCCCGTCTGGGTCGGGGTGCCGATGCGTCGGCCTGAGGGGTTGCACCACTGGCCGTTGGAGCCGTTGCCGTTGCGGCTGGTGTCCACGACGAACGGCTTGGTGTAGCCGTAGCGGGCACCCAGTGCGCTGTTGACGGCGTTGCCGTAGGCGATGTTCTCGGCCGTGGTGTAGTAGTTCGAGATGTTGAGCGAGAAGCCGTGGGCCTGTCGCAGGCCGGCTTCGTGGAGCCGCTGGGCCATGGTCGCCGGACTCGCCCAACCCGGGTTGCCGGCGTCCAGATAGACCCAGGTGTTGGGCGCCTGGCGGTTGAACTGCGTGAGGGCGCCGGTGATCATGCCTTCACGCTCGGCTATCTGAGCCTGGGTCATACAGCCGTAGTCCGCGAGGGAGTCCGGTTCGAGCAGGACGACGGCCGGGCGGTTGGCGATACCGCCGGCGAACTGGGCGATCCAGCTCGCGTAGGCGGACGGCGAGGCGGCTCCGCCGGCGGAGTGTCCGCCGCAGTAGTCGCGGTTGTAGATGTCGTACGCGACGAGGATGGGCAGTTTGTCCTGGTAGTCCGCCGCGCCCACGTAGGAGCCCGTGGCGGTGCCGATGGTGCCGCTCCAGGAGCCGAACCAGTGGGCCATCGGGGTGTTGGCGATGGAGGCGTTGATCGCGGGCGCCCGGCCGTCGCCGGGGTTGGCGGCGACCCATCGTTTCACGCTGGAGTCGGGGTCCACGTAGAACCCGCTGGTCATGTTGGTCGGGTCGGCGGCGTGGGCGGACGGTGCGACGGCGAGCGCCAGCGGCAGAGCGACGAACGCTGCCACGAGGACGCGGAGTCTGCGGCGCATGACTGTACCTCGGTTTCCTGGCAGGGATGCGTCGCGCGCTCTCGTCCCGGCGTGCGACGCACTGAGGAAGTGCGGTGATATCGATGGGAGCGCTCCCATTTGGAAGCGCTCCCAATGCTTGGAGAACCTCGGGGTGTGGCCGGTATCGTGTGATGAGCTGTTCGAGCTGTCAAGGGAATTGTGCGATCCTCCCTTCACGTGGCGAAAAAGAGGCTCTACAGTCTCGGAACTGGAAGCGGTACCAGCCCGCTTGCCATTCCGGCCGCGAGGGAGAGGCTCACGGTTCATGCCAGAAGATGCGCCACGCCGGCAGTCGACGCTCGAAGAGGTGGCCGAACTCGCCGGCGTCTCCCGCTCTGTGGCCTCCCGCGTCCTCAACAACGCCCCGCACGTCAGCCGCGCCAAACGCGAGGCGGTCGAACGGGCCGTCCAGCAGCTCGGTTACGTACGCAATCCGACCGCCCGCGCTCTGGCCACCCGCCAGACGGGAGCGGCCGCCCTGGTCGTCGCGGGAGAGGAGCCGTCGATCTTCGCGGATCCGTTCTTCGCCCAGGTGATCGTGGGGGCGTCGGCCGCTCTGGAGGAAGCCGATCTGCATCTGATGCTGTGCCTGGCGGCTTCCGACCGGGGCCGCAAGCGGGTGGAGGAGCTCCTGCGGTCCAAGGGCGTCGACGGCGTCATGCTGATGGCACTGCGCGAGGACGATCCGCTGGCCCGCATGGCCGAGGAGTCGGAGATGCCCGTCGTGTTCGGCGGACGCCCGGTCGGTTCGGCTCCCCGGTGGTATGTGGACGTCGACAACCTCGGCGGAGCACGCGAGGCCACCGAGCATCTGATCTCGCGTGGCCGGACTCGCGTGGCGGCGATCTGCGGGCGTCTGGACACCGAGGTCGGGCGCGCCCGGTACCGCGGCTACCGGGACGCCGTGCTGGCAGTCGGCCTCGAACCGTACCCGCCGCAGGAGGGGGACTTCACCGAGCCCAGTGGAGCCGCCGCCATGGCCGCATTGCTGGCGAACCACCCTGAGGTGGACGGCGTGTTCGCCGCCAACGACAACATGGGGGCGGGGGCGCTGCGCACGTTGCGTGAGGCCGGCCGACTGGTCCCCGACGATGTCGCGGTGGTCGGCTTCGACGACCTGACGGTCGCCCAGGTCGCCGATCCGCCACTCACCACCGTCCATCAGCCCATAAAGGCCTTCGGACGGGAGATGGCGCGCATGCTCGTCGCGCTCGTCAACGGACAGGAACCCACCCCGCTGATCCTGCCCACCCGCCTGGTCACCCGCTCCACCTCCTGACGGCGGGGTGTCGTAGGTGACCACCTGGACGGGTGAACCTGGCCGCCTTCGTGGTGAGCCCTACGGTCCTTGACCTCTTCAGCGCCGTATGGAAACGCGACGACTGCAGCGGCAGGCGGGCGCGATCGGAATCCACGACACGCTCGGCGAGGGCAGCGAGCCGGCGGTCGAGGAGCATGAGGCGATCTACCGGGCGATTCGTGACGGCCGTCCCGATGAGGCGGCCCAGGCCACGGCGGCACACCTCGAAAGGACTCTGGAGGAGCACCGGCGAGAGATCCAGCGGCGGCTGTTCGCCCGGTTCAGCGCGTCGCGCGACTGACCCGCGACGGCCGGCCGGTGGGTGCGGCGGCTGTACTGGAGCGCAGCGAGATCGGGGGGGTCAACAGGATGTGCCGGGGCGGGGTGTCGGGTGCGGTGATGCGTTCCACCAGCAGGGAAACGGCCTTCTCGCCCATGTCCAGGGCCGGTACGTCCGCCGCCGTGAGCGGCGGACGGAAGTCCTCGGCCCAGGTCTTGGCCGCGACTCCGGTGACGGAGAAGTCGTACGGCACTTCGAGGCCGCTGTCCGCCAGCGCGCGCTCGATGCCGGGCAGGGCGGCCTCGTTGATGGTGGTGACGGCGGTGAGGTCCGGATGGCCGCGCAGGAGCGCTTCGACGCATTCCTGGCCGGAGCGGGCATCGTCCCCGCATGGCACTTCGATGCCGTCGAGACCCCGTTCCGCCACGGCCGCCTCGAAACCCTCACTGGCCCTGCATGCGGGACCGTAACCGGCCGAGATGAGTTCCCTGGAACGCGTGACCAGAGCCACCCGGCGGTGCCCCAGATCGGCGAGGTGCCGCACGCAGTGCTGGACCAAGCCGGCGTAGTCGACGTCGATCCAGGACATCTGGTGGTCGCCGGCCGTGTGCCCGATGCCGACGAAGGGCAGCCCCGCGGCCTGCAGCCGACCCACACGAGGGTCCTCCAGGCGGATCTCCATCAGAATGACACCGTCCACTCGGCTCTCGGAGACCAACCGCTCGAAGGAACGGTCGTGACCCCCGCCGGAAGGGGACAGCAGCACGTCGAGATCGACCCGGGCGGCGGCGTCGACCACGCTGGCGACGAAGTCCAGTTGCATGTGGGTGAGCCTGTTGCCGGCCGGCGGTATGACGAGACCGATCGTCCGGGTCCGGCCCTCTTTGAGCGCTCTCGCGGTCGCGTTGGGGTGATATCCCAGTTCGTTGATCACGTCTTGGATGCGTCTGCGGGTGCTGGTGGCGACCGGTCGCTTGCCGCTGAGCGCGTACGACACCGTGCTGCGTGACACGCCGGCGCGCCGAGCGATCTCCCCGATGTTCATACAGCTCCTCAAGCACTTACCCGCAGGGCGCCAGGGTACCTGGCGCGAATCGGTTCGCGATGAGGGCGGGAAAGGTGTGGGGGTGAAGCTTCGGCCGGGGGCGGGCCGCTGGGTCTCGCCACCGAAGCGGTCCGTGTGACCGCTCGACTCAGCCGGTGCTGTGGCCGACGGCGATCGCCGTCGGCTCTCCGATCAGCCGCAGCCCGCCTTCCCGCACCGCGGATGTGCCGGTGTGGTGGTCATCCGAGCATCCATTGCTGGTTGGATCCGCCATTGCAGGCCCACAGTTGTACGGGGCCGCCGTTGGCGGCGGCGGCGCCTGTCAGGTTCTGTGACGGGGAGAAGGGCGCGAGAGCGATGGCAGTCTCAGCGACGGCCGTCGTTCGGAGGCGTTGATGGCACCGCCGTCGCCCAACGAGTGGCCGATGACCGCGAGCCGGCCGGGGGTCGACCCGGTCACGCACGGGGCTTGCCGGGTCAGGTAGTCCAGAGCTGCCACCAACTGGGTGCCGCGGGCGGTGTCGTAGTCGGTGCGGCTGTTGGTCTCGACGCCGATCACGACGAAGCCGAAGGACGACAGCCACGGGCCCATTCGGGCTTCTTCGTCGGCGAAACAGGCGGTGTAGCCGGGGACGATCGCGACGGCGCCCCAGGTGCCCGGGCTGGCGGCGGCGACGCTTGCCACGGTGGGATCGAGGCCGCACTGGTAGGGGCTGCCGGCGGCTGGCGGCGGTTGCAGAGTCGCGAGCATCGCCGCGATCAGCCCAGCGACGGCCACGAACGCGGTCGCACCCCCCTGACGGGCCATGCCCGTAAGCCGGATTGCCTCCGGTTGGGCGGGGTCTCCGCGGACCCCCGGGATGAATGTGTGCTTCTTGGCACCTCCTTGCCGATCTTCAGGACTGTGGTGACCTGTGGCGGCTGGTCGATCCGCCGACGACAGAGCCGATGAGGCCGCCACCGGACGGGACCGCGTGAAAGGTCCGTCCGGCTGACGGAGCCGCCCCGGTGGCCGTCGTCGATCGAGCCGCCGGCGGCGTGACCACCTCCCCCGCAGCGATGCCGTCAGCATGATCGTCGCCTCGGCCCGGTCGTGGCAGTGGCGCGAGGATGATGAGTCCGCCGCGGTGAGCTGCGCGTACCGCGTCGCAGTCACCCGAGGGACTGGTCTCAAGGGTGCTGGACGAGCGCCCTGACCCCCGCGGTGAGTGCCATGAGCCCGCGGGGAACGACGTCGGGCCGAACGGTCCCGTGGTTGCGCGTTTCACGTCTTACGCAAGGTGGTGCGAACCGATTCCACGCAAGCGCTTCGACGGAGGAGGTTACGACCAGAGGCGTGCGGGGTCAATGGCGTGCCGCGAGGCGAAGCCAGGTGCCGACGCCGGGGCGACGCCCCGCCGCTTCGGCCCGTGCACTCGGAACCGGTCGCCCGGCATCCGGGTTTGTTGGCTGCGCTCCTGTTCACCTGCGGCATGGCGGGTCATCCGGGTGATCCGGGACCGGTCGTCGGGCATACCCGCGCGCCCCACGGGCCCGCGAGGCCGGCGGACACGCCACTACCTGCCGGCCACGATGTGGGGCGCGCGAGGACAGGTCGGCCGGTCCCGACCCGATGGAATCCAGCCGTCGAATCGATTCCGCGACAAGGTTCGTGGCAGGGGCTCCAGCACCCTTGACAGTGCCGCGAGGGCGGGAGCACCGTCTCCCCCGAAACCTCTCTGTAACCACGCTGCAAAGACAGCACATTCAAGCGCTTCCGGATTCGCCGACGCCACCAACACCAAACCCGACCGGGTTGCGTCGGCATGGTGGGGAGATCAGATGGGCACCGTACGTGCGAGACGCCATCCGCTGTCCGGCCGCGGTGGCGTCCAGCTGTTACTCGCGGCGGTACGACGCCGTGGCAGGCCGGAAACCGTGCCGGGTCAGGCACACGTCCCTCGGCCGGCGCGCTCGCCCCGCTCTCGGCGGACCATGGTCGCCCGGGTGGGGGCCGCGGTCGCGCTCGTCGCCGGAACTCTGATAGGCGCCACGGCCACGGCCGGCACAGCCCGGGCCGCCACCTCCGGGCCGTGCGACATCTACGCGGCGGGCGGTACGCCCTGTGTGGCGGCGCACAGCACGACGCGAGCGCTGTACGCCTCGTACAACGGGCCGCTCTACCAGGTCCGGCGTGCCTCGGACAACACCACCCGGGACGTCGGCGTCCTGAGCGCGGGCGGGTACGCCGACGCAGCCGCCCAGGACTCGTTCTGCTCGGGGACGACGTGCCTGATCACGATCATCTACGACCAGTCCGGGCGCGGCAACAACCTCACCCAGGCGCCCGCGGGCGGCGCCGCGGGCGGCCCCGACAACCTCGCGAACGCGACCGCCGCGCCCACCACGGTGGGCGGCCACAAGGCCTACGGCGTCTTCGTGGCGCCCGGCACCGGTTACCGGAACAACCACACCAACGGCATCGCCACCGGGGACAGCCCCGAGGGCATGTACGCGATCTTCGACGGCACGCACTACAACGGCGGCTGCTGCTTCGACTACGGCAACGCCGAGACGAACAGCAACGACGACGGCAACGGCACCATGGAGGCCATCTACTTCGGCAACATCAGGGTCTGGGGCTACGGTTCGGGCAACGGTCCGTGGATCATGGCCGATCTGGAGAACGGGCTGTTCTCCGGAGTCAACCAGCACTACAACGCGGGCGATCCGACCATCAACTACCGGTACACGACCGCCATCATCAAGGGCGGGGCGAACCACTGGGCGATCCGTGGCGGCAACGCACAGTCCGGCGGGCTGTCCACCTTCTACGACGGGCCCCGTCCCAACGTCTCGGGCTACAACCCGATGCGCAAGCAGGGGGCCATCATCCTGGGCACCGGCGGCGACAACAGCAAGGGCGCCCAAGGCACCTTCTATGAAGGGGTGATGACCTCCGGCTACCCGTCGGACGCCACCGAGAACGCCGTCCAGGCCAACATCACCGCGGCCGGATACAGCAATTCGCCTTCCGGGGGCGGGACGAGCACCGGTGCGCTGCACGCGGTGGGCGCGGGCAAGTGCCTGGACGTGCCCAACTCGTCCACCACGGCTGGCACACAACTGCAGATCTGGGACTGCAGCGGCGGCGCCAACCAGACCTGGACCCGCACAGCCTCCAACCAGCTGACCGTCTACAGCGGCAGCAGCCAGATGTGCCTGGACGCGTACGACAACCAGACGTCCGCCGGCACCAAGGTGGTGACCTGGCCGTGCAACGGCGGCGCCAACCAGCAATGGCAGCTGAACTCCGACGGCACCGTCACCGGAATCCAGTCCGGACTCTGCCTCGACGTCACCGGCGCCTCCACGGCCAACGGCGCCCTGGCGGAACTGTGGCCGTGCAACGGCGGATCCAACCAGCAATGGAGCCTCAACTGACCTGAACGGCTCCGTCCCGTGGCCGCCGCACCGGCGGCCACGGGCCACCCGCCACCAGACGGGCCACCACCGGAGGATGACCATGCTCAGAGCCGGAGCGCTCCGCGGCCTGTGGGCCGCCCCCACAGCTCTGCTCGCCCTGCTGGCCGGCAGCCCGGCCACCGCCGGGATCGCGTACGCGGTTCCGGTGGAACGCCAGGCCGCGGCCGCCGACCTGTACGTGGCGCCGAATGCGGCTCCCGGCGGAAACGGCACCGCCGACCAGCCGTTCGCCACCATCGACCAGGCGCAGCAGCCCGCGCACCGGCTCTCGGCCGACTCGAACGTCGTCGTCCACCTGGCCGGTGGCACCTACCGGCTGACCAGGCCACTTGCCTTCGGCTCCGACGACGGCGGCCAGAACGGCCACACCATCACCTACCAGGCCCTGTCCGGGCAGCAGCCGGTCGTGACCGGCGCCCAGCAGATATCAGGTTGGCAGGTACATGATCAGGCGAAGAACATCTGGTCGGTCCACGTCGGCACCAGCGTGAACACGCGCCAGCTGTACGTGAACGGCAGGGAAGCACCGCGAGCGGCGATCCAGGTGCCCCGCTCCGCCTTCGCCTTCACCCAGACCGGCCTGACCCTCACCGACTCCTCCCTCGACTACCTGGCCGGTCTCTCGGACCAGAACCACATGGAGGTCGAGAGCCTCAACTCCTTCACCGACCGCTACTCACCGGTCCAGTCGATCAGCGGCAGGACCGTCACCATGCAGCAGCCTGCGTGGAACAACAACTCCTGGGGCTACGACACCATCAACGCGCCGTTCGCCGGCGGGACGATGTACCTGGAGAACAACTACGCGTTCCTGCAGCAGGCCGGACAGTGGTACCTCGACTCGTCCACCGGCGACCTGTACTACCGGGCCCAGCCGGGGCAGAACCCGAACAGCCTCGACGTCGAACTACCCCGGTTGCAGAGCCTGCTCGGCATCAGCGGCAGTTACGGCTCACCGGCCGCCGGTCTGGGCTTCAGCGGCATCCGGTTCACGGGAACCTCGTGGCTCGGACCCAGCGGACCCGACGGCTACGCCGACCAGCAGAGCGGCGCGCACATCACCGGCACCTACCCGATGCCCGCCAACTGGCTGAGCACCTGCACATCGGGATGCACGCAGTTCGAGGCCACCCGCAACCACTGGGCGCAGATGCCCGCGGCCGTCCAGGTCTCGGCGGCCAGCGGCATCACCTTCTCCGGCAACACGTTCTCCGAGCTCGGACAGGCCGGGCTCGGTGTGGGCAACGACGGTGTCGCCAACGCCTCCGGCACCGGACTCGGCGCGAACGGCGTCACCATCACCGGCAACACGTTCACCGACACCGCCGGCAGCGGCATCCAGGTCGGCGGGATCCAGCCGGATGCGCACCATCCCAGCAACCCGCAGATGACCAACCAGAACATCACCATCAGCAACAACAAGGTGAGCGGGGTCGGCACCGACTACAAGGAGACCGCCGCCATCCTGTCCACCTACGTCACCAACGCGACAATCACCCACAACCAGTGCGACCACCTGCCCTACGACGGGATCGACATCGGCTGGGGCTGGGGCGCCAACGACCCGGGCGGCAGCCAGGACTACGTCAATCGGGGCACGTACAACTACCAACCCGTGTACAGCACTCCCACGACGCTGAAGAACAACACCGTCTCCCACAACCTGATCTTCGACACCAAGAACGCGATGTTCGACGGCGGCAGCATCTACAACCTGTCCGCGAACCCCGGCTCGGTGATCTCCGACAACTACATGTACGGCAACCACCACACCACCGCGCTGTACCTCGACGAGGGCTCCCGGTATCTGACGGTGTCACACAACGTGGTGCAGGACGCGAGCAACTGGGCGCTCACCAACGCCAACGCGAACAACCACACCGACGACAGCACGTTCTCCGGTAACTGGTACAACGGCGGCAACACGTACGTGGCCACCGGCCCTCCGCACAACAACGTCCTCACCGGCAACGTCCAGGTCAGCGGAACCAGTTGGCCGCAGGGCGCGCAACAGGTCATCCAACAGGCGGGCGTTCAGGCCTCATCAGGCGGTGAATTCCCCAACGGCTACCACCAGTTGGTGATCGGCAGTGACAGTCTGTGCCTGGACGTGTACGGCAACTCAGGCAGTGCGGGCGCCGCGATCGACCAGTGGACCTGCAACGGGCAGAACAACCAGCAGTTCCAGTTCGTGCCGGTCTCCGGAGGTTACGGGCAGCTGCAGGCGCAGAACTCGGGCCTGGTGGTGGGGGTTTCGGGCAGCCTCACGGCCGCGGGTACGCCCGACATCGTGCAGCAGGCGTCGAGCGGGGCCACCGGCGCTCTGTGGCTGCCGGTACAGCAGTCCGACGGCTCGTACTCCTTCCAGAACCAGAGCAGCGGCCTGTGCCTGGACGTCTACGGCGGCGGCAGCGACCCCGGCCGGCAGCTCGACCAATGGCCCTGCAAGAACGCCGCCGGCACCAACCAGGACTTCACTCCCCGCTGACTGCAGCAAGCGGCAGCTTGTTCACTCCCCCGCTGTTTCCCCCACTCGCGAGGAATGCACATGAAGAAGTACTTGGTGCCTCTGGCCGCAGCGCTGACGGCCGCGCTCGGCATGGGCACCGCACTGCCCGCCGCGGCTGCCACCGGCACCGGGGCGCCGCCGCCCGCTGTACGGGCCGCCGCGCCCGCCCCCTTGCGGCTGATGCCGTTGGGCGACTCGATCACCTGGGGCGTCGGCAGCCCGTCCGGGAACGGCTACCGGGGCTTCCTGTGGAACCGGTTGGCGAACGAGGGGCATACCCTGGACTTCGTGGGGTCGGGCCGCAACGGCACGATGTCCGACCCGGACAACGAAGGCCACTCCGGCTGGCATATCGACCAGATAGCCGGCATCGCGGACTCCGTGCTGGCCCGGTACCGACCCAACGTGATCACCCTGGAGATCGGCACCAATGATCTGAACGGCGGCTCTCAGGCCGAGCCCGCCGCCGACCGGCTCCATGCGCTCATCGACCAGATCACGGCCGACGCCCCTGACGCGACCGTCCTCGTCGGCACCGTGATCGTCTCCACCAGCAGCACCGAGGAGGCCACCCGCTCCGCGTTCAACGCCAAGCTGCCCGGCATCGTCCAGGCCGAGCAGGCTGCCGGCAAGCATGTACGCCTGGTGGACATGAGCGCTCTGACCACCGCGGACCTGTCCGACCCCCTCCACCCCAACGACAACGGCTACAGCAAAATGGCGGACGCCTTCAACGCCGGAGTCCAGGCCGCGGACGCGGCAGGCTGGATCAAGCCGCCGGTCTCCATGGGCGGGCCGGTGCACTCCGGGGTCGCGGGGAAGTGCCTGGACGTCAACGGCGGCAACAGCGCCAACGGGACCGCCGCGCAGATCTGGTCCTGCAACGGCGCCGACGCGCAGTGGTGGACCGCGCGCTCGGACGGCACCTTGCGGGCGCTCGGGAAGTGCCTCGACGCCACGGGCGGTGGTACCGCCAACGGCACCAAGATCGAGATCTGGGACTGCAACGGCGGCACCAACCAGCAATGGCAGGCGTACAACGGCGGTTACCGCAACCCGGTCTCCGGCCGCTGTCTCGACGACCCCGGTGCGTCTGCCACCGACGGCACGCAACTGATCCTGTGGGACTGCAACGGCGGAGCCAACCAGCAGTGGACCGCACTGCCGGTCAGCTCGGCTTTGTGACCGGCCCGACTCGACCCCGGCACCGGCTTGTGGTCGGTGTCCGACCCCCCACACACAAGGAGAACGATTCGTCATGTCCTGGCTCAACGAAGAGCCCCGTCCGCGCAAGGCCTTGGCCCTGGCCGCCGTACTGGCAGCCGGCACGGCACTGGCTCTGGCCGGCCCGGCGAACCCCGCCGCCCAAGCGGCCTCCGGCACGCTGGGTGCGGCAGCGGCCGGCAGCGGCCGCTACTTCGGCACAGCCGTGGCCGCGGGCCGCCTCGGCGACCCGACGTACTCCACCATTCTCGACCGGGAGTTCAACATGATCACCCCGGAGAACGAGATGAAGTGGGACACCACCGAACCGTCCCGCGGCAACTTCAACTTCGGTCCCGGCGACCAGATCGTCAGCCACGCCGCCGCGCACGGCCAGCGAATGCGCGGGCACACGCTCGTCTGGCACTCCCAACTCCCGTCCTGGGTCAGCTCCATCAGAGACGCGAACACCCTGCGCGGCGTGATGGACAACCACATCACCACCGAGATGACCCACTTCAAGGGCAAGATCTACGCCTGGGACGTGGTCAACGAGGCGTTCGCCGACGGCGGCAG
>NZ_JBIRXG010000074.1:0-14782 GCF_044388685.1 Streptomyces sp. NPDC020192 | reverse complement strand
TCCGGACCGTCGGCGCCGCGATCCATCGCGTGTACGCGCCCGCGCAGATCAACTACCAGTGCATGAACAACTCCGTGGCGCACGTGCACACCCACTATCTCAAAGAGCGCCAGCCCGGCCTGGACTACGCGACTCTGGACAACATCTCCCGGTTTCTGGCCCGCTCTTTCTGGGCCGACCTGGAGGCCCATCATCCCGGAATCGACTCCTTGCGCCTGCCGCCGGATGTTGCCGCCCAGTGGAAGCAGCGCGCCAGGACGAAGAGCGAGCGGCGCCGCCGCAGTGACGGCACCATCTCCGACGTCGTCACGCCCCGCCTGGACTCGGCCACCTTGATGATCGCGGTGCGCGCCCTGTATCTGGACCTGGCCCAGTGGGCCAGCGAGGAGCCGGGCCGGTGGGGCCCGTGGGTGGCCCCCTGCCCCATCAGCGAGGCCGATCTCAACGTCAGGAAGAACAGCCAGAGGGTCAAGGCCCGCATGGACCAACGCACCCGGGAGCGACTGCCCGCCCTACCCACGGTCGTCCGCGTGGCCAAGGAACTCCTGGGCCAGGCCCGCCTTCGCCTGGACGCCGTGCGCGAGGCGCCTGCCGGCGGCCGGTTCGAGGTGCTCGGCGAGACCTTCACACGCGCGAAGAGGCCCGGATCCACCTGGGCCTACGACCATGCCGGGGGCCGCCGGGATATGGCCAAGCGCGAGCACCGGGCGTTTTGGGGGTGGGCGACGATCGAGTTCCTCCAGCACACCGGGGCCCGGATCGAGGAGATGCTGGAGGCCAGCCACCACAGTCTGATCCAGTACCGGCTGCCCCCGACGGGGAGGTGGTGCCGCTGCTGCAGATCGCCCCGTCCAAGACCGACCAGGAGCGGGTCCTGTTGGTCAGCCCCGAACTCGCCGACGTCCTGAGCACCATCATCACCCGCATTCGCGACCCGCGGACCGGAGCCGTCCCCCGCGTCGTCGCCTACGACTACAACGAGCGCATATGGAATCCGCCGATGCCGCTGCTGTTCCAGTACGACCGCAGCGGCGATCCCTCCCACATGACCGGCGAGTTCCTGCGCGCATGCCTCAACGACGTCCTGGAGGCGACCGGTCTGACCGACGCCAGCGGCCTCCCCCTGGACTTCGACCCGCACGACTTCAGGCGGATCTTCATCACCGATGCGATCCGCAGCGGCCTGCCGCCCCACATCGCGCAGGTCATCGCCGGACACGCCGACATCAACACCACCATGGGCTACAACGACCCTCGGGAATTGCATCAGACGGGTGAGAAGCCGCAGGTCGCAAGCTCAGAGCGACGGTATGGCGGACTCCAACGCTACTACGAACTAGCATCCTGAGCAGGCATGTTGCCGAGATGATCCCGCCTGATGCATGATCTGCCCTCCAGAAGGGATGGTCTGGAGTGGTGCATCAGCAGAAGGTGACCCTGGCCGGGTCGGCTCACTTGGAGCTCGTGTCCGGAGTGGTCCAACTGCGTCCCGAGGACGCGATGTTCGACGCGATGGTGCGAGGCTGGCGGGCTCAGCAGAAGTCGCGGGGGCTGAAGGACGAGACAATCGACCCGAGGGAACGGCTGATCCGCCGGTTCCTCGATTTCGCGAACGAGTACCCGTGGCAGTGGACGCCGGCCCACATGGACGAGTGGTCGGCTTCACTGACGGGCGAGAAGCACCTGGCGCCGTCTACGGTCCGTAGCTACCAGGGCGACGTGCGTCTGTTCACCGAGTTCCTCATCGACGCCCGATACGGATGGGGACCCGCCTGCGAGGAAGCCTTCGGCATCCACCCGGTGGCCATCGCTCACGAGTGGAATACGCTCCCTCACTTGCAGGACTACGAGGGCGACCCGGAAGCGAGGCCGTTTACCCGCGAAGAACTGCAGCGGTTCCTCGACTACGCCGACGACCAGGTCGACCGCGCCGTGAGGGCCAAGCGCAAGGGAGCCCTCGCCGCCTACCGCGACGCCACCCTCTTCAAGGTCATCTATGGCTGGGGGCTTCGCCGGACTGAGACGTCCAAGTTGGATGTGGTCGACTTCGGGCGGAACCCGAAGGCTCCGCAGTTCGGCCGGTACGGCACGCTCAACGTCCGCTACGGCAAGGCGAAGAAGGGCCAGCCACCGCGGCGGCGGAACGTCCTGTCGGTGATGGACTGGGCGGTCGAGGCGGTCGCCGACTACGTCGAGAACGTCCGCCCCCGGTTCGGGTTCTCCGATCATCCGGCCCTGTGGATCACCGAACGTGGGGGACGCCTGCAGCCCAGCTCCATCAACGACCGCTTCGAGGCATACCGAGATGCCCTAAAACTCCCAAAAGAGCTAGTTCCGCACTCAATCAGACATTCGTATGTAACTCACCTGACCGAGGACGGAGTCGACCGTCGATTTATCCAGCAGCAAGTCGGCCACGACTGTGACAGCTCGACCGCCATTTACACGCACGTCAGCGACGACTTCATGAACACTGCCCTGAGCAAGGCACTGGCCCCGGCGTTCGCCGGCGTCTGACGAGGAAGGACCCGATGATGGCCGCCAAGCTCGACTACCACTGGCACCTGCGCAAGGTCATGGCGGACCGCGGGATGTTCTCCACCACCGAGCTCCTCCCCCCGCTGAAGGAACGTGGCATCACGCTGTCCACGAGCCAGGTCTACCGGCTCGTCGTCGAGCGACCCGAACGCCTCAGCTTGAAGATCCTCATGGCCCTGCTGGACATCCTGGACTGCACGATGGACGACCTCATCGAGCCGATCGCCACGGCCGGGGCGGCGAAGAAGCCGAAGAAGGCCGCCTCGGGAACCGGGACCACGATCTCCGAAGGCGTCGGCGATTTGCGACCAAGGCGGGCTCGAATCAGCGGAGTTGACCGGTGACCAGTGCGCCCGACGAGGTTCTCACGGATCCGGTCGGCCTGATCGTGCGGCTGGTCAGCAACGTCGAAAAGCACCTGGACCCCGACCACATCCGCGGCATCGTCTGCACGCTCGTACGCACGCGGGCCGGCCGCCGCAACCTCGCACAGGCCCTGCACGACGACCCGTCCCTGTTGCGGACCGGCATGCCACCGGCACCATTCCGCGTCGCCAAGCTGCTGATGGCTCTGCGCGAGGCCGGCGCCCAGGACGTCGCTCTGCCACACTGCGGCGAGTGCGGACGCCCACGCCCCTACGTCGGCAGTCGCAGCGGCGGCCGCTGGGGATGCTCGCCCTGCTTCGACAAATCCGCCGTCTGCGCGGGCTGCCACCAGGAACGACGCGTCGTCAGCCGCGACCGCGACGGCCAGCCCCGATGCGCGAAGTGCCCCGACACCGACGGCGATCCGGTCAAGGAGCTCACCAAACTCATCACCGATCTCGACCCTGTTCTCGATGCGGACGCCATCCGGACCGCACTCGGGACGGCCACACTCCGGCCCGCAGGCCAACGCCGCCTAGCCTGGGCCGTGATCGCCCGTCCCGAGCTGCTGACCGGCGCCGGGCACGAGGCCCCCACCCCAGCCGTGCTGCGGTTCATCGGCGAACTCGTTACCGCTGGCGCCACGAAGGTCATCAAGCCGGCCTGCCCGCGCTGCCACGGAGTGAAGGCACTGGCGAAGCTCCTGGACGGCAAGAGGATCTGCCGGGCCTGCTTCGCCAAGCACGCGGCCGTTCCCTGCTCACGCTGCGGCGCCGTCCGCGAACCTGCCACCCGGGATGCCGCCGGACAGCCGCTGTGTCCCACCTGCCTGATCCGGGATCCGATCAACCTGGAAGTCTGCGTCGGCTGCGGACGCCGCCAGCCGGTGGCCGTCCGGCTCGCCGACGGCGTCCGCTGCCAGAACTGCAGGCCGAAAGAGACCAGGGAGTGCGGGATCTGCGGACGCACCGCACCCTGCGAGATCTCCCGGGCCACCGGCCAGCCTTGGTGCGAACGCTGCCAGCAACGGTGGGCTTCCTGCAGCAGCTGCGGCACCGTCGCCCAGGCCCGAAGCGGCACCTGGAAGGAGCCCTTGTGCGCGAAGTGCACCAACCCCGACCCAGACTTCTGGGGCCGCTGCCCCGTCTGCGAGACCACCTGGCAGCTCAGCACCCGCCCCTGCCAGCGATGCGTCCTCGATCAAAAGGTACGAAGCCTCCTCGGCGATAGCACCGGGGCCATCGGACCCGAACTCGCGCCATTCCACAAGGCATTGACGAGTGCCGAACGCCCGGACGTTACCCTGGCCTGGATCACCCGCTCGAAGGTCCGGGATCTGCTGAAGCGCATCGGACGCGACGAACGTCCCGTTACCCACGACGTCCTCGACGAACTCCCACCGGGCAAGGTACTGGCTCACCTGCGCAGTGTCCTCGTGGCAACCGGCGCCTTGCCATTTCGCGATGAACGGCTCGTCGCACTGGAAAAATGGACTACGGCGACCGTCCAGGCCCGCACAGACCTCGCCGAGCGGCGGATCCTGCATGGTTACGCAGTCTGGCACCACCTGCGTCGGCTCCGACGGCGCCTCGGTGGGGAACACACCACCCGGCTTCAAGATGTCAACGTGCGCTGCCACGTCACCGCGGCCGACAACTTCCTCACCTGGCTCACCCGCGAAGGGCTTACGTTGGGGATCTGCACTCAGCCGGATCTGGAACGCTGGATGGCCGACCCCGCGGTCAGCTACCGCGACGAGACCGGCCACTTCGTCCGCTGGTCGGTACAGCACCGGCATGCCCGCGGCCTCACCTACGGAACCGTCCGCTGGACAGGGCCGCTGAGCACCATCGACAGCGAGAAACGCTGGGCCGACGCCCGGCGGCTCCTCAACGACGACACGCTGCCGACCGCCGACCGAGTCGCCGGACTGCTGCTGATCCTCTACGCACAGAAGATCGCCACCATCAGCCAGCTCACCGTCGACGACGTCGACACCAGCGGCGACACCGTCACGATCACGTTCGGGACCTCGCCGGTTGTCCTCCCGGCACCGCTCGCCGCTCTGGTCAGCGAACTCGTTGCGACCCGCTGTGGCAAGGCGAAGATCGGCACCCCTGACGACATCCCATGGCTCTTCCCAGGAGGCCATCCAGGGCGACCGCTCAGCGACAGCCAGATCGGCGTCCGGCTGCACAAGATCGGGATCCGGCCCCAGCCGGACCGCTCCACTGCCTTGTTCACCCTCGCCTCAGAGCTGCCAGCCGCCGTCCTCGCCCGGATGCTCGGCGTCCACATCCAAGTCGCCGTCCAGTGGCAGAAGGCATCTGCTGGGGACTGGGCCGCCTACGCAGCCGAGGTCAGCCGCCGCCACCATGACGTCTGAATCCAAAGGCAAGGGAGCAACACAGATGCTGCTACGTGATGTTGAGTACGGCGACGTCGACGCCTACGTCCGGATGCGATGCGACCCGGTCATGATGGCCGAGCTGGGCGGACCGCTGCCTCCCGAAGGCATGGAGGCGAAGGTCCAACGTGATGTTCAACGGGTGGCAGCGGACACCGACTGGACAAAGATGATCGTGCCCAATGAGGCCGAGCTGGACGTGGTCGCGGGAACCGTGACCTTGTGGCCCCACGACGCAGCCGGCGAGCGCATCTCCGAGATCGGCTGGATGGTGCTGCCGGAGTACCAGGGACGGGGACTCGGAAAACAGGGCGTCCGCACGCTGCTTGAGCTGGCTCGCGACGACGGCCGATGGGGGCTGATACACGCATTCCCCGCAACAACCAACGCACCGTCCAACGGCATCTGCCGCACCCTCGGATTCCGATTCCTGGGCAAGCAAGACGTGCCCTTCGCCGGTCGAGTCCTGCAAACCAACCACTGGGCTATCGACCCTCGCACCGACCTGACCTGATACAGGTCCGCAGCACGCCGGGACCCACGCGGAACCCCGAGGGCGGGAGGCATTCAGAGAGTTCCAATACCCGACTCCACCATTAGCGATCTACCCGGCCGAGGCCATCGAGGCCCATCGCGCGTTCATCGCCCGCCGCCGCTCCCTGCGCCCCAGTGAGGAGTACCGCACCCCCACCGCGGAGGAGTGGGATGCCTTCCTCGGCCACTTTGAGCGCCGCAACCTCTCCATCGGCATCTGCGCTCGCGCGTTCGGCACCTCGTGCATCCACGAACACGCCTGTGTCCGCTGCTCGATACTGCGTCCCGAGCCCGACCAGCGCGGCCGCCTGGTCGAGATCCGCGACAACCTCCTCGCCCGCATCATCGAGGCCGAACGCGAGGGCTGGCTTGGCGAGCTGGAAGGACTTGAAGTCAGCCTTGCAGGAGCCCAGGACAAGCTCGCCCAGTTGGATGCCGAACAAGCCCGCCGCAACACCGCCGTGGACCTCGGCATCCCGACCTTCCGCGACATCGGCGGACGGCACGCCAGCGCACCTCTGCAGCCGTGAGGCCCTCCACTACCGGTGCGTGCGGAGTCCGTCGAGGATGAGCGCGAGCATGTGGGGGGCCCGGTCCACGGGGCTGGACGCGGCACGCCACAACGCGCCGGTCAGCTGGAGGAAGTCCCCAGGTGCGGCGTCCACACGGATGCTTCCGTCCTTCTTGCCGGCGTCGAGGAGTTCTGTGATCGCGGCGATGACCGGCCCGTAGCTCTGCTCGCTGATCGCCTGGTGCACGCCCGGGGTGAGTGCGTCGCCGAGGCCGTGCTTTCGCCGCATGGCCTCGACGAGGTCCATCGTCCAGTGTCGGAGGGCTTCCAATGGCGGCATCTGGGCCAGTAGGTCGGGCACGGTGCCGGTGATGCGTGCCACCTCGTCCTGGTTGACGGCCAGGACGAGCGCCTCGCGTGTGGGGAAGTTGCGGTACAGGGTGCCCGCGCCGACTCCGGCGCGCTGGGCGATCTGGTTCATCGACGTGCTGCCGTCCGCGGTGAGCGCTTCGCGTGCGGCGGCGAGGATGCGTGCCCTGTTCTCACGGGCGTCTGAACGGACCACGGGACCTCACGTTGCTAAGCGGAGAGTTCTCCACTACGTTATGTGGAGAGCTCTCCGCATACTTTAAGGAGCGTCATGCATTACATCAAGCTCGGCATGACCGGCCTCGACGTGTCCCCGATCGCGATCGGTGCGATGACCTACGGCGAACCCGACCGCGGGCATCCCGTCTGGTCGAAGGGCGAGGAGGACGCGCGCCCGCTCATCAGGCACGCACTGGAGGCGGGGATCAACTTCTTCGACACCGCGAACATGTACTCCAACGGCTCCAGCGAGGAGATCCTCGGCCGCGCGCTCAAGGACTTCGCCGACCGCGATGCCGTGGTGATTGCCACGAAGCTGCGCCACCCGATGCGGCTGGGACCGAACGGCCGCGGCCTGTCGCGCAAGGCGATCATGACCGAGGTCGACCACTCGCTGCGCCGCCTCGGCACGGACTACATCGACCTCTACCAGATCCACCGCAACGACCACGCCACCCCGTGGGAGGAGACGCTGGAGGCACTCAGCGATCTCGTGAAGGCCGGCAAGGTCCGCTACCTCGGCGCCTCGTCCATGCACGCCTGGGAGTTCGCGAAGGCGCTGCACCTGCAGAGGCAGCACGGCTGGGCACGGTTCGTGTCGATGCAGGACCACTACAACCTCCTCGCCCGTGAGGAGGAGCGGGAGATGATCCCGCTGTGCCTGGACGAGGGCGTCGGCACGATCATCTGGTCGCCGCTGGCCCGCGGCCGTCTCGCCCGCGCGTGGGACGATGCCCGCTCGACGGCGCGCTCCGAGACGGACGGCGCGTACGCGGACGCCCTCTACTCGCCCGAACAGGAGGCGTCCAACCACGCCATCATCGATGCGGTCGGACAGGTCGCGGACGCGCACGGCGTCAGCCGCGCACAGGTCGCACTCGCCTGGCTGCGCCGCCAGCCGGTCGTCACCGCACCCCTGGTCGGCGCCGGCTCGATCCGGCAGATCGACGAGGCCGTGGCCTCTCTCGACATCGCACTGACCGACGAGGACGTGCGCGCCCTGGAGGCACCGTACACCCCCCGCCACGACTGGCAGGGCGTATCCGACGAGGCCGAGATGGAGGCCATCCGCAAGCGCGTTCCCGGCATGGCTCTCGCATGAACCCCATCGTCCGCTCCGGCGCCGCTGCCCGCGCCGGAGCCCTCCTCATCCTTGTCGGCCCGCTCGTGTCCTGGGTCGCCGAGTTCATCACCGCCGCCGCATGGCAGGACCCACCGTACTCGCCCCAGTACAACTGGGTCAGCCACCTCGGCCTGACCGGCCCGCCGCAGACCGCGTTCGGGCAGGTCGCCAACTCCCCCCTCGGTGCCGTCATGGACACCGGCTGGGTGATCTACGGCACCCTCCTGATCGTCGGCACGTTCCTCGTGTTCGACCCGCGCAAGGGCGCCCGCCCCATCGTCATCGTGAGCCTCGCCGTCCTCGCCGGTGTCGGAGTCTCGCTCGTCGGCATCTTCCAGGGCTCCAACGCCAACGTCGACAACGGCCAGATCACCTTCCACACCGTCGGCGCGCAGTGCGTCATGCTCGCCGGCAACATCATGGCGATCGCCGTCGGAACCTGCGGAACCCGCATCGGTCTCACCAGTGGCCGCTCGATCGCGAGCACCGCGCTCGGCACCGCCGGACTGATCGCATTCCCCCTCTTCATGACCGATGTGTTCACCGGCTGGATGTGGAACATCGGCCTGTTCGAGCGCGCCGTCATCTACCCGATCATGATCGGCCACGCCCTCCTCGGAAGCAGCGTGGCCGCCACCCAGCGCCACCGTGCGACGCACCCGCCGGCACCCCTTACCGCACGAGCCGAGAGCTGAAGGAGAGACAGATGACACGAGTACTGGTCACCGGAGGAACCGGATTCATCGGGAGCTGGTGCATCCAGGCCCTGCTGGATGCCGGGCACACCGTCCGCACCACGGTCCGCGACCTGCGGCGCGAGCCGGCGCTGCGCTCCTGGCTGCACGCGGCCACACCGTTCGACGACGACCGGCTCACCGTCGTGCGCGCCGACCTCGAACACTCCGAGAGCTGGGACGCTGCCGTCGCCGACTGCGACTTCGTCCTCCACGTCGCCTCGCCGACCCTGCGCCACACGCCGGCGAACGACGACGACCTGGTGGTCCCCGCGCGCGAGGGTGTCCTGCGGGTGCTGCGCGCAGCCCGCAACGCCGGTGTGCGCCGGGTCGTCCTGACCAGCGCCTTCGGTGCCATCGGGATCGGGCACCCCCCGCGCTCGGCCCCGTTCACCGAGGAGGACTGGACAGACGTCGACAGCGACATCCCGCCCTACCAGCGGTCCAAAACACTCGCCGAACGCGCCGCCTGGCAGTTCATCCAGGACGAAGGCGGTGGCCTGGAACTGGCGGCGGTTCATCCCGTGGGGGTCCTTGGACCCCTGCTCGGCCTGGACGACCCGCCATCTCTGCGTCTGGTCCGCAGAATGCTCGAAGGACAGGTTCCCGCGTGCCCTCCCTTCGGGATGGGCTTTGTCGACGTGCGCGACGTCGCGGACCTGCACCTGCGCGCGATGACCGATCCGGCAGCCGCTGGCGAACGCTTCCTGGCCATCGCCGGGCACAGCCTGCGCGTCATCGACATCGCACGCATCCTGCACGACCGCCTCGGTGAGCGCGCCGCGAAGGCCCCGACCCGTGAGCTGCCCGTGTGGGTCGCCCGCACACTGGGCATCGTGAACCCGGAACTGCGCCTGCTCAAGCACCAGCTCGGCCGGGATCTCGACGCCACAAGCTCCAAGGCGGAGAAGCTCCTCGGATGGCGGGCCCGTCCCATCGAGGACACCATCGCGGAGACCGCCGAGAGCCTCCTCGCCCACGGCATCGGGACAAAGACCGCCTCGTAGCCAACCGACGCGACAGCCTTGAGGCACCGAAGGTGCGTTGGACTGGTGACCCGGAACGACTGTGTCCGCTGGTCCTGGGGCCGCGCCAGCGTTCGGTGCGGGCCGCCTGATTGCTCGGTGGTTGAGCGGGGACGGGAGGCTCCGGACTGGCATGGCAACCGGCATGTTCCGCAGGCGCCCGTCCCTTAGCCGGTGAAGGCATCAGCGTCGTGGGTGAAGAGAGAAGTGGCTCTGCCATCGGCAGGGCGTGTCCGCCGAGCGTCCTCATCCACGTCGCTCCTGCCGCAGGCCAGTCCGCAGAGTCAGCGGAGCTTGAAGACGCGCCAGTTCAGAGAAGTCACGAGACCGAAGCTGATGGCGCCTGACCAGATGGTTCGGGGCATCGGTAGACCTCCGTGAGTGCCCCGAGCACGACCAGCCTACGAACGGCTTCGGCGGCCCGCATGCGCGCTCCCGGCGGCCGACCCCACCCTGGATGAGCAACCGGGACTCCGAAGGCCGTCGTCTACCCGCCGGCCGAGGACGGTGGTCGGAGGGTCCGCGTCGGCAGCCGGTTCATGGGGATGGCGTACACACTCCTCGACATCGCCGAGTTCCTACGACGGACCGGGGCCGAAGACGTCGAGCCCGAGGATGTGGCGAGCGCGGCCTGGGTGGAGTGGCGGGCGCCGGGCCAGACGTGTGGGCGCCGCCCGGGTAGGTCGGAGCGGCTTCGACCACATCACCGACCCCTGACCTGCCCTGGTCGGGCGGTATCCCGGGGCCGCATGATCCACGAGGTGATCTTGCGAGGGCTCGGAATGTCGGCCCGGATCGGTTCGGCGGTGCCCGCGCGGAGGGCGGCGAGGTGTTTGCGGACGACCTGGCGGCTGCCACGGTAGCCGCGAGCCTGGATCTCCAGGAACAGCCGGGTGCCGCTGACCTGGCCTTGCGTCCCGGTGAAGCGAGCGTTGAGGTATGCCTTGAACGGCTCCAGGACGCCGTTGGGGCGGCGGTCGCGGGCGGAGGCCAGCAGCTCGTCGAGGTCGGTGTCACGAAAGCGGCGCACGGTCTTGCGGTCGAGGTTCAGCCGGCGGGCGATGGCGCTGATCGTCCAGCGTTTCTCCAGCAGGCGGTGGATGTCCTCGTAGCGGTGGCGGGTGCGTTCGAGGATCTGGGTGCGGGGCAGTTCCGCGGGCGGTAACAGCATCGGGGCCGCCTCCGGCACCTCGGTCACCGTCTCCCCCTCGGCACGTTTGCGCAGGCAGTCGCGGCGCTGGTGGCAGGTCTTCTCCACCGCGGCGAACAGGTTCTGCAGCAGGTGCCAGCGATCCGCGACTTCGAGGGCATTGGGGGCGGCTTCCTTGACCGCCTCTGTGTAGGCAGTGGCCCGGTCCCGGCAGATGATCTCGACTCCGGGATGCTCGGTGAGCCAGGTCGCGAACGTCTCGGAGGTGCGGTCGGGCAGTACGTCCACGACCCGGCCGGCCTCGACGTCGACCAGCAGGGTGCCGTAGGTGCAGCCCTTGCGGAAGGCGAACTCGTCCACCCCCAGCACCCGCGGTGCACGGTCCGGCACCGCCGGCGCCGTCAGCAGCCTGAGCAGCCGGGTTCGGCCCGCGGTCAGCCGCAGTCGGCGGCACAGCCGTGCGGCGGGACGGCCGCCGAGCTCGATCGCGATCGACCGCAGCCAGCCCACAAGCCCGGTACTGGAACGGCGGTAGCGCGTGGACAGACCCGGCACCTGCTCGACGAACGTCGTACGGGAACAGCTCTTCCGGTCGCAGAAGTACCGGCGCACCCGCAGCCGGACGATGACTCGGCGTGAGCCCAACGGCCGCTCATCCAGGGTGCGTTGATACGTGCTGTGCACGCGGCGGGCCTGCTTGCGACAGTTCGGGCACCGGCCTGGACGGGCCGTCGACACCGCCTCCACCACCAGGATGCCGGAGGAGTCGTACACCCCCTCCACCCGCACATCGATTCCGGGAAACAGCACATCCTCAACCGCCTTGCTCGCCACGGCAGGAAGTACGCTGCCGAAACGATCCCGCGTTCCTACTGCTGACCTGGGGATTCACGGAACCGCGGCCAGAGCCGTGAAAATCACCAGCCCTGCTCTTCGTCCGCCACTCGATTGAGCAATCAACGAGGGACCGGGACCCGCCCGTTCGTCGAGTACGGGGCCGTGCGGCTCATCAAGGGCGCCTACGGCGCCGCTCTACGATGAGCTGCCTCACCGTGGCCAGGCCCGCCCCGTCCCGGAGAGGACGTCCTCGCAAAGAGCTGCGCCGGGGCGACGGCCCTACCGCCGCCCCGGCCGCGACCGCAACAACAGCCTCAGGCGATCCACGTCCAGTACTGGTTGTTGGAGCCGCTGTCGGACCACACCCGCTGCTGGCTGCCGTCCATGTCCAGCAGGAAGCGGTCGTTGTAACTCAACCTGTAAGCTTCCAGGTTCTTGATGTGCTGGGTGTAGTTCACGTTCATCGTGAACCCCCACCTCTGTTGGCCGTTGTTGTTGCACGTCCACGTCTGCACAGCCGCGCCGCCTGTCAGGTTGTTAGCGTCCGCGTCCAGGCACAGCCCCGTGGCAACGTTCACCGCCTCGTACCAGGTGCCGCCCGCGCCTTCATCGCCTTCGGGATAGATCGTCCATTTCTGCGAGTCGGTGTTGGCACAGGGAGCCAGGGCCGTGCGCGCGCCGATACCGCCCGTCGCGGCGACGCAGTAGTTGCCCCACCCGTAGTTCTTCAGCCGGAACGTCCCGACCGGGGAGTCCGCGCTGGCGCTGCCCGCACCCGCCCCCACCAGCGAAGCCAGCGCCACAGAAAAGGCCGCAGTGGTAAGGGCCAGTGTCCTGCGTACACGCATGTGAGAATTTCCTTCCCCCGAAGAAGGCCGGGACGCTGCCAGGGCCGCGGCGCCGGCAGCGAGTCGGTTCCTGAGCTTCATGAGTTCCCCTTGTGTGCGATCACGGCCAGGCATGGCCGCTCGACTTTCCCCGTTGTTGCCGCTCGGGCCAGCCTTGCGCGAAGCGGCACGATCAGGCTGCCTCATGAGCGTGGCGGCGGCCCGCTTGACCCCCTGGCGGCCAAGAGTCTTTCTCATGCCCTTCTCCATTTCATCTGGGTGTAGGGCCAGCCTGAGTGGTTGACGCGCTCTCGCTATGAGGCTGCCGCCTGGGGTGGCCCGGAGTGAGGTGACGGGTCGGGGCTGGCCGAGGGTTTCCTGTGCCGATCGTCCACAGCCCCCCACGGCGGTGACCAGGCAGAACGGCCGGAAGAAAGACCGGCAGTTTCCCCGGCAGATATCCCTGTGGTGTACTCACCTGCACAGATCTGGATCATCCGGCGGGGGACGTGATGAACGAGGGCGGATTCGGGGCGCACTTACGCGCCCGGCGCAGCAGGGCCGGGCTGACGCAGGAGGAGCTCGCCGAACGCTCGGGGCTGAGCGTGCGGTCCATCCGTGACCTCGAGCACGGCAGGGTTGCCCGGCCCCGCCGGCAAACGTTGCGGCTGCTGGCCACGGCACTCGGCCTACCTGAGGACGAGGGCGAGGAACTCCTTCGCCTTGCCCGTCAGGCGTTACCACCGGCTCTGGCCGGGCCCGTTGACGCCGAGTTACCGACCGCTCCCGCCACGACGGCACCCCACCGCGGTGACGATCCACATCCCGCAGCCGTCCCGCCGGACGAGCCGGACACGCTCTTGAAGGACGAGGCCAGCGGCCGTCAGGCCCGACACGGGCGTGGGAGACGACCCGCGGCACGCTACTTCCTGCTCGCCGCCCTGCTGACGGTCGCCGCGCTCTCTTCCGATCACGACCCGCTGTCCGCGCTGCCGTCCCACCACGGCCCGAGCATCTCCCAGACCACGAATCGAGGCCCGCTGTCCGCGCTGCCGTCCCACCACGGCCCGAGCGTCTCCCGGACCACGAGCACGGGTGCCTATGCCGCCCGGATCGGCAACCTCGACGTCGCGACCCCTGAGGGTCCGTCGTTCATCGGGACCGATCTGCCGGTGCTGCACGCGGTCGCCCGCGGCCAGACGCTGATCGTCACCGTCGCGCTCACCGGTGCGGGCTCAGGTGCGGTCACCGTGTCCGACACGGCCGGCAACACCTACCGGCCGGCCGGGCAGATCAACGTCCACGGCCGCCTGCAGCTCTTCGCAGTCCTCCGTGCCAGGCCGCTGGACACACTCGATCGGATCACCATTCGCTGGCCGAGAGCCACCGTCACCCATATCACGATCGGCGTCGACGCGTTCCGGGGGATCACTGCCGCCGGACCCTGGGCCGATTCCGAATTGGACATTGGCTACAAAGCAACCGACATCGGCGGCCTCACGCCATGTTCCGTAGGCGACCTCTTGTTCATCGCCGTGAACGCCTCAACCGACCCCGCCCCCCAATTCGATGCGCCCTGGCGGGAAACGCCCTGGCAGCCCGTGGACTCACCACCCGACAACCCCACGCTCACGACGGCCTACCGCTCCATCACCTCCACAGACGACGACTGCACAGTCCCCGGCACCGCGACCCCACCATGGCAGTCCATCACCCTGCGCCTCCACGCAGAGGCAAGACCAAGCAGCACGCGCTGAAGTCGATACATGGCGTCCCGCTGCGTTCTCAGAGGGCGGTATGAGACTACATACGGGTTTTGTCGTCACCTGAACGTATGACGGTGCGGCATCCTGGCCGGTCGGCGGCTATGGGCATGTTGGGCTGGGCACCGTGAGCGAGCGCAAGCCCTACAAGACCGACGTGAGTGACGAGCAGTGGGCGCTGGTCGAGCCGGTGATCGCCGCGTGGAAGGCCGCGCATCCCTCGGTCAGTGGCCATCAGGGCCGGTACGCGATGCGGGAGATCGTCAACGCGCTGCTCTACCAGAGCCGCACCGGCTGCCAGTGGGAACTGCTCCCGCACGACTTTCCGCCGGCCGGCGCGGTGAAGTACTACTTCTACACCTGGCGTGACGACGGCATC
>NZ_JBIRXG010000073.1:0-15022 GCF_044388685.1 Streptomyces sp. NPDC020192 | reverse complement strand
TTGACCTGGAGGACCAACTCCCAGTCATCATCGGGGTGTTCGGCGGCCGGGGCGCGGCGGATCGTACCCGCGTTGTTGACCAGAATGTCCACCGGACGCTCCCGGCCCGCGAGGTCCGCGCCCAGCGCCCTGACGGCCTCGGGGTCGGCGAAGTCGGTGCGGATCGCCTCGAAGGTGCGACCGGTGGCGGTGACGTCCTTCTCCACCGTGTTGCCGGACTCCTTCAGCGAGGCGCTCACCCCGATGACGTCCGCGCCGGCCTCGGCGAGCGCGCGGGCCATGGCCCGGCCGATACCGCGCCGGGCGCCGGTGACGACGGCGAGCCTTCCGGTGAGGTCGAAGACGTTCATCCGGCGGCCTCCTGGGCCTCGTCGGTGCAGTCCACCAGGATCTTCATCACGTCTCCGCCGCCCTCCAGCGCCTCGAAGGCCGCGGGCGCCTCGGTGAGCGGCACGACCTTGCTGATCAGCCGCTCGGCCGGAACGGTGCCGTCGGCCACCAGGGTCACCGCCTGCTCGAAGTCGGAGCGGTCGTACAACCGGGCCCCGACGAGGGTGAGTTCACGCCAGAAGAAGCGGTGCACGTTCACCTCCCGGGGGCGGGAGTGGATCGCGACCAGGCACAGCCGGCCGCGCACGCCGAGCACGTCGACCGCGGTGTCCACGCCCCCCGCGGCGCCGGACACCTCGAAGGCGACATCCGCCCCCGCGTCCCCGGTCCACCGACGGACCAGCTCCGGCACGTCGTCGTCGGCCGGGTTCCACACGGTCAGCCCCAACTCCTCGGCGAGCAGCCGTCGGTGGGCGCTCGGCTCCACCACCCGGACGTCCGCTCCCTTGGCCTGGGCCACCAGCGCGATCAGGACGCCGACGGGGCCGCCGCCGACCACGACGACCCGCTCGCCGTCGCGCACTCCGGCCCGGCCGACGTCGTGCACCGCGACCGCGGTGGGCTCGACGAGCGCGGCCCGGTCCAGCGGGAGGGAGTCGGGCAGCCGTATGAGAGTGGCGGCAGGCACGGTCCAGCGCTGCTGCATCGCGCCGGGGGAGTCGATGCCGATGAAGTCCAGGTGCTGGCAGATGTGCTGGTGGCCGTTGCGGCAGGCCGGGCAGGTGTCGTCCCAGCGCAACGGCATCACGGTGACCGCGTCGCCGGGCCGCCAGTCCGTGACGTCCGGCCCGCAGCGGACCACACGGCCGGACATCTCGTGTCCCAGGACGGCGGGCGTGGTGACCCGGGCGTCCATGTCGCCGTGGAAGATGTGCAGGTCGGTACCGCAGATACCGACGTAGGCGGGGGCCAGCTCCACCTCACCGGGTCCCGGCGGCGCGCTGTGGGCGGGGGCCGTGTCCAGGGTGCGGGCGGACAGGTATCGGGCGGCTAGTGTCATGGGGGGCAGGTCCCTTCGGCGCGGACCAGTGCCCACGGAAACCGAATGGCTTGGCATCCGTGGCTGCGCGTCCGGCGCTGGTGTCGTGCGGTGGGGTGCCGTTGCGTGGCGGTGGCTCTCGCCGCGCAACGGGAGTGGGTCAGATCGCCGGGGCGTGGGTGTCGCCCTCCCCGGCGACGGGGGGAAGGCCGTAGAACGCGGTCGCGGTGCCGGCGAGGAGCGCGTGGACATCGCTGTCGCTCCAGCCGGTGAGCAGTTCGTCCACCGTGGTGGCCCACCGGTTCCAGCCGCCCGCCAGGTTGGCGACCGGCCAGTCCGAGCCGAACATCAGCCGGTCGGGGCCGAAGGCGGAGACCAGCACGTCCCAGGCGGGGCGGATGTCGGCGGTGGTCCAGTGGGAGTGGTCGGCCTCGGTGATCAGTCCCGAGACCTTGCACACCACGTGCGGGTGTCCGGCCAGCAGCCGCATCCGGCGTTCCCAGTCCGCGAGGTCCTGCCGGGCGATGTCCGGCTTGCCCGCGTGGTCGAGCACCTGGGGCAGGTCGGGCAAGCGTTCCGCGAGCCGGATCGCCTGGTCGAGCTGGTGGTCGCGGACGAGTACGTCGTAGCGCAGTCCGCGATCACGGGCCGCCCGCAACCCGCGTTCCACATCGGGGAGTTGAAGCCAGTTCGGGTCCGTCTCGCCCTGGACCAGGTGCCGCAGAGAGCGCAGATACCCACCACCCGGCCCGGCGATCAGATTGTCGAGCACGTCACCGATCGCCGGGGACGTCAGGTCGGCCCAGCCGACCACGGCCTGGATCAGCGGCTTCTGTTCGGCGAGCGCGAGCAGGTCCTCGGTCTCGGCGACCTCCGCGATGCACTGGACGACCACCGTGCCGTGCAGCCGCCGGCCCGCGATGGGGTGGGTGGCGGTGGAGCGCAGGTCCTCGGCGGTGAAGGTGCGGCGGATCGACGCCACGTCGGGGTCGTCCAGCCATGGTTGCGGACGGTGGGAGAGGTCCCACAGGTGGTGGTGGGCGTCGACGAGCGCGGGTGCGTTCACGAGGAGATCCAAGTCGGGTCGGTGCGGGCCGGGTCAGGCGGTGGCGTCGTTGCCGGGCGGGCTCAGGTGCCAGATCTCGGGGAGTTCGCTCCACTGGCGGCCCTCGCCCCGGTCGGGAAAGGGTTCCTGGCACGGGTCGGTGAGCTTCCACCACCGCTGGGTCTCGGGGTCGGCCTCCAGGGTCGCCATGTCCGCCTCGAAGTCCTCGCCGTGATACTCCATGTAGGCGAAGAGCACGTCACCGTGGAGGTAGATGCTGTAGTTGCGGATGTTGGCCCGGTGCAGGGCGGCTTCGACTCCGGGCCAGACCGTGGAGTGGAGCCGGAGGTACTCCTCGCGGTGTTCGGGGCGGAGCCTGATGGTCTGGGCGATGCGCTTCACGCCGATTCCCCTGTCGTGTCGGTGGAGTTGGTCCGGTCGGCCGCAGTGTCGAACGGCGTGCGATAGCTGGGAGTACGGGTGCGCAGCCCGAGCCGCAGCGTGAGCCGGATGCGCGTGGAGGCTGGCAGACGGACCGTCAGGAACGGGCCGTCACAGAGGGCTTCGGCCTCGGAGATCGCCGGCTCGGTGTGGCCGTAGTCGTACATGTCGCCGATCCAGCCGTCGTCCGTGCAGGTCGTGTAGCGGACGTCGGTGATGGTGTGCTCGGCGAACGCGCCCGCCTGGACGATGACCGTGCGGTCGGTGCCGGGGGAGAGGTTGACCAGTTCGACGGTGGTCGCCTCGGGGTCGATGGAGGTGACGAGTGCGGCGACATCCGCCGGCAGACCCGCCCGGCGGGCGTCGGCGTCGTGGTAGCGCAGCCGGGCCTGCTGCAGACCGCCCTGGTACATCACCTGAGGGCCTCCCCAGGTCAGCTGCACCAGGGCCTCGGTGACCACCGGGTTGCACTGCTGCCACACATGGATGTCGGCTTCGGGCACGTCCAGGTCGCGGTAGCGGTCGATGCGCCGCAGCCGGTGCCGGACCTGGGCCTGGGCGGCCGCGAGAATCCGCTCCGGGTAGCCGGGGTCGTCGCCGGCGAGGAAGGCGAACCACGCCTTCTCATGACCGGACTCCTCCTTGGCACGGAACGGCCGCACGGTGCGCCAGTCGATTCCGTCGGCCTCGCGCAGCCGCTCCAGCCGGGCGCGGTCGGCCTCCGAGGAGGTGTGGTGCCACAGGGCCACCGGCACGGGGGGTGTGGCCGGGTTGTAGTCGAACCAGCCCGAGTCGTTGTGCCGGAACGGCAGATGGAGCGTGGGCGTGTGACGGTCCGGACCGAGTTCCGCCACCCACTTGGAGGGCAGGCTCGAGTCCGCCTCGGTGTGGGGCATGACCTTGCCGCGGTCGATGAGGGCGTCGAGCGAGGTGGCGACCATGGAGAGGTAGTCGTCGTCCCCGGTGACCGTCGCCGCCGCCAGCGCCGCCACGCAGGCCGCGTGACCGACGCTGTGCCAGCCGTGCGGCCAGGACCAGCCGTAGTGGCCGCCGTACCAGCGGCCTTCCAGGAGGCTGCCGACGACTCCGTCCGGGCCGACGTTGTCCGGGATCAGGCCGCCGTGTTCGCGGGTGCGCTCGCGCCAGGCGCCCACGTATTCGACGATCCAGTCCCGGTAGCGCTCCTCGCCGGACAGGATCCAGGCGTTGAGGACCAGTCCGGCCGCGGCGAGGTTGAGCGCAGTGTCGCCGACGCCCATCCGGTCCCGCATCTGGTCGCCCAGCCGCGGGTCCGCCGAGAGTGGGAACGGGCCGTCCGCGGCCTCGGGCAGCCAGTCGAGCGGGAAGCCGTAGGTCTCCGCCTCCTTCAGCAGCCAGGGGTAGACGTCGCCGTCGAACAGGCCGGTGCGCTCGGGGTCGCTGCCGTTGTGCGGGCGGGTGATGATACGCCGCTCGGGGTCGTAGTTGCCCTTGGCGGGGTCGACGTACAACTCGGCGAAGCGCAGCGCGCGTTCGGCCCAGTGGTCGGGGGCGGCCATGCACAGGAAGTAGAGCAGCAGCAGGCTCTCGCCCTGGTGGAACCAGTCGTAGCCGCGCTCGTACTCGTCGCGCAGCATGTCCAGTTCCGTCAGCTGCCTGGTCACGCCCTCCCAGTGGCGCTCGCTGGCGGGCAGGAGGTCGTCGGCGCCGCCGAGGAGGTAGAGCTGGGGCCAGTTGAAGAAGACCTCGTAGAAGTCGTCGACACCGTCGCGGCTGGTCAGTTGGTCGTGGTAGTTCAGCCGTCCGTCGGGGCCGGTGAAGTCGCGCTCGAAGCGGCGCCAGGCGTGGTCGAGCAGGTCGAACAGCGCACGCTGGGCGACAGCCCAGCCGGGGGGTTCGAGCAGCGGCACCGCGGCCTGGACTTCGGGTGCGGGAGTGGGCCGGTCGGAGGCCGGGGTGTCGTCTCCGGAGGCCTGGGGGTGAGGGCTGAAGGGCATGAGAGCGGTCACTCCTTGGTGGCGCCGGCGAGCATTCCGCTGACCAGGAAGCGCTGGGCGAACAGGAACACGACGAGCACCGGTGTGATGGCCACCAGCGTCGCCAGTGCCAGTTGCGGGCGTTGGATTGCGAGGTCGCCGGCGGTCGGGTTGAACGTCGGCACATTGCTGAGCAGACTGCCGACGCCCACCTGGATGGGCATCTGGTCACTCTCGGGGAGCATCACGTACGGCAGGAAGTAGTTCGTCCAGTTGGCGACGAAGCTGAAGAACCCGACCAGCGCGATGACGGGGGTCGCCAGCGGCAGGGCCACGTGGCGGAAGACGCCGAACTCGGAGCAGCCGTCCATCCGCGCCGCGGCCAGGAGGTCCTTGGGCACGGCGGTGGTGAAGTAGATGTAGGTCAGGTACACGCCGAACGGGTAGAACGAGTACGGCAGGATGATCGACCACATGGTGCCGATCAGGTGCACCGCGTTGATCTCCAGGAACAGCGGTACCACCAGGGTGGCGTTCGGCATCAGCATCACGACCAGGGTCGCGATCAGCAGCGCGTGCCGGCCGCGGAACTCGGTCATCGCCAGCGCGTACCCGGCCGGTATGGCCAGGCAGAGCGTGATGACCAGTGAGATCGCGGCGTAGAGCGCGGAGTTGCGCAGCCACAGCAGGATGGCGTCGTCCTGGAAGGCGGTGAGCGCGTGCCAGTTGGCCGTCAGCGCGTGCCAGGACCCGAAGGACAGCGGGTTGTCGTGGACCAGCTGCTGGTCCGTCTTGGTCGCCGCGAGCAGCAGCCACAGCACCGGCAGCACGAAGAACACCACGAAGACGGTGAGCACCGAGCCCGCCAGCAGCCGGGACGTCACGTGCTGCGGTGGACGGTGGCGCGGCCGTGGTTCCCCGTGCCGGCCTTTGAGCATCCGATCCCGTTTCACGCGAGGAGCGGCGGCAAGAGGGGTGGATCGGGTTTCAGTCGGCATCGAAGAACCCCGATCGTGCGACGAAGACACCGGCGACCGACACGCTGACGACCAGGAGCTCCACCGAGACCGCGGCGGCGCCGTTGATGTTGTTCATCTGGAAGGCGAAGTCGTACGTCAGCTGGTTGAGCGAGTAGTCGCGGCCGGCCACGCCCGTGCTGGCGAGGGAGAGCAACTGCGGCTCGACGAAGAGCTGGGCGCCGCCCGCGAAGGCCAGGATCACCATGTAGACGATCCACTTGCGGAGCATGGGGATCTGCACCCGCCAGGCGGTCTGCCAGCCGTTCGCGCCGTCGATGCGGGCGGCTTCCATGACGTCCTTGGGGATGTTGTTGAGCGCGCCGTACATGACGACGATCCAGCCGCCCGCGCCGGTCCAGAACGCGATGATCGTGAACAGCAACGCCAGGTTTCCGGGGGCGATGACCTCGCCGAAGGTGTGGAAGCCCAGCGTCTCAAGGAGCGAGCTGACCGGGCTGACCGTCGGGTCGAGCATGAACAGCCACACCAGGACGCTCGCGGCGCCGGCGAGGGCTCCGGGGATGTAGTAGAGGAAGCGAAGTGCCTGGCTGAGCGGTCCGGAGGACAGCCGGTGCAGGAGTAGCGCCAGGACCACCACGAACACCACGAGCGACAGGAGCCAGAAGACCAGGTACAGGGCCACATGGCTCAGGGAGTCGGAGAAGCGGAAGTCCTGTGCCGTGGTGACGAAGTTGGAGAGGCCGGTGAAGGCGCCTCCGGCGTTGGTGAACGCGAAGTAGATCGCGTAACAGGTCGGAAGGACGCCGAAGGCGATCAGCAGCAGTACGTAGCCGGCGACGAATGCCACGCCGGCCCGGCTCTGCCGGGAGGTGCCGCGGGGGCGCCCCCGGACAGAGCCGGCCGAGGAGTGGGTGAGGGTCACTTGGCGACCTTGTATCCGTCGGCCTGGGCGTACTTGACGATCGAGTCCTGCCAGGCGGGCAGCAGCGATTCGATGGTCTTGCCCTGCGTCAGGCCGGGCTTGACGGTGGCGGCCCAGATCGCCTCCTGGCTGAACTGGCCCGAGCCCCAGTCGGACCACACCTGCGAGGAGGCGTCCTTGAGGGCGGTGAGGTCTCCGGCGAAGTACCCGGAGGCGGCCTGCGCCTTGAGCCAGTTGTCGGCGGCGGGCGCGTACGCCGGGAAGCCGGGGGCCTTCTCGCCCTGGTAGGCGTTGTCGGTGGTGACCCACTTCAGGAAGTCGGTGGCCGCCTTGATGTGGGTGGAGTGCTTGGACAGCAGCCAGGTGCCGCCGCCGACGTTGCCGGTGGACGGCGCGGTGTCCCCCTGCCACTGCGGGATGGGCGCCACCGCTATCTGCTTGGCCGGGGTCTTGAGCCCGCCCTCGAAGACCGCGCCGCCGTACCACGCCGGGCCCGGCATGAGCAGGACCCTTTGGGCCTTGTTCTTGGCGAAGTCGGTGCTGAAGACGCCGCTGATCGACATCGACTTGTTCTTGATGAGTACGTCCAGCAGCTTGGCCATCTTGGTGCAGGCCTCGCTGGTGGTGTTGACCGACACAGCCTTGGGGCCGGTGATGTGGTTGGCGCCGCACTTGCTCGCCCACAGGTAGATCTCGGGGGTGAAAGTGTCACCTGCGTCGCCCACCAGGTAGCCGGGGTGCTCCGTGGCGACTTTCTCGCCGAGCGCCTGGTACTCCTCCCAGGTCGTCGGCACTTTGTAGCCGAACTTCTTCAGCAGCGGCGCGTTGTACCAGAGCACCGCCTGTGAGAGGTCGTTGCGCAGGCAGTAGAGGGTCCCGTCGACCGTGCAGACGTCGTTGGCGCCCTTGGCGAACCCGCCGAGGGTCGCGTCCGGGATCAGGCCCTTGTTCAGCGGCGCCGCGAAGCCCGCGTCGACGGCCCAGCTCGCCTCGTTGTTCTGGGAGCTGAAGACGACGTCCGGCCATCCCTTGCCCGTGCGGTTGAACAACTGGACCTTGGTCTGGAGGTAGTTGGACCCGTTGGCGTCGCCGTCGTAGCTGACGATGTGCATCTTCACGCCCGGGTGCGACGCCTGGTACTGCTTCGCGGCGGCCATGCGGGTCGCGTCCACCCAGACGGTCAACGCGCCCTTGTCCTGGGCGGCCTGCGCGAATCCGTCCTTGGTGGTCGTGCCGGTGGTGCCGCCGCCGCTGCCGCAGGCGGTCACGCTGAACAGCACGGTGGCGGCACAGCCGGCCAGCAACGCGGTGCGTCTCCTGCTGGTCCCTGTCTCCAGGTCGGCCGAAGGCTTGTAGACGGACATGAGCGACTCCACTGGGTTTGCATGAGGCTGCTGACGGCTCTGTCGTTACCACTGCGGAAGAAATTAGCCGCCATATCGAAGGTTGAGTCAAGGGGTGTGTACGGCTTTTTTCAAGGTTCGATGTGCATGCCTAGGCGACTATTGAAGGGAATAGACCCAGGTAAATCGCCACTAAAGCATCAAATCGCACTGGGATTCGCGATCGAGATCGTTCAGGATGAGTACGACTCATCTTGATCTGGGGTACGATGAGGACGGCTTCAAGGCCGATCAGTCACCGTCGTCGCAGTCACCCGGAGGCAGGACACATGAAGGACACGCCCGCCGTGGCAGCAGTGGTGAACGGCGCGGACGAGCGGCGCGACTATCGGCCCGGATACGAGGTCGTGGCGGAGCGGATCCTCGAGTTCATCGCCGAGGCGCGTCTGGTCCCCGGCGACCGGATGCCCACGGAGAACGACCTGGCCCGGCAGCTGGACACCAGCCGAGCGGTGGTCCGGGAAGCCGTGAAGATCCTCTCGGCGCTTGGCCGGGTGCGGGCGCACAAGGGGCGCGGGCTCTTCGTCGCGGACGACGACGGCATGCTGGTCACCAGTCGCTGGGGCGGCTTCTTCCGGCCCGTGGACCTCGATCACGTGCTCATGCTGTTCGAGTTCCGCAGGGTTCAGGAGATGGCCGCCAGCAGACTCGCGGCCACCCGTGCCACGCCCGCCGAACTGCGCACCATCGAGGTCGCCATGCAGCAGTGCCGGCACGGGTACGCCCATGGTGAGGTCGACGTCTTCAACCAGGCGGACGACGACTTCCACGCGGCGCTGGCCGCGGCCTCGCACAACACGTTCCTCGGCAGCGCGGTGCGTGACGCCCGTCGGCTGCAGCGCCAGTCCAGCGCGATCGGCATACATGACACGTTCGGTGAGGGCACCGCGGCCGCGGTGGAGGAGCACGAGGCGATCTACCGCGCCATCCGCGACGGACGGCCCGACGAGGCCGCCGAGGCCACGGCCGTACACCTCGACCGGACGCTGGAGGACTACCGGCGGGAGATCCAGCGGCGCCTGTTCGGTTGATCCTCCCGACACGACACGACACGACACGCCGGAGGAGCCGTGCCGCGATGCGGTACGGCCCTTCCGAACGCCGGTCACCGAGCCACGAGTTGCCAGTCCTGGTTGGCGCCACCGGCCGTCGGCGACTGGATGACGGCGGCACGGTCGTCCGCCGACCCGCCCGCCACGTCCGCGCACCAGCCGGTGCGGACGTTGACGAGCCGGTAGAAGCCGTCTTCGGTCGACGGGACCAGCTTCCACCGCTGGTTGTCGCCGCCGCTGTCCTGCTGCTGGATCAGCGTCGAGCCCTGCGTGGTGTCGGCGCTCTGCAGGACCCTGCCGCTCCTGACGTTGCGCAGCCGGAAGGAGCCGTCGGTGTCCGGCAGGAGGGTCCACTGCTGGTTGGTCCCGCCGGTCCAGGGCCACTGGATGAGCCCGGCGCCGTCGGCGGTCGAGGCGTCGGCGACGTCCAGCACCTTGGTGCTCGTGCGGTTCACCAGCTTGTACGTGCCGAGGTCCGCGCTGAAGGGACGGTCGTAGACCTCCAGACTGCGGATGGACGCCCACGCGCCGGTCGGCAGCCCGGTGACGGTGACGCGGACGTAGCGTGCCTGGGCCTGGAACACGGCCGCCTGGACCTGGCTCGTGCCGGCGGTGGCGGTGTTGTCGACGAGCATGGTCCACGTGCTGTTGTCGGTGGAACCCTCGATCTTGTACCAGTAGTTGGTCTTGTTCAGCTCCCAGGCGATCCGGGTGCCGGTCAGCGAGCGGGTCGAACCGAGGTCGACCTTGAGCCAGTGGCCGGTGTTGCCGTCGTTCGCCGAAGCCGCACCGAAGCGCTCCGGCACGGCTTCGGCGTGACATCGGTTGCACTCGCACGAGTGGTTCCCGGGAGCGGTGCAGGAACGCCTGCCCGAGCAGCCGACCCGCCGAAGGAAGGCACTCCCCGGTACGAAATACTCTCCCGATGAGTTCACACACTTCCCCGATCAGCCAGCCGATCACGATACGGAGGGCAGTCGCGCGGGATGCCAAACGGCTCACGCGGCTCGTGCGTGGCTCAGGCGCCTACGAGGGTAAGTACGCAGCCGCAGTGGCGGGCTACCGGGTCGGTCCTGATTACATCGAAGCCCACCGCGCCTTCGTAGCCGTCGGCGCCGACGAGCATGGAGGCCGGGTCATCGGGTTCTACTCGCTCGTCCTTGATCCACCGGAGCTTGACCTGCTGTTCGTCGCCGACGAAGCGCAAGGACGTGGTATTGGACGGCTGCTCGTCGCGCACATGCAGTCCGAGGCCCGTGCCGCCGGGCTCGACCGTGTCAAGGTCGTGTCGCATCTTCCCGCCGAGGACTTCTACCACCGCGTCGGTGCAGTGCGGACCGGGACCGCGCTCGCGAACCCGCCCGCCGTGCCGTGGGACCGACCCAAATTCGAGTTTCGCATTCCTTCGGAATGACGCGGTGTGCCGGTTCGCAGGGCACCGGCTTCGCCTGCATGGTGGCCGGCATGCAGGAGCCGCTGGACGCCGCGCGCTCTGTGTGTGCCGTCGTCTCTGCCCTGGCGGGGGGATCGCCTGCGCCAGCGGCCTCTCCCGGCGACTCCCTTGCCTCCGGCACCCCCAGGGCCGTCGAAATCGCGTACACCTCGGCTCGTTCCACACACGAGCGAGGTCGGCCGCGTAAATGCGTAGTTCACATAACCGGCCACGTCCCTTGTCGTGTCCTTGTCGTGGTGTAAGCGATCAGCCGTCCGACGCGGTTGGCAGAGCGAAGATGTTGCGGACGAAGTGGACCCGGCAGCGCTGCCAGGCGCGGCCGAGCATGACCTTGCGGATCGCTTTGACCAGGCCGCTGTGGCTGTCGGAGATGACCAGGCGGACGCCGGTCAGTCCTGACGCCGGGCGTGGCCGCGCACCATCGCGAGCGGCATACCGATCGGGCCGAGGGCGAACAGGGCGGTGCCGACCAGCATGACGGGCAGCGGCCAGTGCTGGCCGCTGTGCAGGAGCACCCAGCAGGGCACGGTCCACAGCAGGACGGGGGCGATCAGGGGGAGGTAGCGCATCAGGCGGTGCAGTCGGCTCTGCTGAGTCGCGTGCGTTGCACTGTCGGCGGATCGGGTTTCGCTGGTGTCGGTCACGCTTCCCCTCCCTGAGCAACCAGGCTGCCGTCGCGCGCACTGCATCCGGCCGTCCCGGGCCAGTCGGACGGACGGGGTGCTCATGGTGGGCAGCTCCATGTGGCGAGGTGGCCTCCGAGTTCGTCCCCGGCTCACGTGGCTGGTGACTCTGCTCCTGATTGGGGCTGCGGCGGCTCAGTATTTCTGGGTGGGAATGCTGTGATGGGCGGGAGGATGGGTGGGGGCTGTCCCAGGTCCGGGGTCCGACTCATGACACGCCTGACCGAAGTGTCCTGGTCTCACGGTGTCGGCCGTTGGCCGGGGATGGCGCGTTGTCGGTGCCGGGCCGGCGGGGCGTGTCCCGAGGGGGCCTGCCGATCAGTTGTGGCGTCCTGACGATTCTGACCGCCCGATGCGGCCTGGTACCGGCAACGTGACGCCATCGGAACGGAAGGGGGACGGGCATGTCCAGTTCGACCATGTCCAGTACACCGCCTGTCCCGCAGCCTTGTCGTCGACGCTCTGCGGGATGCCGCGATCTGCTGAAGTAGGCCAGGAAGTGGGGAGCCCTGAGGGGGCCCGCGAGGTCTTCCACCTGGTCGGACAGCTATAGCCAGGACCTTGCTCATAGGGGTTGTGAGAGCAGGTGAGAGGTGAGGAGCCCCCGTCGGCAAGGATGCCGATGGGGGCTCTGCGTGTGGTGGTTTGCGATGGTGTGTCGTGATTGGCGGGAGTAGTGGCTTCGGCTTTCCTCGCGCTGCGCTGTTTCGACGAGGCGAGAATGCTTGACTGCTCGCAGCTCCGGGGTCGGCCCGGTGATCAGCGACAAGTCGACGCGGGGACAGTTCTCGGCGAAGGCCGCCAGCACCGTGGGAAGCCCAGTCCGGCTGGACGCTCGTCGCCCAGGCGGCGGCGCTCGCCGCGGGACAGGGGATCGGCAGGTTCGTCTACACCCCCATCCTTCCCCTCATGCACACCCAGGCCGGACTCTCCACGTCACTCGGGGCGAGCCTGGCCACGGCGAACTTCATCGGCTACCTCGCAGGTGCCCTGGCCGGCATCGCCGTACCCACCGTCGTACGGTCGGCCGCCGCTCTGCGCGGTTCTTCCGTCGTGCTGGTGGCGACGCTGGCGCTCATGCCGGTGACCCACGACGGCACCGTCTGGTTCCTGCTGCGTCTCGCGGCCGGCGCCGCCAGCGCGCTCATCTTCGTGATCGCCGTCAACGCCCTGCTCTCGGGCCTTCGCGCGCACGCCCACCACCTGGTCGGCTGGGCCTTCGGCGGAGTCGGTGCCGGGATCGCCCTGTCCGGCCTGCTGGTCGTCGCTGTGCAGGCCGCGTCCACCTGGCGGGCGGCCTGGTGGACCTGCGCCGTTCTCGCCGCCCTGCTCGCCGCGGTCGCCCGGCCCCTGGCCCCACAGCAGGAGCACACGAGTTCCGAGGTGGCCGCGATGACCGAACGGCCCCGTACCCACCGCTGGTTCCTCGCACTGCTCACCAGCTACACCTTCGAGGGCATCGGCTACATCATCGCCGGCACCTTCCTGGTCGCCGCGATCCAGCAGGGCGTCCCGGGCCAGCTCGGCTCCGGGGCTTGGATCGTGGTCGGCCTCGCCGCACTGCCCTCGTGCGCGCTGTGGACCCGCCTGGCCCGCCGCTGGTCCAGGCCGGCCCTGCTGCTCACCTCGCTGACCGTCCAGGCCGTCGGCATCGCCCTGCCGGCGCTGCTGGGCGGTGCCACGCCCGCGCTCGTGTCCGCGGTGCTGTTCGGCGCCACCTTCATGGGCGTCAGCACGATCGCACTGTCCATCGGCACGCACCTTCAAGTGCAGTGGGCCGTGGCCCTGTTGACCGCCGGATACAGCGTCGGCCAGATCCTCGGTCCGCTGCTCGCCGCCCCGCTGCTCAGCCACGGCTATCACCAGGCGCTCCTGCTGGGCAGCGCGCTGGTCGTCCTCGCCGCGGTCGCGGCCGCCGCCGTCTGCGTCCGCTTCCCGCACCACCTCGGCTCCGTGACCTCGGCGGCCTGACACCCGTACTTCAGGAGGAGTTGCCGTGGGCGCATTGCTGTCCGACCTCGCATCAGACCTTCCCCTCGTCGCGGCGCCGATGACCGGCGGACCGAGCACGCCCGCGCTGGTCACCGCCGCCGCCCGTGCGGGCGGGCTGGGCTTCCTGACCGGCGGGTCACGGCAGATGCGGTTTGACCGGAGGCTACCTCCACTTTATTTGACCGGAGGCTGGCTCCGCACGGCGTGTGGCCACGCGTCTTGTGGACGACACCGGCTTCGACCCCTACGACGAGGGCGAGCTGGACGACTCCTGGCGCCAGCAGCCTATGGGCCCCGCCTACTGCACCGAACCGACCCTCGACGAGCTGCCGGCGGCCCTGGCCACGGCCGACCGTGTCAAGGACACCCTTGTCCGCGACAGCATGCCGGAGCGCTTGGCCGCCCTTCCTGCCAACCCCACGCTGGATGATGTCGTCGAGATGAGCCGCGCCGCCCACCGCTGACATCGTGCTTGTGGTGGAGGGGCGGCAGTGCGCGGGGCCGCGGTCGCGAGGTGGCCGGAACGTGAAGAGCGTTTCCAGCCGAGCCATGCCGCGGCCCTCGCAGTTGCGGTGTGCCGACGGCGCGGCGAGCGCCTGGCGTTCGTGCCGGCGCGGTGTTTGCGGAGGTGTCGCCTGCATCCGGTACTCGTCGGACTCCTCGTGCTGGACGGGTGGCACTGCGCCGTACCCCGAAACCGCGAGATGCTGCCGTTATCTGCGAGCCCGAACGGGCTTCGCGCGGCGGGCGTCGCCCCAGCAGACACACCTGCGCCCCTCGGGTCGGTCAGTGGTGATTGTCTTCAGCGCCCGGTCCAGACGGTCGGCCCGTGCGGTGAGCAGGCCGATCACTGCCAGCACCGAATGGCGCACCGTGGTTGCGGAAGTGCGGTAGCGGAGCAGGTCGCCGAGGAAGGTCAGGGTGGCCGTGGACAGCTGCAGACCGGACTGGTAGGCGACCGTCTCAGTGCCCCGGCGGGGCTGCTGCGTTTTCACATGCGACATCAACTGCCGCCGGGGGCAGAGACGTTATGGCTCGAGCCACATGCCGCGTAGGCAGTAGAACGAGTTCGCAGGGTAGTGGTGGATTTCCCGTCGGCCAGCGCCGGCCCCGGTCGGCCAGCCGGTTCAGCGTCGCGCGCAGCGCCTCCGCCCGGGCTGGGTTGGTGGACATTTTCAGCTCACCGCAGACCTGCTTGACCATGATCGGCGTATCCGTCCGGCGCACCACATCAATGATCCGCTGGTAGTCCTCTGGCAGTACCGTCTCTTCGGTGTCGCGCTCACGCTGCGGCACCAGCACCGCGCGGCCCGCGACCTGGCCGGCACCCCCAGGCGGCGGCGTTTCCTGCTTGGTCTCGACGTGCAGTTGCTCGGCCGGCCGGAGCGCGACCCGTTCGGCGACAGTGAGTTCCTCGAGCACCTCCTGGAGTCGCTGGCTCAACTTCTCTGCCTGCATTACCAGTTCGGTCCCGCGAGCCGTGATCAGCTCGCGAAGGTCCGGTTTCGCATTCTTGGCGACCTGATGCACCTCCCGCCCGGATCGCACGGACAGGCGCCTTGCTCATGCCGGGGAATCCGTTCGTTCCTGATCAGGCCGGACGGCGAGTACGACGCCCTGCTGAGACATGGGCGGGGGGGGGCCCCCCCGCGGGGGCGCGGGCCGCCCCCCCCCCGGGCGGACCCCGGGGGGGGGGCCCGGGGGCGGGGGGGGGGGGGCGGGGCCCG
>NZ_JBIRXG010000072.1:0-15522 GCF_044388685.1 Streptomyces sp. NPDC020192 | reverse complement strand
CACCCCCCACCTCCTTGGTTCTTGTGTTTGTTTTTTTCGGGGGGGCGGCCCCCCGCCCTCCGGGGGCGGGGGGGGGGGGGGGGGGCCCCCCCGGGGGGGGGGGGGGGGGGGGGGCCCCCCCCCTGCGGGGGTGGCCGGCTGTCAGTAGATGCCTTCCGGCGCCTTCCTGGTGACCTGGAGGGGCATGACGTTGGCGACCCCGTCGCAGGGGTAGGTGTCGCCGGTGTCGTACCGGATGGCCTGGTCGCGCTCGAGGAAGTTGGGGAGGAGCAGATCGGGGTGCAGGACGTTCAGCATGACCTGGCCTTGCTCACCGAACCCGACCGTGCGGGTCCAGTCCTCCTTGTCGACCACGACGGCGGTGACGTTGGGGTAGTTCGGCAGGTACGGGAGGATCTCGCCGTCCTTCTCGTCCGGGATACCGGCGGACGTGCCGAAGGTGTTGCCGTAGCTGCGCCCCACGATGCCGCCGCTGCCGCCGTTCAGGGTCTCCTTGAAGGACCGGAACATGGCCGGGGTGCAGTGGGTGCCGCTGACCCGCACGCCCTTGAGCTTCGCGGCCAGTTCCGGTGCGCGCCGGACCAGGGCGTTGAGCAGCGCCGACGTCGTGTTGAGGTAGTCGATCGGCTGGGTGTGCAGGATGTTGGTGATCTGGTCGGTGACGTGGTCGGTGTACTCGTCGGCCTCGGCGAGCTTGCCGGCGCGGATGAGGCGCTTGACCCACCGCGGGTCGATGTCGACGATGTACATCCGCCCGCCGTAGGCCGAGAGTTCCTGGACCCCGAGGCCGATCACGTGCGGGCCGGTGGGGGTGCCCTGGATCCAGTTCCCGTCGGGGCGGAATCCCTCGGTGTGGAACGACCAGTGCCGCCACGCCTGGCGGTGCTCGAGCATGGCGGGCGTGTACAGGATGCGCTTGGGGTCACCGGTGGTGCCGCCGGAGTCGAAGACCCGGCCGGCGATCGGCCGCGGCACGGACCGGGGAATCAGGTCCGCGGGGTCGAGCTTGCGCAGCACGGACAGCGGGAACGGGCCGAGCGCGCTCAGCTCGTCGTAGCGCGTGATCTCCCGTGGGTCGAAGTCCAGCTCGGCCGCGCGCTCGAGCCAGTAGGGGCTGCCGGTTTCGGGGTCGAAGTGCCGCCGCACCACCTGCCGGGTCCACTCGTCGAGGTCCGTCTGCAGGAATTGATCGACCAGAGCCAGTGATTCCTTCATACCTGGCGCGCCTTTCTGAGGGAGACAGCGATCAGATCCGCATTTCGTACAGGGCAGTCATGGCGTCTGCCAGTTGCTCGTCGTTCTCGATCTGAATGACGGGGCACGGCAATGCGTCGAGGTAGATGTCGAGCTTGGCCGGGCCGAGAAGAAACGCGACCTGCGGATCGTTCTGGATCACGTTGTGGAACATGTCCGGGTGGCTCACCTTATCGACCTGGTTACCGAGGTACCATTTCCGCACGTCCTCGGCGGAGGTGAGCATCCCGCGCTCCTTGCAGGAGCACAGCGGAATCTCCGGGTCGCGGAAATTCATCTTCGACCACACCGGCTCCAGGTATTCGTTCTGGTCGGCGCACAGCGGGACGTGCACGGCCACGTTGACGTCCGGGATCATGTGCATCGCCCCCTCCGGCAGCTTGTCCTTGAGCTGGAGGAGGGCGTCGACATAACCGGAGACCATGAAGCCGCGGACCGTGTTGTTCCGGCGCAGTCCGAGCTCGCCGCCGACCCAGGTGCCCTCGACCAGCTGGCCCAGGTACTCCTCGTCGTCGGCGTCCACGGGCACCAGGAGGCCGGCGCAGCCCTGGGCGGGGCCGGTCGGCGGGGGCACCTCGGTCTTCCTGCGCAGGAAGGTGAACAGATCCTGGCGCTCCACGGCCCCCGCGAGACAGGCGCCCACCAGGGAGCCGAGGCTCATGCCGGCGATGACGTCCGGGCGCACGCCACGCTCGCCGAGCAGGTCGGCGACGCCGAGGATGATGGACGCCTGCCGGATCAGGCCGACCTGCTGGTACTCCTGCTGCCGGTCCAGCTCCCAACGCAGCATCCGGTCGACGGTGAGCCCGGTCCACTCGGCGGCCTTCGCGTAGATCTCCTGGACTTGCGGGTACCGCTCGTAGAGGTCCACGCCGGCGCCTGGCAGATCGCTCAGACCACCATCGACCAGGTATGCGATCTTCACGTTACTCCCCATCTCCCCATCTCAGCATGGCTTCTCGGGCCGCGAACCTACTGAAGGACAGGGCGGCCACACCCCCCTAGTAATCCCCTAAGCCGTCCTATGGCGCGTGAGCGAAGCCCCTAATCCGCACGGCAGCCCCCTAATGAGGCCCCTAATGGCGATAGCCACGCCTTTTATCCAGGGGGTGTGACTAAGATCCTTCGAGCATCGGTACCGGTTTCGACGTGAGGAAACTCGCCAGGAGGGCGAAAACCAACGGCCACAACGACAGCCGCTACCCGCCAGCTCTGCTGCGTAAGCAGATCCGTCGAATCCGCGAGATATTCCCGACAACCTCCCGTTACCCGGGGCAGGCGCCGGCAGTCGTCGTGAGGAGAGCGCATCCGTGACCGAGACCGAACAGATCGACGTACCGCACATAGCGGCCACCATTCCCGTGGGCGAGGGGCCCTCCGCGGTGGCCCTCACCCCGGACGGCACCCGGGCGTACGTGACGAACTACGGCCGGTGGGCGACGCACTCCCCCGGTGACACGGTGTCGGTCATCGACACCGCCACCCACGAGGTCGTCGCCACCGTGAAAGTGGGCGTCGGTCCCACCGCGCTGGAGGTCGTGCCCGACGGCTCCCGCGTCTATGTCGTCAACTACGGGTCCGGCAAGGAGCCGGGCAACACGGTCTCGGTCATCGACACCGCGACGAACACCGTCACCGCCACCATCGAGGTCGGCAACTCCCCCGACGGCGTGGCGGTCACCCCCGACGGCCGGCGGGTCTACATCTCCGAGCTCGGCTCCGAGGCCAACCCGGGCAACACCATGTCGGTCATCGACACCGCCACCGACGAGGTGGTCGACACCGTCGACGTGGGCGCGGCCCCGGGCGCGGTGGCGATCCACGAGAAGGGCGGCCACGCCTACGTGGTCAACTACGGCCGGGAGACCGACACCGAGGGCACCGTCTCGGTCATCGACATCGCGACGAACAAGGTGGCCGCCACCGTCACCGTCGGCAAGTCCCCCGGCGCCGTCGCCATCACCCCGGACGGTGCCTACGCCTATGTCGCCGACCACGGTTCGTTCAGCGATCCCGGGAACACCGTCTCGGTGATCGACACCCGCACGCGGACTGTGGCGTCCGTCATCACGGTCGGCTCCGGCCCCGGCGGGGTGGCGATCGCCCCCGACGGGTCCCGGGCCTACGTCGTCAACATGGGCGGCAACAAGGCCCCGGGCCGGACCATGTCCGTGATCGACACCGCCACGCGGACGGTCCTCAAGACGGTCCCCGTCGAGCGCACGCCCGCGGGCATCGCCGTCTCCGCCGACGGACGCCGGGCCTACATCGCGAACTACGGCGCCAACATCGTGTCCGTCGTCGACCTCGAACAGCTCTGACACCCGGCGTCCGGCCCGTCGGCCGGCACCTCCTCCGACCTGTTTCCCCGCTTAGGAGCGATCTTTGAACACGGCATATCCGGAGCCGCTCTCCTACCCGTTCGGCCCTGACGAGGGCCTCGCGCTGAGCGAGGCGTACACCAAGGCGCGGGACACCGAGGGCCTGATCCGCGTGCGTCTCCCCTACGGCGAGCCCGCCTGGCTGGCGACGCGCTACGCCGACGCCCGGCTCGTCCTCGGCGACTCGCGCTTCAGCCGCGCCCTGGCCGAGGAGCACGACCCGCCGCGGGCGCGGAAGTTCAACGCCCAGCCGAAGGCCATGTTCAACATGGACGCGCCCGACCACACCCGGCTGCGCCGGCTGATCAGCAAGGCGTTCACCATCCGCCGGGTGGAGGAGCTGCGGCCGAAGGTCCACGACCTGGCCCACAAGCTCATCGACGACATGGTGGCCAAGGGCGAGCCGGCGGACCTGGTCGCGGACTACGCGCTGCCCATCCCGACGACCGTCATCTGCGAACTGCTCGGCGTCCCCTTCGAGGACCGGGACAGGTTCGGCGGCTGGACCGACGCCATCCTGTCGACCAGCTCGCTCAGCGCCGAGGAGGGCCGCGCCAAGCGGATGGAGCTGGTCGGCTACATACGCGAGATCATCGCGGCCCGCCGCGCGGAGCCGGCCGACGACCTCATCTCGGGCATGATCGAGGCCCGCGACGTGCAGGACCAACTGACCGAGCAGGAACTGCTCGACCACTGCGTCGGCCTGCTGATCGCCGGGCACGAGACCACCGCCTCCCAGATACCCAGCTTCGTCTTCGCCCTGCTGGACCAGAGGGAGCACTGGCAGCGGCTGCTCAACGACCCCGAGCTGATCCCGTCGGCCGTCGAGGAGCTGTTCCGCTTCGTGCCGCTGGGCAGCGGTTCGGCCGCCCCGCGCTACGCCAAGGAGGACGTCGAGGTCGGCGGCACGCTCGTGCGCGCCGGCGAGCCGGTTCTCGTCGCGCTCGGGGCCGCCAACCGCGACGGGCTCCGGTTCGAGAACCCCGAGGAGATCATCCTCGACCGGACGAGCAACCACCACATCGGTTTCGGTTACGGCATCCACCACTGCCTCGGCGCGCCGCTCGCGCGGCTGGAGCTCCAGGAGGCCCTGCGCGCCCTCCTGGAGCGGCTGCCCACCCTCCGGGTGGCGGGCGACATCGCCTGGAAGAGCGAGATGATGGTCCGCGGTCCCCGATCCATGCCGGTCGGATGGTGACGTTGCCCGACACGGAGCGCCGCGGGCGCCGGGTTCCCAGGAGCGCCGGACCGTACGGTCCGATCCCGGGCCCGGCGTCCGCGAGTGTCCGATCGGCCGAGGTGAAGGGGAAACCCCATGGTTGAGCACGTCGATGTCCTCGTGGTCGGGGCCGGCCTGTCCGGGATCGGGGCCGCGGGTCACCTGCGCCGCACCTGCCCGGAGCGCACACTGGCGATCCTGGAGGCCCGGGACGCCATCGGCGGAACGTGGGACCTGTTCCGCTATCCGGGTGTGCGGTCCGACTCGGACATGCACACCCTCGGGTACCGGATGCGCCCGTGGAAGGACCCGAAGGCCATCGCCGACGGGGCGAGCATCCTGTCCTACATACGGGAGACCGCCCGGGAGTACGACCTGCTGGACGCCATACGGTTCCGGCACCGCGTGGTGAGCGCCGACTGGGACGAGGCGCAGGCCCGCTGGACCGTCCAGGTCGAGCGCGGCGCGGAGAGCGCGGCCGAGACGGTGACGCTGACCTGTTCCTTCCTCTACCTGTGCGCGGGCTACTACCGCTACGACGAGGGCCACCGCCCGCGGTTCGAGGACGCCGAGCGGTTCGAGGGCGAGCTCGTCCACCCCCAGCACTGGCCCGAGGACCTGGACTACACGGGCAAGCGTGTCGTCGTCATCGGCAGCGGCGCCACGGCGGTGACCCTCGTGCCCGCGATGGCCGAGCGCGCCGCGCACGTGACGATGTTGCAGCGCTCGCCCGCCTACGTCATGTCGCTGCCCTCCCGGGACGGCATCGCCGACGCGCTGCGCCGGGTGCTGCCCGAACGCGCCGCGCTCGCCGCCATCCGGTGGAAGAACGCGACGCTGGCGCTCGGCTTCTACCGGCTCAGCCGCAAGCGCCCGGAGCGGGTGAAGGCGATGCTGCGCAAGGGCGTCGCCAAGCAGCTCCCGGACGGCTACGACATCGGCACCCACTTCACCCCCCGATACGACCCGTGGGACCAGCGGGTGTGCTACGTCCCCGACGGGGACCTGTTCCGGGCGATCAGCTCCGGCCGGGCCTCGGTGGTGACCGACCACGTGGAGTCCTTCACCCCGGAGGGGATCCGGCTGCGGTCGGGCGCGGAACTTCCGGCGGACGTGGTCGTCACGGCGACCGGGCTGAACCTGCTGCCCCTCGGCGGCATCCGCCTCAGCGTGGCCGGCCGGCCCGTCGACCCCGGCGAGACGGTCGCCTACAAGGGCATGATGCTCTCCGGCGTGCCGAACTTCGCCTGGACGCTCGGCTACACCAACAGCTCGTGGACGCTCAAGGCCGATCTCGTCGCCCAGTACGTCAGTCGGCTGCTGAAGCACATGGCCGACCGCGGCCACGCCGTGGTCCGGCCGCTGGCCCCGCCCGCCGGGGACCCGGTGCTGCCGATCATGGACCTTCAGTCCGGCTACGTCCTGCGGGGCGCGGACCTGATGCCCAAGCGGGGCACGCGGGCCCCGTGGACCCTGGAACAGAACTACCGGCAGGACGTGCGGCTGCTGCGGCGCGGCCCGGTCGACGACGGTGTGGAGTTCGCTGCGGCGCCCACCGGGGCCGTGGCCGCCGCTGCCGATTTCAACTCCGGCTCCGAGAACGCGGAGGCGGAGGCGCGGTCCTGACCAACCTCCGCGTCACACGGCGAACGGCCCGCCGAGCACTCAGGTGCTCGGCGGGCCGTTCGCCATGCGGGTGTTACGGGGTGGTGAAGCCGGCGTCGATCGGCAGCGCGACACCCGTGACGTAGCGCGCCTCGTCCGAGACCAGCCAGGCCACCGCGCCGGTGACGTCGCTGACGTCCAGCATCGTCACGTCGAGGATGTGGCCCACCTCGGCACCGGTCGTCGGGGGCTTGGTGTGCACCTGCTTGACCGCGTCGTTGACGAGCAGCGGGGTGCGCACACCGCTGGTGTGGATCGAGTTGACCCGGATGTTGTGCGGGCCGAGCCACCGGGCCCACGCCCGGGACAGGCCCAGCAGCGCGTGCTTGGCGGCGACGTAGCCCTCGGCACCGCCGGTCGGGCTGCCGATCTTGCCGCTGAGACCCATCACGGAGCTGACGACGACGACGGAGCCGCCCTTGCCGCCTTCGATGATCTTCGGCGCCGCGGCGTGCACGGTGTTCCAGGCGCCGATGCAGTTGATCTCCAGCTGGTCGCGGAACGCCTGCTCCTGGCTGGTCGAGGGGTGCGCCATGCCCACGCCGGCGTTGGCGATGAGGATGTCCAGGCCGCCCAGCTCGGAGGTGCCGCGTTCGACGGTCTCCCGCAGCGCCTCCGCGTCCCGCGTGTCGGCCTGCGCCGTCACCACGCGGCGGCCCAGCTTCTCCACCTGGGCGGCGGTCTCGGCGAGCTCGTCCTCGGAGCCGAGGGAGTAGGCCAGGGTGTCGATGTTCTGGCAGATGTCCACCAGGATCAGGTCCGCACCTTCCTCGGCGAGCCGCAGAGCGTGGCCACGGCCCTGGCCACGGGCGGCACCCGTGATCATGGCGACTTTGCCGTCGAGTCGTCCGGTCATTTATCGTCCACTCCATTTCTCACTACGTATGTGGTGGCCGCGGGGTGCCGTCCAGAGGGGCACCGGGCGCCTCTCAGACCTGCTGGTCGACATAGATCGACTTCAGGACCTGGTACTGGGCGAGCCCTTCGGGGCCCAGCTCGTAGCCGAGCCCGCTCGCCTTCCGGCCGCCGAAGGGGGCGACCGGGTCGTTCGCGTAGCTGTTGACCCCGACCGAGCCGGTCTGTACGCGGCGGGCGAAGGCCAGGCCGCGCTCGGCGTCGGTGGTCCACACCGAGCCGCCGAGGCCGTAGTCGCTGTCGTTGGCGAGCGCCAGGGCCTCCTCCTCGTCGGTGTAGGGGATGACCGAGAGCACCGGCCCGAAGATCTCCTCCTGGGCGATCGCGGACTTGTTGTCCACGTCGGCGAAGACGGTCGCGTCGACGTACCAGCCGCGGTCCGCCCACCCGGGGCGGCCGCCGCCGACGGTGAGCCGGGCGCCGTCGCTGACGCCCTTGGCGATGTAGGACTCCACCCGGTCCCGCTGCCGCTCGGAGACCAGCGGGCCCAGCTGGGTCGCGGGGTCGAGCGGGTCGCCGACCTTGAGCGAGCGCGCCATCTCGGTGACGGCGTCGACCAGTTCGGCGTACCGGGAGCGAGGCGCCAGGATCCTGGTGCCCAGCCAGCAGACCTGGCCGTTGTTCAGCAGCGTGGCCCGGAAGAACCGGTCCATCAGCCCGCTGAGGTCGGCGTCGTCCAGCACGACCGCGGCGGACTTGCCGCCCAGTTCCAGCGAGACGGGCCGCAGCAGCCGGCCGCAGGTCTCCGCGATCGTCCGGCCGACGGCGGTCGAGCCGGTGAAGGACACCTTGTCCACGCCGGGGTGGCCGACCAGGTAGCGGCCGGTCTCCGCCCCGCCGGGGACGATGTTGATCAGCCCGGCCGGCAGCCCGGCCGCGGCGGCGGCCTCGGCCACGTGGAACGCGTCGAGCACCGTCTCCGGGGACGGCTTGAGCACCACCGGGCACCCCGCGGCCAGGGCTGGGGCGAGCTTCATGAAGGTGATCCCCTGGGGCACGTTCCACGGGACGATCGCCGCGACCACGCCCACCGGCTCGGGGACGACGACCGCGTGGCCGCCGAACAGGCCGGGCCTGCGGTCGTCGCCCGCCTTCGCGGCGGCCACCCCGGCGTAGTAGCGCAGCAGCGCCGACGGTGCCGTACCCTCCAGCAGACCGGCCAGGCTGATCGGCATGCCGTTCTGGAGGCTGACCCGCCGGGCGATCTCGGGGGCGTGGTCCTGGAGGACCGCCGCGAACCGGTTCAGCGCCTCGGCGCGCGCCTCCGGCGTCCAGTGACGCCACCCGGCCGGGTCGTCGAAGGCAGCGCGGGCCGCGGCGACGGCCGCGTCCACGTCCGCCGGGTGCGCCTGCGGCACGCTGCCGACGAGTTCCTCCGTGCCCGCGGCGTGCACCTGGATGCGGTGCTCCGTCTTCGGCGCGACCCACTCACCGCCGATGTAGAGGTCGTTGTAGTCGATTGCCATGCGGCCTGCCTGTCCTCGCCTGTTCTCGATCGGAAACTGCCACCTGGTGCGCGCCGGGCGGGCCCGGCTCACGGATGCGTGAGCACCACCTTGATCGCGTCCCCGCGCGTCTGCGTGGTGACCGCCTCGTTGATGTCGGCGAACGGCACCGTGGTGACGAGGCGGTCGATCGGGAACCGGCCCTGGAGGTACTGGTCGAGCAGCCAGGGGATGAAGGTGTGCGGGTCGCTGTCGCCCTCGACGACCCCGACCACCGTCAGCCCGAGGATCTGGCTCAGGCCGAGGCTCAGCGGCAGCACGGCGGTGGGCTCGGAGGGAATGCCGAGCAGGGCGATGCTGCCCCGCTTGGTCATGGCCGGGACGACCTCGGCGAGCACGGCGGGCTTGGCGGTGGTGTCCACGGCGTACCGCACGCCCTGGGGCACGATCCCGCGGATCTGCTCGGTGAGCTTCCCGGCCTCCGGGTCCAGGACGTGGGTCGCGCCGAGGTCCTTGGCGACCAGCCGCCGCGACTCCAGCGGCTCCACCACGATGATGGTCTCCGCACCGGCGAGCACGGCGCCCATCACGGCGCTCAGGCCGACCGAGCCGCCGCCGAGGACCAGCACCGAGCTGCCCTCCGCGACCCGCAGCGACGTGAGCACCGCCCCGGCGCCGGTCTGTATGCCGCAGCCCAGGGGCGCGGCCAGGGCGAGCGGTACCTCGGCGGGGATCTTCACCACGGACCGTACGTGCGCCACGGCGTGCGAGGCGAAGCTCGACTGGCCGAAGAAGTTCGAGCCGAGCCCCTCGCCGTCCAGCGACAGCGGCCGGGTGCCGTCGATACGGGCGCCCATGAAGTTCCGGGCGACGAAGGTGTCGCAGTAGGAGGGCACGCCGTCCCGGCAGTTGCCGCACGCGCCGCAACTGCTGAACGACAGGGCCACGTGGTCGCCGGCCGCGAGACCGGTCACGCCAGGGCCCACGGCGCGCACGACGCCGCTCCCCTCGTGGCCCAGCACGCCGGGCAGCGGGAAGGGGGTGGCCCCGTGCTGGACGGCCACGTCGGTGTGGCACAGGCCGGTGGCGTGCAGCTCGACCAGCACCTCGTCCTGGCCGGGGTCGACCAGCTCGACCTCCTTCAGGGCGAACGGCTCCCCTGTTTTGTCGAGCACTGCTGCGGTGATCTTCATGTCGTACGGCTCCTTCAGGATCCGAGCGCGATGCGGACGAGGTCGTCGGCGTCGGCGGTCAACAGGTCGGTCTCGTCCGGCTCGCCGCCCCCGTCGGCCGCCCCGGGCTCCTGGCCCCCGTCCTCGGCCAGGGCCAGTACGGCGTCGAGCAGGCCGGCGTCCCGGAGCCTGGCCGGCGGGACGGAGGCCAGCTTGCGGCGCAGTTCCTCCTCCTCGCCCTCCCCGGCGGTGCCGCCCGCCATCTCGTCCAGCAGGGCGGCGAGCTTGAGTGGGTTGGGGTAGTCGAAGACGAGCGTCGCGGGCAGGGTGAGCCCGGTCAGCGCCTGGAGCCGGTTGCGCAGCTCGACCGCGGTCAGCGAGTCGAACCCGGCGTCCCGGAAGGCCGTCTCGGGGTCGAGCTCGTCGCCGCTGCCGTGGCCCAGTACGGCGGCGGCGTGGTCCTGGACGAGGGCGGTGAGGTGTTCGCGCCGCTCGGCCGCGGGCAGCGCCGCCAGCCGCTCGGCGAACGCGGTGGCGTCGCCGTCGGCCTCGGGCTCGGCCACGGCCGGACCGGCCCCCTGCAGCAGGGTGAACAGCCGGCTCGGCCGGGCGAGCGAGAACGCGGGCACGAACTTCGCCCAGTCCATGTCGGAGACGGTGACCGTGGTCGCGTCGTCCTCCAGGACACGCTGCATGGCGGCGATGGCCGGCTCGGGCTGCATCGGCAGCACACCCAGCCGCACCAGGTAGTCGTGCTCCTCGGTGTTGGCCGCGGCCATACCGGCCTCGGCCCAGGTGCCCCAGGCGATCGAGGTGGCGGTCCGGCCCCGCGCCCGCCGGTACTCGGCCAGGCTGTCGAGGCAGGCGTTGCCCGCCGCGTAACCGCCCTGGCCGCTGCCGCCCCACGAGGCGGCGCCGGAGGAGAACAGGACGAACGCGTCCAGCTCCATGCCCTCGGTCAGCTCGTCCAGCAGCAACGCGCCGCCGACCTTCGCCCCGAGGCCGGCGTGCAGCGTCGCCACCGGAAGCTCCTCGACGGGCAGCGGCTCGTGCAGGACGCCCGCGGTGTGGAACACCGACCGCAGCGGCAGGTCGGCGGGGAGGCCGGCGAGGATCCCGGTCATCGTCGCCCGGTCGGCGACGTCGCCCGCGATCACGCTGACCCTGGCCCCCGCGGACTCCAGCTCGGCTTGGAGCTCGCCCGCGCCCGGGGCGTCGGGGCCGCGCCGGGACGTCAGCACCACGTGCTCCGCGCCCCGCTCGACCAGCCACCGGGCCACGTAGCCGCCCAGGCCGCCGGTGCCGCCGGTGACCAGGGCCGTACCGCTCGTACTCCACGGCTCGTTCGTGCCGCGGCCGGGCGCGCGCACCAGGCGGCGGGCCAGCACGCCGGAGGCGCGCACCGCGAGCTGGTCCTCGCCGTGGCCTCCCGACACCACGCCCGCCAGCCGCCCGAGCGCCGCCGGGTCGGCGTCGTCGGGCAGGTCGACGAGGCCGCCCCACAGGCCGGGCAGTTCCAGGGCCGCGACGCGGCCGAGGCCCCAGACGCCGCCCTGCCACACGGTCTCCACCCGCTCGCCGGGGCGGGCCGCGACCGCCGCGCGGGTGACGACCCACAGCGGGGCAGTCAGCTCCGCGCGCCGCAGCTCCTGCACCAGACGCAGCGTCGCCGTGACACCGGCCTCGCCGTCCGCGGCCAGTGACACCACGCCGGTGCGGTCGGCCCCGGCCCGCGCCAGCTGTGCGGCGCCGGCCTCCTCGGCGGTGAGGATGGACACGTCCGGGCCCAGCGCCTCCAGTACGGCGGCGGTCCAGGGGTCGTCGCCCTCGGGGACGATCGCCAGCCAGCGCCGCGGCGTGGCCGGGTCCGGGCGGACGCCGTCGACGGACACCCACTGCTGGCGGTAGCACCAGTCGTCGGCCACCGCCTCCCGGAGCCGCCGCTCGCGCCAGCGCAGCAGGGCCGGGACGACGTCCGACAGCGCGTCGTCCGCGACGCCGAGCGAGCGGGCCAGCTCTCCGGCGCCGCCCTCGACGGACTCCCAGAACAGGGCGTCCACCGGGTCGCGGCCCGTCGTCCGCTGCTGCGCCACCTGCGGCCAGTAGCGGCGCCGCTGGAACGCGTACGTCGGCAGGTCCACCCGCCGCGTCCCGCGCCCGGCGAACAGCGGGGCCCAGTCGACGGCCACGCCCCGTACGTACAGCTGCGCCAGGGCGTGCAGCAGGACCGGGCGGCCGGTGCGGTCGCCGCGCTGGAGGGCCACCGCGGTGGCCTCCGACAGGCCGTTCAGCTCCACCAGGCCGGACAGCACCGCGTCCGGGCCCGCCTCCACGAAGGTGTCCACGCCCTGCTCGGCCAGCCACGCCAGCCCGTCGGCGAACCGGACCGTGGAGCGGACCTGCTCCACCCAGTACTTCGGGTTCGCCATGTCCGCCGGCTCGCCGTTCACGTTCGACACGACGGGGATCGCCGGCTCGGCGAAGGCCAGCTGCTCCAGCTCCGCCGCGAAGGCCTCCAGCATCGGGTCCATCAGGGCGGAGTGGAAGGCGTGCGACACGCGCAGCCGCCGGGTCCGCCGGCCCAGCGCGGCGAAATGCTCCTTCACCGCGGTCACGCCGTCCTCGGGACCGGCGACGACGACCGACTCGGCGGCGTTGACCGCCGCGATGGACACCCCGTCGGTGAGCTGGGCGGTCACCTCCTCCTCGGTCGCGGCGACGGCGGCCATCGCCCCCCCGGCCGGCAGCGCCTGCATCAGGCGGGACCGGGCGGCGACCAGCCGGCACGCGTCCGGGAGCGAGAACACCCCGGCCACGTGGGCGGCCGCCACCTCGCCGATCGAGTGCCCGAGCAGGTAGTCCGGCTCGACACCCCAGGACGTGAGCGTCCGGAACAGCGCGACCTCGATCGCGAACAGCGCCGGCTGCGTCCATTCGGTCCGGTCCAGCACCTCCTGGTCCTCGCCCCAGACGACGTCCCGCAGCGGGGTCTCCAGGTGGCGGTCGAGCTCGTCGGCCACCTCGTCGAAGGCGGCGGCGAACACCGGCGCCTGCTGGTGGAGCAGCCTGCCCATGCCGAGCCGCTGCGCGCCCTGGCCGGTGAACAGCACCGCCACCCCGCGGCGCGTACGGGCCACCCCGTCGACCACGTTGGCGGCCGGTTTCCCGGCGGCGAGCGCGCGCAGTCCGGCGGTGAGCCCGTCGCGGTCCGCGCCGACGACGACCGCCCGGTGCTCGAACAGCGACCGGGTGTTCAGCAGCGCCGAACCCACGTTCGCGGGATCCTGAGTGTCCACCGCGGACAGCAGCCGTCCGGCCTGCGCGGCCAGTGCCCGCTCGGACCGGCCCGAGACCACCCACACCGTCTCGGCGCCGCCGTCGGCGGCCTCGGTCTCCGGCTCGGGCTCGGTGCCGAGGTCGGGCGCGGCCTCGAGGATGACGTGCGCGTTGGTGCCGGAGATGCCGAAGGAGGAGACACCGGCCCGGCGCGGGCGCCCGGTCTCGGGCCAGGGCCGCTCCTCGGTCAGCAGCCGCACCCGGCCCTGGTCCCAGTCCACGTGCGAGGTGGGCTCGTCGGCGTAGAGGGTGCGCGGCAGCACACCGTGGCGGATGGCCTCCACCATCTTGATCGCCCCGGCGACGCCCGCGGCGGCCTGGGTGTGGCCGATGTTGGACTTCACCGTGCCGAGCCACAGCGGCCGGTCCTCGGGGCGGTCCTGGCCGTAGGTGGCCAGCAGCGCCTGGGCCTCGATCGGGTCGCCCAGCATCGTGCCGGTGCCGTGGGCCTCCACGGCGTCGACGTCGGCCGGGGCGAGCCCGCCCGCGGCCAGTGCCTGGCGGATGACCCGCTGCTGGGACGGGCCGTTGGGGGCGGTCAGGCCGTTGGACGCGCCGTCCTGGTTGACCGCGCTGGACCGCAGGACCGCGAGGACCGGGTGGCCGTTGCGGCGGGCGTCCGAGAGACGCTCCAGCACCATGACGCCGGCGCCCTCGCCGAACCCGGTGCCGTCGGCCGCCTCGGCGAACGCCTTGCAGCGGCCGTCGCCGGCGAGCCCGCCCTGGCGGCTGAACTCCACGAATGTGCCCGGCGTGGCCATCACGGTGACACCGCCCGCCAGCGCGAGGGTGCTCTCCCCTGAGCGCAGGGACTGGCTCGCCAGGTGCATCGCGACCAGCGAGGACGAGCACGCGGTGTCGACGGTGACGGCCGGGCCCTCCAGGCCGAGGACGTAGGAGACCCGGCCGGAGAGCACGCTCTGCGCGCCACCGGTCATCAGCTGGGCCTGGGCGTCCCCCGCCTGGGCGACGAGGTCGCCGTAGCTGGAGTGGTAGCTGCCGACGAAGACGCCGGCGGGGGTGCCGGAGAGGGCGGCCGGGTCGATTCCGGCGCGCTCCAGGGCCTCCCAGACGACCTCCAGCAGGAGCCGCTGCTGCGGGTCCATCGCGACGGCTTCCCGCGGGGAGATCCCGAAGAACCCGGCGTCGAAGTCCGCGGCGGCGGTCAGGAAGCCGCCCTCGTTGGCCACGGCCGTGTTCGGGCGGGTGCCCGTCGGGTCGTAGAGGGCTTCCACGTCCCAGCCGCGGTCCGCCGGGAAGGGCGTCATCGCGTCGCCGCCGGCGGTGACCAGGTTCCACAGGTCGGCCGGGCTCTCCACGCCGCCGGGGTAGCGGCAGGCCATGCCCACGACCACGATCGGGTCGTCGGCCACCGACACCGGCGCGGGCAGCTCCTGCCGCGTGGCGGTCCCGGCCGTGTCACCGAACCGCTCGGCCAGGTAGGCCGCCAGACGGGTAGCGTTCGGGTAGTCGAAGACCAGCGTGGCCGGCAGGGCGAGGCCGGTCGCGGTCTGGAGCCGGTTACGCAGCTCGACCGCGGTCAGCGAGTCGAAACCGGCCTCGCGGAAGGCCTGGCCGGGTTCGACCTGCTCGCCGCTCTGGTGGCCGAGGACGACGGCGACGTTGTCGCGGACCAGCGCCAGCAGGTGCTGGTCGCGCTGCTGGGCGGTGAGCCCGGCCAGCCGCTGGGCGAAGCCGTCGGGCTGCTGCCGGCGTCCGGCCACGGCGCGGGGCGCCCGGCCGCCGACGAGCGCGCGGAGCATGACGGGCAGGTCGGGCTGGGCGCGGAGGACGGCGGCGTCGACCCGGGCGAGGCCCACCAGCGCCCTGTCGGCCGCGACCGCCTGGTCGAACAGCCGCATGCCCTGGGGTACGGACAGCGGTGGCATGCCCGAACGCTCCAGGCGCCGCATGTCGGCGTCCGAGAGCGAGCCGGTGAGGCCGACCTCGGGGGTCCACGGACCCCAGGCCATCGAGACGCCGGGCAGCCCCTCGTGGCGGCGCCGGGCGATCAGCGCGTCGAGGAACACGTTGCCCGCGGCGTAGTTGCCCTGCCCCGGAGCGCCCAGCAGGCCGGACATCGAGGAGAACACCGCGAAGACCGACAGGTCCAGGTCGCGCGTCAGCTCGTGCAA
>NZ_JBIRXG010000071.1:0-16461 GCF_044388685.1 Streptomyces sp. NPDC020192 | reverse complement strand
CTCGGTGTGGCCGCGAGGAGTGGTGCGAGCAACTCCGCCATTGCCGCCCGGATCGCCGCGTCATGGCGGGCGAGCGCTTGGGCCGCCTCGGGGTTGCGGATGGCGTGGAGAGTGAACTCGGTGGAGATGAGGAACCAGGCACGGGTCTCCTCGTCCACGACGCTCGCCAGCTCGATGAACGTGGCGACCGGATGCTCGGAGAGCACGGCTTGGTCCACCGCCTCACCCAGCTGTTTCAGGACGATCTCGGAGCGTCGAGTGAACAGCGCAAGGAAGAGTTCATCCTTGGAGCCATAGTTCGAATAGAATGCGCCGGTCGTGTAGCCGGCCCGTGCGCACAGCTCCGCGATCGAAACCCCGTGAAACCCGCACTCGGCGAACGCCTGCTCAGCTGCGTCGAGCAGGCGCTCGTTCGTCTCCCGTCGTCTCCTCGTCACGCGTTGTGTCATGCATCCCACCTGTCTGTTCGCGTCAAGACGCTCGACGATGCCGGATAGTGCTCCCTATCGGATAGATACTTCTATCCGATAGGGAGCACTATCCAATGAGGGTGGCGGTGACGCAAGGCCCTCGACGGCAGTGTTCGCGGCCGAGGACGCTCTTCGAACCGAGCAGGCTGCATCGGGCCAGGTAGTCCGCCTGTCGGCGCAGCCGGTCACGGTGAGGGCGTGTTCGGGCGCTGTCACGTGTCGGTTGTGTGGATGTCTGACGGTGCGTCGAGGCGTGGTGCGGCCGGGTTCCGACTCGCTGCTCAGGCTGTGGTGGGCCGATCAACCGCGCCGATGATGTGCTCCCAGATCGCGAAGCGGATGTTCATCTCGGCTCGGCGATCGGGTGGCGGTCATCAGGTGACGGCGGGGCTGGACGTGCGGGGAGATGCCGTTCAACGCGGACAGGAACCGCTTGGCCCGCCCAGCCGACGGAGCGGAGGCCCTTCGTCGCGCGTTCACGCTGCTTGGTCTTTTTAGTCGCAGTACCTGCTGTTCCGGCGCGGATCTGCCGATTCGCCCGCACGGCCAACGTGATCGGGAGTGTCAACACCCGCAGAAGGGGAACGGTCAGCCACGCTGAATGCTCACCATGTCGAGATCCGCGAGGGGGGATCTCATGACCATCGGTGTCGGAGATGAGGCCAATGTGCACGGAGAGGCCGGACGAGCGTTGGCGGCGTAGGACGGTGGGTCCGGATGGACGTGGGAGTGGCGCTCCCCCCATTGGCAGGGCGGCAAGGACGATGAGCAGCTCCTCGCCGGCTGGTGTGAGGTGGTATCTGATGCGGTTTCTGATGCCGGGCTCCTGGTAGGTCTGCTTTCGCAGAACTCCAGCGTCCACCAGTTTCTTCAAGCGGGTGGTGAGGGAGGTTGGATGCGACTCCCAGTGCCGACTGGATTTCGGTGAAACGGTGTCTTCTACTGAAGATCTCACGGATGATCAGCAGGCTCCAGCGCTCGCCGAGCACTTGCGAACTGCGTTGTACGGAGCACCACGGTTCGTCGGATGCCATACCTTCCTCCCTTCTCGTCGGCCGACCGGACCCCAGGTCGGAGGCTGCCCAGGGCTCGGCCGGGACTGGTTACGGCGATCTCGGAGAGGCACTGTCCGGGCTGTGGTTTCCATGTCGCCTGGCGTGCTCACTCATGCCGGACTTCGCCGGCTTTGGTGAGGGCCGGGTCCCGCTCTGGGCGCTGTGTTGCAGGTGTCAGTTTCGGTTGCTCTCTGCGACCTGCTTGCCGAGGTCGAGTTCGATGCCGTCCGGCTTCTGCAGGCGTCCTTCGAAGAGGCGCCGGACGCGGTGTTCGTTCACGGGCCGTCCTACCGTTTGGAAGTAGGTGGACAGGGCGGATCCGAACTCTTCGTCCGGAATCCGGGTGCTCTCGTCGATGAGGGCCTTGGTTCCGGCTACGGCGACCTTGTCGAACCCTGCGATACGGCGGGCGAAGGCATCGACGAAATCGTCCAGCTCGCCCTCGGGGAGGACGCGATTGACGTAGCCGTATTCTGCCGCCAGTTCCGCTGGGAAGTCGTCGGCCCCGAGCAGGATCTCCATCGCGCGGTCTCGGCCCACCAGCCTGGCCAGGTGCCCCGTCGCGTTTCCGCCGGGCACGGCCCCGACGCCGACCTCGAACTGCCCCAGGATCGCGCGGTGTCCGGCGAAACGGATGTCCGTTGCCAGCACGAACTCACTTCCCGCTCCCCGGGCGCGTCCCTTGATCGCGGAGATCGTGACGGCCGGAACCCTGCCGAGGCGGATGAAGTTGTCCGCGTAGGGGTGGAGTCCTGTGGGGCCGGGCTTCATGGCGGCTATGCGCGACTTATCCGCCAGGAAGTCGAAGTGCGCCATGAAGAAGTCGGGGTTGTCGCTGTCGAAGACGACCACGGTCAGGTCAGGCGCCTGCTCGATGCGGTCCACCAGCGCGCCGAGCTGCTCGATGGTGTCCACGTCCATGAGGTTGATCGGGCCGTTGGAGAAGGTCACCTTCCAGTAGGACGGCGATGCTTCGGCCACGTGGAACTGCTGTGCGTTTGGCATGCGTCGCAACGTAGCTGACTATAATTTTGAAAGTCAATCCTGGCGGACGAAGGGTCGCCATCGATCGACTGCGCTTGTCTGCGGCGGAGATCTGACACCCCGTGCGGCTTGGCGCTGGTCCTGCCGGTCGCAGGCTGCGGGCGCGGCTGACCAGTGTCGAAGTAGCGGAACGAAACCTCGGCCGGGCCGAACGGGGAGTCGGAGGTTGCCCTCCGTGTCCGCCGCCGAGCTCACCAGGAAGATCTGACTTACAAAACACTAGCCTGCCCGTGCATGCTTCCTTCCGGTCCCAGGGGCGGTGTTCACCCGATCGCTTCCTGAAAGCAGGTCTCGTTCCCTGGCGGCCGAGGCAACCGCCGTCGTCAGGTCCCGCCTTACCGGAGGTCACCGTGAATCAGCCCCCCGCTCCGTTGCCTCTCGCTACCGGCACGTATTTGGCCACCCTGCGTAAGGAGGCGGCGGCGCTAGAGCAGCTGCTGCGCATCGCGGACCCGGCCACCCCGGTGGCCACCTGTGGCAGTTGGAGCATGCACGACCTGGGCATCCATCTGGGCCAGGCATCCCGCTTCGCGGCGGCCCTGCTGCAGACCGGGCAGTTGCCCGGCGAGCAGTTCGCCCCGCCGGCCGGGCAGGAGATCGCCGACTGGTACGCCGGGGGCGCGGCCGCAATCCTGGGCACCCTGGAGGAGACCGCCCCCACCACACCGGCCTGGGCGTTCGGCTTCGAAGACGCGGTGGCGGCGCTCTGGTTCCGCCGCGTTGCCCAGGACACGGCGGTCCACCTGGTCGATGCCCAGCTGGCCACCGGCACTGACGTGCACGTCGATCCGCTGATCGCAGCCGATGGCATCGACGAGGTGTTCGCCGTGATGGTTCCCAGGGTCTGGCGCAGCGGCGAGCAGAAGCCGCTGCCGGCACCCGTGGCGCTTCACACCACCGACACCGGACACAGCTGGCTGATCCAGCCCGGCGACATGCCGCAGACCCTGCCGGTGGACTCGGGGCCCGCAGCGGCCACGGTGAAGGCTCCCGCAGCCGAGCTGCTACTCGCCCTGTGGAAGCGGCAGCCCGCAAACCCGGAATGGATCAGCGGTGACATCGCCGCGGCCAACGCCCTGCTGACGGCCACGTTGACACTCTGACCGCCCCTGCTCTTCCGTCGTCGGCACCCCCAGCTGTCCCAAGGGGGAACCGGAGCACGAAGCCGTGTGCGCAGAACCGGGCGACGGTCCGCCGGACCGCGTCCGAGAACGGCGCCGACAGATCAAGACTCGTGGATTCCACAATTCTGTGCCCAACAAGTCCGGACCTGCACCGTAATTCTGCTGTTCCCGGCGCAAGGCGCATCGCGGGACGAACCGAGTGGACAGACACACCCGTCCTTCGGCGTCTCGCCTTTACATCCCAAACAACCAAAGAGGTCTACCGTGTTCGAAATACTGCCGACGCACTCCCGGCGGAAATTCCTGGCCACCTCGGTCGCAGCGGCGGCCGCGGCGACCACAGGATCCCTCAGTGTGCTCCCCGCCCAGTCGGCTGCGGCAGCCGAGGCGGGATCCCGCCGCGGATGGCCGGCAGGCAGCAGCGTGAACCGCTTCGGCAGCGTCTCGCAGGCGCCCAATCTCCCGGCCGGGTTCACCGACACCTTCACCAGCCGGTTCATCCAGGCCAACGGAATCCGCCAGCACGCGGTCATCGGCGGCCACGGACCGGCCCTGCTGCTCGTCCACGGCTGGCCCGAGACCTGGTACGCCTGGCGCCTGCTGATGCCCACCCTGGCCAAGGACTTCACCGTCATCGCCGTCGACCAGCGCGGCATCGGCCTGACCGACAAGCCCCAGGACGGCTACGACACCGCCACCCTCGCCGACGACCTGGCCGCCCTGATGGACGAGCTCGGCCACCAGCGGTTCGCCGTCGTCGGCCACGACACCGGAATGCCGATCGCCTACGCCCTTGCCGCCGACCACCCGGAGCGGGTCGACCGCCTGGTCGTCGCCGAGGCGCCCCTCCCGGGCATCAGCACCTCGCCGCCGGCCTTCGGCCCCGAGTGGCTCAACGACCGGATCTGGCACATCGGCTTCAACCGCCTCGCCACGATAAACGAGCTGCTCGTCAGAGGACGGGAAGGCATCTTCTTCGGCTTCGAGTTCGACATCAACGCTGCGAAGAAGCTGCCCGACTACGCCGTCGACTACTACATCAGCACCCTTGCCTCCGACCGCGACGCGCTGCGCGGCAGCTTCAGCTTCTACCGCGCGTTCGACACCACGCTCGCGCAGAACCTGGAACGCCAGAAGTCCGGCTTGCTCACCATGCCCGTCCTGGCAATCGGCGGAGCGCTCAGCATTGCCGACGGAGCCGGGGTCACCATGAAGGCTGCTGCACACGACGTGCAGACCGTGGTCATCCCCGACACCGGCCACTGGGTCGCCGAAGAGGCACCCGAGCAGATGCTGGCGGCGCTGACCCCGTTCCTGGTCCCCTACCGCGCAGCGCACACCGCCGCCTGATCCGGGGTAAAGGACCGGTTCGGGCCTCTCTGCACATGACCCCGTCCAGCGGGGCCGAGCGGGGCGCGCCCTCGACCCGCTCGGCCCCGCCGGCCACGTGCACTTCCCCGGCCCGGGCACCTCGGACGTCCCGATCGCAACCGCGTGCGACCTGAACCCCAAGGCTTTCGTCCGTAACCAACTTCCAACCCGCAGCAGAGCAAGACACGTCTTAAGCGAAATGCTCCCACAGTCCCGCAGTCGCGTGCGTTCGATGAAACGCAGGTGCTATCCCATGACGGGCACCGGCAGGGACCCGCGCTACTCGTTGCGGGCTAACCGCAGTGAACTCTGCCGACCAGCTCATCGCCTGTTTTCCTTGGGCCGCGAGTATTCCAACAGGAATGACTGAAATGACTGACCAGCACAGTGAACCGGATGCCGGCGCGCCCATAGCCAGACGCGTGATGCTCGCGACGTTCGGTATCGGCGCAGCCGGCATCGCCGCCGCGCCCTCCCTTCAAAGGGGCTGGGACAGCGCGCTCGGTGTGGCATCGCAGTACGACCTCACCAAACTCACCGAACTGCTGCTCAGCCCGGGCGGCTTCCGCTACTACAGCGTCGCCGACTCGGTGCCGCACAAGGACGCGACGAACTACCGGTTGACCGTCGACGGCCTCGTCGACCGCCCCAGAATCTACGCACTTGACGAGCTGCAGGCCCCAGGGTGCCCGGCTACTGGGAGGTGAACGGATATGACGTCGACGGCTGGCTCCCCGGAGCCGACAAGAGAAGTGGCGCATCCACGGTCTGAGCCCCCTGGCCGCATCCACCGGTTCGGTCGTGCGCAGCGTCTGGCCCACCGCGCTACCAGCTGGCTGATGCTGCTCTGCGTGGCAACCGCAGCCTGTCTGTACTTCCCGCCCCTCTCCGAGCTCGTCGGTCGCCGCCACCTGCTCGTCATCGTCCATGAGTGGACGGGAATCCTGCTGCCCGTACCATTCCTCCTCGGGCCCACCTCATCCGATTTCCGTCGTGATCTGCGCAAACTCAATCGCTTCGCCGAATACGACTGGCGGTGGCTGCGGGCTGTCCGTAAGCGCCGGACCTCACCGCGCTCCCGCCCGGCCGGCAAGTTCAACGCCGGGCAGAAGCTCTACGCCGGGTGGATCGCCGGGGCCGTACCGGTCATGATGATCACCGGTCTGCTGATGTGGTTCACCAACCTCCTGCCACCGATCCCGCGCACAAACGCGATCTTCGTACACGACTGGGTGGCGTTGACGATTGGTCTCGTCGTGGTCGGGCACATGCGACTGGCGTGCAGAGACCCGGAGGCGCGGCGCGGCATGCGGACGGGGTACGTCGACCTCGCCTGGGCAGCGAGGCACCATCCCAAGTGGGTGGGCAGAGACTGACGGCGTCCACGAACTCGGGCCGAAGGGCCGGGAGGCGGCCGCAGGGCGCCGCCTGTCAGGACCGGAAATTCCGGCGACGCTCATGGGCCGGGGTGGGTGTTGGTGAGCAGTCGTGTCTCCGCGGTCGCTCGTTCCCTCTGCCGCCAGGTTCCGGGTGGTTCTCCGTGGTGGCGGCGGAAGGCGGCGGCGAAGGCGAAGGGTGAGCCGTAGCCGACGGCGTCGGCGATCTGGGGCAGGGTGAGATCGTCGGCGCGCAGGTGGTCGCGGGCGATGGTCATGCGCCATTCGGTCAGGTACTGCATGGGGGCCTGACCGAGTGCCTCCCGGAACACCCGCGCGAAGGCGGCGCGGGACAGGCCGCTGATCGCGGCCAGTTCGGGGACCGTCCACGGGTGGGCCGCATTTTCGTGCATGGCCTGTAGCGCGGCGGCAAGGCGCGGGTCCGCGGATGCCCGGTACCAGCGGGGCGCGGTCGTGCTGCGGCGGAATTCGCTGCGGATGGCCAGGACGAGAAGCAGGTCCAGGAGGCGATCCAGGACGATCTGCTGGGCGAGTTCGGTCCGGACCAGTTCGCGGGACAGCAAAGTGATCACGTCCCGCAGGGGATCGTCGTCGGCCGCCGATAGGGTCAGAACCTGGGGCAGTGCGTCCAGTAGCCCGCTGCCGACCTCGCCGGAGAACTGGTAGGCGCCGCACAGGAACACCGTGGCCTGCGGATTGCCCTCGGGGCTCGTCCGGGCGTGGCGGGCCCGGAACTCCTCCGGCTCCAGGCATGTGGCGCCCGGCTCATTCCCGATGTAGTGGTGCGGCCCGCCGCGCACCAGCGTGACGCTTCCCGGTATGAGCTCCACGGCGCTGCCGGGGGTGTCCAGCCAGAGGTAGCCGCGGCCACGGACGACGGTGTGCACCGACAGCTGTGTCGAACCGCCAAGATGCAGTCCCCACGGTGGTTCGGCGACCGTCCGCGCGAACACCGCGCCGGTGGCGCGCGCCCGCACCAGGTGGTCAGACAGCAGGTCCATGGGATCAGCTTGGCCAGTAGGAGTATCAGGGTCAAGGCGCGAGAGCATCACGTAAAGAATCGAGCGGAACGCGCATGGAGTGTCTTGCTCAGGACTTCTAGCGTGGAGTCATGAACAACGAAACACGCCCCACCGCACTCGTTCTGGGCGGCACCGGCCGGACTGGTTCGCTGCTGGCCGAGGGCCTCGCCCAGCGAGGGGTCGCTCCCCGTACCGCGGCACGCACCGGAGCGGACGTCCGGTTCGACTGGGACGACCCGGCCACCCACTCCGGCGCCCTGGCCGGCGTCGACCGCCTGTACCTGGTGACACCTACCATGCGAGTCAGCTACGCCGACCAGGTCGGCGCCTTCCTGGACCTCGCCGAGGCGGCCGGCGTGCGCCACGTCACCTATCTGAGCGTCCACAACGCCGACCAGGCGCCGGCCGGGATCGACATCGCGGCCGTCGAGGCCGACCTGGCCTCCCGGCCCGGCATCACCCACACGGTCCTGCGCCCCGCATGGGTGATGCAGAACTTCGCCGACGACCACCTCCCGGTCATCGGCGGAGTGATCACGGCCCCGAGCGCCGGCGGCAGGGAGGCCTTCGTCGATGCGGCCGACATCGCGGCGGTCGCGGCCGAGACGCTGCTGGCACCCGAAACCCACGCCGGCGCCGCCTACTCGCTCACCGGCCCGCAGGCCCTCACCTTCCGCGAGGTCGCGGGCACTATCGCTGCCGTGAGTGGCCACCCCGTCGCCTACCACGACATCGACCAGGAGGCATGGATCTCCGGTGCGCTCGCCGCGGGTGTCCCCGCCGACTTCGCGGTGATGATGCGCTGGCTCACCGGCGCCATCATCGCGGGCAGCGGAGCCACGCCCACCGGCGACATCGAGAAGGTCACGGGGCGGCCGGCCACCACGTTCCGCGAGTTCGCCGAGCGCAACGCCCACGTCTGGACCTCGTAAGGGCCCGGCGCCGCCCCGGTGGCACGAGAGACGAAGCAAGCCCGCTGACTGCGGGACACATCCGAAGGAGACACCACAATGATTGATCACGTGTACATCTCGGTGAGCGATCTCAAGCGCTCAAGCGCCTTCTATCTCGCGGCGCTCAAGCCGCTTGGGTGGAAAGAGATCGGTTCCTACGAATCGGACACTCCGGGTGTCCCCAGCCTCTTCGGACTCTGCGATCAAGTCTATGGATCGGGTAAAGCTGTCGGTGCCAGCATCTGGCTGCGTGAGCGGCAGCCAGGTGAGACCGGCCTCTACCTCGGCCTCGTCGCCGACAGTCCGGCCGAAGTAGACGCTGCGTATTCTGCCGCCCTGGCCGCCGGCGGCCAGGATGACGGTGGAGCGGGTCCGCGTCCGCACTTCGGCCCCGGATACTACGCCGCGAATGTCACTGACCTCGACGGCAACCGACTTGAGATCGTCAACAAGACCATCAATCCAAAGCGCCCAGCCTGACAGGTAGTTGCCTCCTCACCTTGTGCGAGAAGTGCAGCCGGATGAAATGCGCCGACTTGCTCGACCTCCGGCTGCACTTCCGAGTGCCCCAGCTGCGAAGGCCACGCGAGTACGGCGAGATGCACATCCAGTCGGCCGGCCGTGTTGGTGACCGTGCGTAAGCGTGGCGCTGGAGAAGTGGCCGGGTGCGGCGTGGTCAGGCCGCCTGGCCACAGTCGTTCGCGCCGGGACCGTCGCCGCGCAGCGGGCTGAAGTCGACATCTAGGGACGGGGCGTACGCCTCGGGTGGGATGCCGAGTACGTGGGTGGAGTACTCGCCGAAGCGGCGGATGCGGTCGGTCAGGTAGGGCGAGATGTGGTCCAGATACTCACGCCGTTCGAGTGCGACGTGCTGAGGGTCGCACGAACCGTTCGAAGTGCACCGCTGGGCCCCGTTCAGGCCCTTGCTGACCTACCCGACCTGCCCCCACGCGCCGACGCGCTGAACCTGGCCACGCCCCTCACGGACGCCACCATCCACCTTGTCGACGCCGCTTTCCTGGCACGCATGTGGAACGGCAGCCTGCTGGTGAACATCGCGCGCGGCCGCGTCGTCGACACCGAGGCGTTGCTCACCGAGCCGAAGCTGGACGGCTGTGTGCCGCGCTAGACCCGTACTTCGCAGGTCGTTGATTCGTATGGACTGTGTCCAGATGGGGTGTCTGGGGCGGTGCTGGTGGCGTTGGCTGGGTGTGTCGATGACTTCCCGGTCCCCGCGGCCACGGTCTGAGCGTCCGCGCCTGCAGTGCGCAGTGGTGTCCGTGGTGGAGAAGCGTCTGGGCGCTCTGCCTGTCGCTGCCGAGTTTCTGCGCGTTCGCCCGCTTTCGCTGGCCGGACATACCACCGGCCGCGCTGATCCTCGGTGGCGCACTGGCGGCGACTGCGGGACGTCTGGCCCTCGCCCTCGGCGTCCGTAAGCTCGGCGGACGGCTGTCGCCCGAACGGCGAGCCAACCTCACTGCCCTTGGCAACACGCTCGCAGGGACCAAGTCCGGCATCCTGGCTGGCGTCGCGTTGTTCGTGTTCTCGCCGCTGCCCTCGGCGCAGCTGTTCATGGCTGCGGGTCTGGCGAACGTACCCCTGCTCCCCCTCTGCGGCGCCTTCCTCATCGGTCGCACCGTCAGCTACACCCTCTACGTCACCGCCGCTACCGCAGCCGAGGAGACCATTCGCCACGTCTTCGACTATGGCGAGATCTCACCGTCGACGATCATCATCCAGCTGACCGGCCTCGGCGCCATCATCCTGATGATCAAGCTGGACTGGATCAGGATCATCGACTGGACTCGAGCGCGTCTCGCCCACCTGCGCGGCAGACCAGCACCACCATCGGTCCGGCCACCGAGCGACGGTCTCTAGTCCCGTACTTCGCAGGTCACCGTTTCAGGTCTGTGGCCAGCGGGTTTGTCCGCGGGGACCGGGAAGTCATCGACACACCCAGCTAACGCCACCAGCACCGCCCCAGACACCCCATCTGGACACAGTCCATACGAATCAACGACCTGCGAAGTACGGGGCTAGACGTCACCGACCCCGAACCGGTGCCCGCGGGCCACCCGCTATGTCATGCTCCGGGGGCGCTCATCGGCCCCCACATGGGCAACAAGACCTCCGCCTTCCTGCCGAGAGTCAAGCGGCTGCTGTGCTCCCAGATTGGCCGCTTCGCCGACGGAGAGCCACTGGAGAACGTTGTAACGCAGCACTGAGCCACAGCCGGCGGGTGCCTCTGAATCTGGTGGAAGACTTGTTCTGGCCGTGTACGACGAGGTCCATGTGGGGCCGCATGGAGTCTCGCGCCGGTATTGCATCGACACGTGTTGTGACGGCTCAGACAGTGCGTCGCTAGTGGATCACGCCCTTGTCGGGGTCGCCGAGGGGGACGCTTTGCACCGGCCAGATCTCGCTGGGTTCGGTCAGTAGGGGCTTTGTCGCGTCCCTGATCCGCTGAAGATTCGAGCTGGCCAGGTGCGCCCGGAAGTCCTCGGAGGTGAGCCAGTGCTCGACGATGAAGACGTCCCTGCCATCGGTGTGTAGTGCGAAGAGCTTGCATCCCGGTTCCTGATGGACCAGCGGGGCGAGCTCGCGGCACACGTCGAGCACCTCTTGGGTCTTGCCCGGCGCGGGGATCAGGCGGGCGATGACAACGGGCATACGTGCAAAACGTCTCGGGACGGTCTCCCGCGCCGTGAACGTGGGCCCATGATGCACCGCACCGGCCGCTACGCCACTGGTGGCGGCACGGTAGCGTGCCACAACCGCTGGCGCCGCCAACAGCCTTGATCATAGGTCGCTCATGAGTCAGCCGTCCGTCACCGGGTCGAGTACAGCGCGGCGATGTCGTTGGGCAGCGCGGACTTGATCTGGCGGCTGAATTCGTCGACGAGCACTTCCTCCTGGCCGGTGAGGAGTCCCCTGATCGCGGCTCGTGCGACCTCCTCGGGACTGATCTTGGGCTGGTCGACATTGGCGGACAGGTCGGTGTCGACATACCCGACGTGCACACCGAGCACGCGGGTGCCCTGCGAGCGCAGGGCCAACCGCATCGCGTTGGACAGCGACCACTGCGCTGCCTTGCTCGCTGCGTATCCGGGCGCCTGCTCCAGGGCCAGCCAGGATGCGGCGGACAGCATGTTGATGACGGCGCCGCCGCCGTTGTGGGACAGCGTCGGAGCGAAGGCCTGGGTCACAGCCCAGGTGCCGAGGTAGTTGACCTCCAACTCGCGCCTGGCGTCGTCCAGCGACGCGGTGAGCGGCGACGCCGCGAAGGCGGTGCCGGCGTTGTTGACCAGGATGGAGAGGTCGCCGATCCTCTCGACCGCGCTGGCGATGGTGGCAGGGTCCGTGACGTCCAGTTGGATCGGCACCACCCCGGGATCGGTGATCTGTTCGGGGCGGCGTGCGGCGGCGTAGACCGTGGCGCCGTGCTCGGCGAGCACTCGGGCGAACGCCTGGCCGATCCCCCGGTTGGCGCCCGTCACCAAGGCGGCCTTGCCTTGAATCTGCATGTCTATGTCCTATCCGTTCGGTGTTGCACGTGGGCCGAGGTCTGGCGTCGGCGGTAGCAATTCCACCTGACTTTTCTTCTTAAAGTCAAGGATGCTTCCGCGGTCCGGCGAGATGGTTGTCCAGCAGCCCGGCGTCCTTCGCCACGGGCTTCAGCCGCCCTTGCCGACGGGGCGGCCGACGGCGACACACGGGCCTGTTTCTACGGAGTTCTGCACCCCGGATGTGCGGCGTTGCCTGACGGAATGGACCGTCAGGGACAGCGCTCCGACGGCGAGGAAGGCCATCCCCTCCCAGACCATCACTGTCCAGCCGTGTGCTTCGAGGAGCGCCAGGCCGATGCTGGAGCCGATCGCGCCGCTGGCGAACAAGGCGAAGATGTAGACGGTGTTGAGCCTGGCGCGTAGGGCGGCGGGCCCGGTGAAGATCCGGGTCTGGTTGGCTATCTGCGCACTGGTGGTGCCGTAGCCAAGCAGGTTGCAACCGATCACGAGGGCCACCACGGAGTCGCCGGCGAACAGGAAGACGACGAAGGCGATTGCCGGCGGACGCCAAGCCGACGGTGTTGACGGTGTCGGGGCCGTAGCGGTCGGTGAGCCGACCGGAGTAGCGGGCGGCCAGTGCGCCGGGCACGCTGCCGAGACCGAAAAGGCCTGCCGCGGCCGGTCCGAGCTCGATGGGCTTCTGGGACAGATGGAAGGCCAGCGTCGCCCAGAACGCGGAAAAGGCAGCGAATCCCGTCGCGCCGAGGACTGCGGACAGGCGCAGGGAAGCATGCCCGACGATGAGCCGCGGCAGGGACGCCAGCAGCTTCAGGTAGCCGATCCTGTCCTGGCCGCCGTGCGGGCTCTGTTCCGGCATGTACCGGGGCAGGACGAGCAAGAGCAGGGCGGTGGCGGCCGCGGCGGCGAAGTAGCCGGCGCGCCACGTCCCGGTCGCTTCGGCGAGGGCCCCGGAGACGGTACGGGAGAGCAGCGCTCCCAGGGTCAGGCCGGTACCGACGGCTCCCAGGGCCCGGCCCGCCTGGCCGCGCGCGGCCATCGAGGAGACGGTCGGCATGATGAGCTGCGGGAGCACGGTGGTGACCGACAGGACGAAGGTCGCCGTACTCAGCACCGCTATCGAGGGGGCCAGTGCTCCTGCGAGCAGCGCCAGTGCGGTGATGGCGAGCAGAACGCTCGAGATCCTGCGCAGTCGTGCGCGGTCGGCGAGAGGGACGATCACGACGATGCCCAGCGCGTAGCCGACCTGCCCCGCCGTGGCGACGATGCCCGCCGCAGCGGAGGAGACGCCCAGCCCCTGTGCGATCCATTCGAGAAGCGGCTGGGTGAAGTAGATGTTGGAGACGGTGATGGCGGTGGCGGTGGCGAAGACGGCGATGGTGCCGCGCTTCACGCCCGAGGCCGTGGACAGTGCGGTCATTGCGCCTCCTCGCACAGCCAGGAGGGCAGGGGCGGGCGTATCGGGAAGGCGAGGGGGGTCGGCTTCACCGGGCCGTCGCCTGGTCGGCATCAGGCTCACGACCGTGCGTCCTGGAACGCGGTGACGAGTTCTGCGGTGGTGACGATGGCATGGGCGTAGGTGGGGCCGGTCAGCTCGTGTGCGGCATGCATTCGCTCGGGGGAGAGGGCCGCTGTGGCATCCCGGACCAGCGTCACGTGGTAGCCGAGTTCCATGGCGAAACGGGCCGTGGCCTCGACGCAGGTTTCCGCCAGCAGGCCGACGACCGCCACGTAGGTGATGCCGTGCTGCTTGAGCTGGAAGTCCAGGTCGGTGTTGGCGAACCCGCTTGAGCCCCAGTGCTCCCCGACGACGACATCTGCCGCCTGCGGCCGGAAGTCGGGGTGGAACTCCCCGCCCCAGGATCCCCTGGCGAAGTGGTGCCCCTTCTGGATCTTGCGCTGCGAGGGGTTGGGGTGGTCCCAGGTTTCGTAGTCGCCTGGCTGCCAGCGGCGGTGCGGGACGAACACCACGCGCATGCCGGCCTCGCGGGCGGAGCCGACCACGGAACGCAGGTTGTCCAGCAGACCGACCTCCTTCGCCACGGGCTCCACTCGCGGCCAGGTCTTGCCGCCCTCGGAAAGGAAGTCGTTGTAGGGGTCGACCAGCAGAACGGCTGTGCGGCTGGGGTCGTAGGTGTCGGTCACGGCTTCTCCTCGAATGTGGATGATGAACAACATCTAGATTCAGGATTACTCGCATCATCCTCGAAGTCAAGTATCAGCAGCTCAAAGCCAGGATTCAATTCATGTGTATGATGGACGTCATCCATCCGGTGGGCGGCAAGCCGCTCCCTCGAAAGGAAGACCCGACATGGGGCACTCACAGAAGGAGAAGGCGGCGTCCCGCGAGCGGGTACTGCGTATCGCGGCCCGCAAGATCCGCGCGGAGGGCGTCACGCGCCCCGGCATCGCGGACCTGATGAAGGAGGCGGGGCTGACACACGGCGGCTTCTACAAACACTTCGCATCCCGGGACGACCTGATCTCCCAGGCTGCGGCCGTAGCCCTGGCCGAGGGCTCGGCGAAAATGGAGAGAGCCGCGCGGAAGAACGAACGAGAACCGAGGGCCGGTCTCATCGACGCCTACCTCGGGAAGCAGCACCGCGACGCGCCGGCCACCGGCTGCGCCCTGGTCACGCTCGGCGCCGCCGCCGGACGCGGCGACCAGCACTTCAAAGAGGCCTACGAGAAGCAGGTCCGCACGTACCTGGATCTGCTCGCCGGCCTCAGCGAAGACTCGGAGGAGGCCCAGGCCGAGGCGATGCTCACCCTCAGTGCCCTGGTCGGCGCCACGCTCATGTCCAGGGCCGTGGCCGACAAGAACCTCTCCGACGAACTGCTCGCGACAGTAGCCGGCCTACTCAAGAACGGCGGGTCACGGACCTCGCCCCCTGCCGTCTGACGCGTGTGCCGGTGGGCTTGCCCCGACGCGCGGCGTCGATGCCGTGCGCGTCACGAGCGACGTTCCGTATGTGGTGAGGTGTCCCGCTCGGTGACGGCAGCGGGGCGCCCCCGGTCCCGCGGGGGAGGTGGCCACCGGCCGCGTGGGCCGCGATCATTGTGCGGGCGGAGCCGGACTCACCCTGCGCGTCGTCCCGCCGTCACGCCGGTCTCAGGCCAGTGGTTGTTCTGGACGGTCAAGCGGCACACTGGATAGTGATCCGATACTCAGGTATACAATTCGGTCATGCCATGCGGTCGCGTGGCATGCGTGAGGATCCGGCAGAGATGTGGAAGGCGGGGTGGCAGTGCCATCGACGAGGAAGGTGTCCGGTCCCACGGACGATTCGCCGGCCTGCTCCATCGAGCGCAGCCTGCAAGTGCTTGGCGAGCGTTGGACTCTGCTGGTCCTACGCGACATCTTCGCGGGCAAGCACAGGTTCGCCGAAATCCAGTCGTCCCTCGGCATCGCGCCGAACCTGCTCAGTGACAGGCTCAAGCTTCTCAGCGAGGCCGGTGTGTTGCGCACGCGGACGTACCAGGAGCCGGGCAGTCGGCATCGGCTGAGCTACCACCTGACTCCGGCTGGGCAGGAGCTGCAACTCGTGCTGGCGGCTCTCCAGCAGTGGGGCGACCACCACCGCCCTCGCCCGTCTGGACCCTCCTCTCTGCGGCGAATGCGTTCCACCGGTCAGGCCGTGCGGGTCGGGTTCCTCGACGACGACGGCCACGAGTTGCCCGCCGAAGGCGTGACGTTCGTGATGAATACGGGGCCCGGCGCCTGATGGCGTAGGACTTGGTTGCCCAATTCTGCCCGGTTGCAAGGTGGTTAGGGAGTGATCTCTGTCGCGGCCGAGGTGCGGAACCCCATTCTGCCGTTGTTCACGGTTGCGGCTTGGAAGCACTTGGGATCGGTGACTCCGCGCCGGCGGACCATGGCGCGGAGTTTCAACGTTCCAGCTGGCGCGGGCGCGGCCCAGTGATGCGCGCCTTCCTCCGAACCGTCCCGTGTCGATCAGGTCCACAGACTGCCCGATGCGCCGGAAGCTCACGGGCCGTGATCACCCGGTTCGGAGGCGAGTGGCGGTCCCTGATGCAGGAGAACACCACCGTTGCGCCGGGCCACACCTCCACGGCCCCTCACGCGGCGGTCAGGTGCTGCTCGCCGGTTCCATTACGGGGAGTGGGCGGGACCGCCGGGCGAGCAGGGAGGCTGCCACCGCCGCGGTGATGAAGGCGACGAGGCTGTAGATCGCGGGTGTCACCGCGGCGGCCGGCATGTTCAGCAATGCGGGGCTGAGGGCGATGGTGACGGCGAGCGCACCGTTATGGATGCCGATCTCCATCGACGAGGCGACTGCCTGGGGCCGCTCGACGCGGGCCAGGCGGGGAACCCAGTAGCCGATGACCAGGTTCAGGACGCTGAACACCGCCGTGAGCGGAAGGACGGAGCCGAGGGACCGGCCCAGCTGCTCGGCGTTCTGCAGGATCGCACCGACGACGACCACCGCCAACACGATGAGCGAGACGATCCGTACCGCCTGGCCGAGAGTCCGCGCAA